>NZ_CAMHWH010000002.1:0-317387 GCF_946188685.1 Streptococcus mitis
GGTGACCGTCTTTGATCATGGACAAGGTCAGGCTACCAAGGCCGCAGCAGGAATTATCAGTCCTTGGTTTTCAAAACGCCGCAATAAGGCCTGGTACAAAATGGCGCGCTTGGGGGCTGACTTTTATGTGGATTTATTAGCTGATTTAGAGAAGTCGGGACAAGAAATTGACTTTTACCAGCGTTCGGGAGTCTTTCTCCTGAAAAAGGATGAAACTAAGTTGGAAGAACTCTATCAACTAGCCCTCCAGCGCAGAGAAGAATCTCCCTTGATAGGGCAATTAGCCATTTTAGACCAAGCATCAGCTAATGAATTATTCCCTGGATTGCAGGGATTTGACCGCCTGCTCTATGCTTCGGGTGGAGCGAGAGTAGATGGCCAACTCTTAGTGACTCGTTTGCTAGAAGCCAGTCAGGTCAAGCTGGTCAAAGAAAAAGTAACTCTGACACCTTTAGCATCAGGTTACCAGATTGACGAAGAGGTGTTTGATCAGGTTATTTTGGCGACGGGAGCTTGGTTGGGACACCTGTTAGAGCCTTTAGGTTATGAAGTAGATGTTCGTCCTCAAAAGGGGCAACTCCGAGATTATCAACTTGCCCAAGACATGGAAGCTTACCCTGTTGTTATGCCAGAAGGGGAGTGGGATTTGATTCCTTTTGCAGGTGGGAAATTATCCCTAGGCGCTACTCATGAAAATGATATGGGATTTGATTTGACGGTAGATGAAACCTTACTCCAACAAATGGAGGAAGCAGCCTTGCCCCACTATCCAGTTTTAGCTAGAGCGACTTCAAGAGCTGAGCGTGTGGGAATCCGTGCCTATACCAGCGATTTCTCTCCTTTCTTTGGGCAAGTACCTGATTTAGCAGGTGTCTATGCGGCTAGTGGACTAGGTTCATCGGGCCTCACAACTGGTCCCATCATTGGCTACCATCTAGCTCAACTGATCCAAGACAAAGATTTGACCTTGGACCCTCTAAACTATCTAATTGAAAACTATGTCAAACGAGTAAAAAGCGAATAAGAATTTTACTGAAATTTTAGCTTTGCCCCTAGGATGGCAAATGACATTCCCTATCAAAAATGGTAAAATAAGAAAAAATCCGAGAATCGAGGAAAAAAGATGCAAGAAAAGATTTTGGTAACAGGTGGAGCAGGTTTTATCGGAACCCACACTGTTATTGAGTTAATCCAAGCAGGTCATCAGGTTGTTGTGGTGGATAACCTTGTCAACAGCAACCGTAAAAGTTTAGAAGTTGTTGAAAGAATTACAGGAGTTGAAGTGCCTTTCTATGAGGCAGATATCCGTGATACGGATACTCTCAGAGATATCTTTAAGCAGGAAGAACCAACAGGTGTCATTCACTTTGCTGGTTTGAAGGCTGTCGGTGAATCAACTCGTATCCCTCTTGCCTACTATGACAACAATATCGCAGGAACTGTTAGCCTTTTGAAAGCTATGGAAGAAGCCAACTGTAAAAACATCATTTTCAGTTCTTCTGCGACAGTTTACGGAGATCCTCATACAGTGCCAATCTTGGAAGATTTCCCACTTTCAGTGACCAACCCATACGGTCGCACCAAGCTCATGCTAGAGGAAATTTTGACGGATATCTATAAAGCAGACTCAGAATGGAACGTTGTCTTGCTTCGTTATTTCAACCCAATCGGAGCCCATGAGAGTGGTGATTTGGGAGAAAATCCAAACGGTATTCCAAACAACCTCTTGCCATATGTGACGCAAGTAGCCGTTGGAAAATTAGAGCAAGTGCAAGTGTTTGGAGACGATTACGATACAGAAGATGGAACTGGTGTTCGTGACTATATCCACGTTGTCGATTTGGCCAAAGGTCACGTTGCAGCTCTGAAAAAAATCCAAAAAGGTTCAGGTCTAAACGTTTATAACCTTGGAACAGGTAAAGGCTACTCAGTTCTTGAAATTATCCAAAATATGGAAAAAGCAGTGGGACGACCAATTCCTTACCGCATTGTCGACCGTCGCCCAGGGGATATCGCAGCCTGCTATTCAGATCCTGCAAAAGCCAAAGCAGAACTGGGCTGGGAAGCAGAACTCGGCATCACCCAAATGTGTGAAGACGCATGGCGTTGGCAAAGCAAGCATCCAAATGGATTTGAAGACTAAGATGGTGATATCAATCATTGTCCCCTGTTTAAACGAAGAGGAAGTACTTCCTCTTTTTTATCAGGCTTTGGAAGCTTTACTTCCAGATTTGGAAACAGAAATCGAGTATGTCTTTGTCGACGATGGATCAAGTGATGGGACCTTGGAACTCTTAAAGACCTATCGGGAGCAAAATCCGGCAGTTCATTATATTTCTTTCTCGCGAAATTTCGGCAAAGAAGCAGCCCTTTATGCAGGCTTGCAATATGCGACAGGAGATCTAGTGGTGGTGATGGATGCAGACCTCCAAGATCCTCCTAGTATGTTGCTAGAGATGAAAGCCTTACTAGACCAGAATGCAGACTTGGACTGTGTTGGAACACGCAGAACCAGTCGAGGGGGAGAACCCTTCTTTCGCAGTTTCTGTGCTAATCTCTTTTATCGTCTTATGCAAAAAATTAGTCCAGTAGCCTTGCCGTCAGGTGTCCGTGATTTTCGCATGATGAGAAGATCTGTAGTCGATGCTATTTTAGCTTTGACCGAGTCCAATCGTTTTTCAAAGGGGCTCTTTGCCTGGGTGGGTTTTAAAACCCACTATCTGGACTATCCAAATGTCGAAAGGCAGGCTGGCAAGACCAGTTGGAGTTTTAGGCAACTCTTTTTCTACTCCATTGAAGGGATTGTTAATTTTTCAGATTTTCCCTTGATTATCGCCTTTGTGGCAGGTCTCCTATCTTGTTTTATTTCTCTACTTATGACCTTTTTTGTTGTGGTTCGGACCCTCATTTTGGGCAATCCGACATCAGGTTGGACCTCTCTGATGGCTGTTATTCTCTTTCTCGGAGGGATTCAACTCTTGACCATTGGGATTCTCGGCAAGTATATCAGTAAGATTTATCTAGAGACTAAAAAAAGACCACTTTATCTCGTCAAAGAAAAAAGTGACCTTCCTGATCTTACAGAAAAAAATAAAGAGAAAAGACTATAATTTTGCATGGAAATATGCTAAACTAGAAGGAGTGGAACGTTCTTATCGATGTTAGAGTTAATCTTTAATCAAGGCACGTGTCGGACAGTTTCTAACAGCTTCTACGACGTCCTGACTAGGAGAGATTTCTTTTTCTAGTTGGTCAGGGTCATCGTAAAAACGCACGATTCCATTATCGTGGTAATCAAATAATTCAGAATAAGTTTGGCAAAGCCCACAGGCAATGCAACGTTCAGGTATAAGTGTGATTTTCATATTTATATTGTAATAAGAAAAGTAAAAAAAAACAAGGAGTAAGGTATGGCAAAAGAACCGTGGCAAGAAGATATTTATGAGAATCAGGAAGAAACAAGATCAGAACGTCGTAAGAGAGAACAAGGTGGAGGAGTGCTGGCTAATCGTATCTTGACTATTTTAGCAAGTATTTTCTTTGTGATTGTAGTCGTGATGATTATTGTTCTTATCTATCTTTCATCGGGTGGGAGTAATCGCACAGCAGCCTTGAAAGATTTTCACGATTCAGATACAAAAGTAGAGCAAGTTTCTTCTACTTCTAGTAGTAGTTCAGAGCAGGCATCTTCTAGTTCAGAGGAGAAGGTAGAAGAGTCATCTAGTAGCTCAGAACATCCAACTGATCCAGAAGGAACTACAAAAGTTATGGCTGGAGAAGGAGAAGCAGCTATTGCCGCTCGTGCAGGAATCTCGATTGCTCAGTTAGAGGCTTTGAATCCTGGCCATATGGCTACAGGATCTTGGTTTGCTAATCCTGGAGATGTGATTAAGACTAGATAGGAGTCATAAATGAAGACGATTCAAATTGCTATTGACGGTCCTGCTTCAAGTGGCAAGAGTACGGTCGCAAAGATTATTGCCAAGGATTTTGGATTCACCTACCTAGATACAGGTGCTATGTATCGTGCAGCGACCTACATGGCTCTCAGGAACCAATTAGGAGTTGAACAAGTTGAAGAACTTTTAGCCTTATTGGACCAGCATCCAATCAGTTTTGGACGCTCAGAAACTGGAGAACAACTTGTCTTTGTAGGAGATGTGGATATTACCCATCCTATCCGTGAAAATGAAGTGACCAATCATGTTTCAGCTATTGCAGCAATTCCTGAAGTACGAGAGAAACTAGTTTCTCTCCAACAAGAGATTGCCCAGCAAGGTGGGATTGTCATGGACGGTCGCGATATTGGGACTGTTGTATTGCCACAAGCAGAATTGAAAATTTTCCTAGTAGCTTCAGTCGATGAGAGAGCAGAGCGCCGTTACAAGGAAAATATTGCCAAGGGAATTGAAACAGACCTTGAAACTCTAAAAGAGGAAATTGCTGCGCGTGACTACAAGGATAGTCATCGTGAGACTTCGCCTCTCAAACAAGCAGAGGATGCTGTCTACCTTGATACAACTGGCTTGAACATTCAAGAAGTAGTTGAAAAAATCAAAGCAGAAGCTAAAAAAAGAATGTAGATGTAGAAAAGCCGATAGATTGATATCGGTTTTTTTCTATATTTGTCAAAATGCTGATTTTAAGGTATAATAGTTGCTGTTCGAGAAATTTTGATTTTCAAAGAATAGTGAATGATGATAAGGAGAAACCATGAACAACCTACCAAATTGCCCAAAATGTAACTCAGAGTATGTCTACGAAGACGGTGCCCTACTGGTTTGCCCAGAGTGTGCTTATGAGTGGAATCCTGCTGAAGTTGCAGATGTAGAAGAGGGTCTTGTTGCTATCGATGCCAACGGGAATAAATTGGCTGACGGTGATACAGTAACTCTCATCAAGGACTTAAAAGTAAAAGGTGCGCCAAAAGATTTGAAACAAGGGACGCGCGTGAAGAATATCCGCATCGTAGAAGGCGACCACAATATCGACTGTAAAATCGATGGCTTCGGTGCCATGAAACTCAAATCAGAGTTTGTGAAGAAAATTTAAGCATGTCAAAACACTATAAACTTGTATTTTATAGCCGTATCTTCTTGTTTCTAGCGGCTTTTACGGGAGTTTATCTTGAAATCGCCAAGCATGGTGGATTTGGGATGTTACTCTATTATACGGTTCTGTCCAACCTTTTAGTCGCGATTTTTACGCTCTATCTCCTAAAGGTTATGAGCCGTTTAGGTGAAAACTGGCAAAGACCAAGTCTCTTGCGCTTAAAAGGTGGGGTCACCATGAGTATCATGATTACCTGTGTGATTTACCATTTCCTTTTAGCGCCTATTGCGACTAATTTCTATACTCTAGAAAATTTCCTTTGCCACTATATCGTTCCCCTCTGGTTTTTAGCAGATACCCTCTTTTTTGACAAACAGGGTCAATACAAGATTTGGGACCCAATTGTGTGGACGATTTTACCCTTGCTGTATATGATTTTTGCTCTTTTTAATGGCTTGGTATTGAAACTTGATGTTCCTAATTCTAAGGTCAGTCCCTTCCCGTACTTCTTTTTGAATGTGAACAAGGGTTGGGATGTCGTGTTCAAGTGGTGTCTGATTATCTTTGTTGCTTATATGGTGGCAGGATTTATCTTCTACTTTATTAAGCAAATCAAGAGAAAATCATCCTAATACTCTTCGAGAATCTCTTCAAATCACGTCAGTTTCGCCTTGCCGTATATATAGTTACTGACTTCGTCAGTTTCATCTACAACCTCAAAACCATGTTTTGAGCTGACTTCGTCAGTTCTATCTACAACCTCAAAGCAGTGCTTTGAGCAACCTGCGGCTAGCTTCCTAGTTTGCTCTTTGATTTTCATTGAGTATAAGACACAAGGGATTCATTTTCGAGTTTAAGAAGGAGTCTATACACCAAAGAGGCTTCTTCTTTTCTTGCTTGTTTGATAAGTATCAAAAGAGTAGAAGATTAAGAGAAAATATAGAAAGAGATTTCATGAAACAATTTTTAGAACGGGCCAGTATTTTGGCTCTCTCCCTCGTTTTGATTACCTCCTTTTCCATCTCGAGTGCCCTGCCAGCCATGTTTGACTATTATCAAGGTTATCCTAAGGAACAAATTGAGCTCTTGGCTAGCTTGCCTTCCTTTGGAATCATGATTATGTTGCTATTAAATGGTTTCCTAGAAAAAATATTTCCTGAGCGCTTACAGATTAGTTTGGGCTTGTTAATTTTATCACTGAGTGGAACGGCTCCTTTTTGGTACCAAGCCTATCCTTTTGTCTTTGGAACACGGATTCTTTTTGGTTTGGGTGTTGGGATGATCAATGCCAAGGCTATTTCGATTATCAGTGAACGTTATCAAGGCAAAACGCGGATTCAGATGTTGGGGCTACGTGGCTCTGCAGAGGTAGTAGGAGCTTCTCTCATTACCTTGGCAGTCGGTCAGTTGTTGTCCTTTGGTTGGACAGCTACCTTCCTAGCCTATAGTGCTGGATTTTTGGTGCTGATCCTTTATTTGCTCTTTGTTCCTTATGGAAAAGAGAAGAAAGAAGTTAAGAAAAAATCGAAGGAAGCAAGTCGCTTAACTCGGGAAATGAAGGGCTTGATTTTTATCCTAGCTATCGAAGCGGCAGTTGTAGTTTGTACCAATACGGCTATTACTATTCGTATTCCAAGTTTGATGGTGGAAAGAGGACTGGGAGATGCCCAGTTATCTAGTTTTGTTCTTAGTGTCATGCAGTTAATTGGGATTGTGGCTGGTGTGAGTTTCTCTTTCTTGATTTCTATCTTTAAAGAGAAACTGCTCCTCTGGTCTGGTATTACCTTTGGCTTAGGGCAAATTGTGATTGCCTTGTCTCCATCCTTGTGGGTGGTAGTGGCAGGGAGTATTCTGGCTGGTTTTGCCTATAGTGTAGCCTTGACGACGGTCTTTCAACTTGTCTCTGAAAGAATTCCAGCTAAACTCCTCAATCAAGCAACCTCATTTGCAGTTTTAGGCTGTAGTTTCGGAGCCTTTACGACTCCATTCGTTCTAGGTGCAATTGGCTTATTAACTCACAATGGGATGTTGGTCTTTGCTATCTTAGGATCTTGGTTAATTGTAACCTCTATCTTTGTCATGTACCTACTTCAAAAGAGAGCTTAGGATTGGTTTCCTAAGTTTTTCTTTTTTGGATTTTTGTACCCAGACACTATTTGATTTAGGGCCTTGTTTACAGACTAATTTCTTGATAAAATAGAAGTTATGACAAGATATAAAGCAACTATTTCCTATGATGGTTACGCCTTTGCTGGTTTTCAGCGCCAGCCTCATGCGCGTAGTGTTCAGGAAGAAATTGAAAAAACCTTGACCAAGTTAAATAAAGGGCAAGCCATTACTGTTCACGGTGCTGGTAGGACAGATAGTGGGGTTCATGCCCTGGGACAGGTTATTCATTTTAACCTGCCTTATCAAATGGATGAGGAGAAGCTCCGTTTTGCTCTAGACACTCAGTCCCCTGAAGATATTGATGTGATTTCGATTGAGCTTGTGGCGGATGATTTTCATTGCCGTTATGCTAAGCACAGTAAGACCTATGAGTTTATCGTGGATAGGGGCCGTCCCAAAAATCCGATGCGCCGTCACTATGCCACCCACTTTCCTTATCCGCTTGATGTGGAACGGATGCGGGAGGCTATCAAAAAATTAGAAGGCACTCATGATTTCACCGGCTTTACAGCCTCTGGGACTAGTGTAGAGGATAAGGTTCGCACCATCACAGAAGCTAGTCTTAGGGTTGATGAGACAGGCCAGTTTTTGACCTTTACCTTTTCAGGAAATGGTTTCTTGTATAAGCAGATTCGTAATATGGTGGGGACACTGCTTAAAATCGGCAATAACCGCATGCCAGTAGAGCAGATTGACCTCATCTTGGAGAAAAAGGACAGGCAGCTTGCAGGTCCCACTGCAGCACCAAATGGTTTATATTTAAAGGAGATTCGTTATGAAGAATAATCGTATTTTAGCACTTTCTGGAAATGATATTTTTAGTGGTGGTGGTTTGTCAGCTGATTTGGCTACTTATACCTTGAACGGCTTGCATGGCTTTGTAGCAGTGACTTGTTTGACAGCCTTGACGGAAAAGGGCTTTGAAGTCTTTCCAACTGACGATACCATTTTTCAACATGAATTAGATAGCTTGCGTGATGTGGAGTTTGGGGGGATTAAGATTGGTCTTCTACCAACTGTCAGTGTGGCTGAGAAGGCCTTGGACTTTATCAAGCAATGCCCAGGAGTGCCTGTGGTTCTGGACCCTGTCTTGGTCTGCAAGGAAACACACGACGTAGCTGTAAGTGAACTCTGTCAAGAGTTGATTCGCTTTTTCCCTTATGTCAGTGTGATTACGCCTAATCTTCCTGAAGCAGAATTATTGACTGGTCAGGAAATCAAAACCTTGGAAGACATGAAAGCTGCAGCGCAGAAATTGCATGAATTAGGAGCGCCAGCAGTCATTATCAAGGGAGGCAATCGCCTTAGTCAGGACAAGGCTGTAGATGTCTTTTATGATGGACAAAACTTTACAGTCCTAGAAAATCCTGTCATTCAAGGGCAAAATGCTGGTGCAGGTTGTACCTTTGCCTCTAGCATTGCCAGTCACTTGGTTAAAGGTGATGAACTTTTACCAGCAGTAGAAAGCTCTAAGGATTTCGTTTATCGTTCTATTGCACAAGCAGATCAGTATGGAGTAAGACAATATGAAGCAAACCAAAACAACTAAAATCGCCCTTGTATCCCTCTTAACCGCCCTCTCTGTGGTTCTAGGTTATTTCTTAAAAATTCCAACACCGACAGGCATTTTAACTCTTTTAGATGCGGGTGTCTTCTTTACGGCCTTCTACTTTGGTAGTCGTGAAGGGGCTGTAGTAGGAGGACTAGCAGGTTTCTTGATTGACCTCTTATCAGGCTATCCTCAGTGGATGTTCTTTAGCTTGGTCAACCATGGCTTGCAGGGATTTTTCGCAGGATTTAAAGGAAAAACTCAGTGGTTAGGCCTTATCTTAGCAACGATTGCCATGGTAGGGGGTTACGCCTTGGGCTCTACATTGATGAATGGCTGGGCTGCAGCTCTACCAGAAATTTTACCAAATTTCATGCAAAATATGGTAGGGATGATTGTAGGATTTATCCTTAGTCAAAGTATCAAGAAGATTAAGTAATGAGGCTGAGTCAAAAGTCTTTCAAATAAGAAAAACGCATAGTATCAGGTGTTGAAAAACCTTGATACTATGCGTTTTATTGTGGGAAGATTTTCGAAGAATTTTAATCAAAATAAAGCAAATCTTTGCTGGTGCTTGTAAAGAGGTCAAAGCCATCCTTGGTAACAACACCACAGTCTTCGATACGAACGCCGACTTTACCAGGGATATAGATACCTGGTTCAACAGAGAAGCACATGCCTTCTTCGATGACCATGTCGTTTCCTTCCATGATAGAAGGGAATTCGTGGACATCCATACCGATACCGTGACCGAGACGGTGGTTGAAGTACTCTCCGTAACCAGCTTTTTCAATGACTTCGCGAGCAGCGCGATCAACTTCATGTGCAGTCACACCTGGCTTGATAAAGTCAAGAGCAGCTTGTTGGGCTTCCAGAGTCAAGTTGTAGATATCTTTTTTGAATTGATCTGGTTTACCGACAGCGACCGTACGAGTCATATCTGATGCGTAGCCATTGACCATGACACCGAGGTCAAAGAGGAGAAGGGCGTCTTTTTCGACCTTGTTTGCACCAGGAATTCCGTGCGGATTTGCAGCGTTATCGCCAGTCAAGACCATGGTATCAAAGCTCATTTCATAACCTTCACGCTTCATAGCAAAGTCAATTTGGGCGATGATATCTGTCTCTGTCTTATCAAGAGAAATATTATCAAAGCCAACCTTAACAGCCTTGTCCGCATAGAGACCTGCAACCATCATTTTTTGCACTTCGTCAGCAGATTTGATGAGGCGCATGCGTTGGATACGAGGTGTGAGGTTGTTAAACTCAGCAGTTTCAAAAACTGTTTTCAAGCCATGATATTTGGTCAAGATGAGATTGTCAAACTCAACAGCGACACGTTTGAAGTCAAGTTGTGGAAGAGCATGTTTCATTTTTTGCCATGGATTTTCAGAGTCCACATAGCCCACAACTGGGAAGGAAACAGTGCTGCTCGCACGCTCCACTTCAAGGGCTGGGACAAAAAGGAGGGGTTCCTGATCCGCTAGGACAAAAAGGAACATTTGGCGTTCATGGGGATCACTGTAAAAGCCAGTGAGGTAATTGATTGTGACGGGGTCAGATACGACAGCGACGTCTAGTTTTTCTGATTCAAGATATGTTACGATTTGTTGTAATTTAGACATATGCTACCTTCTTTCTACCCCTCTATTTTGGCAAAAAATGAGAGAAAATGCAAGGGAGAAGGGTAAAAGAACAGACAAAAAGAACTCCGACAAGATAACGGAGTTCTTTGATATCATTTTCCTTTGTTTAAGAAAAGTCAGCCTTGCTTTTGACATCACTGTATTCTTCAGCGATTTCTTGGCTGAGAATGTCCTCATAAGCAGGGAGTTGAATGTCCTGACCATATTTCTTCTTGAGGGCAGTAGTGACTAGGCGATAAGCTAGATTGGCATTACGAGAGAGGATAGGCCCGTGGAAGTAGGAACCAAAGACATTCTTATAATGAACACCTTCGCCGACTTTTTCTTCGTTATTTCCATTTCCATAGACAACCTGTCCCAGCGGTTTTTGATCATCTGAGAGGAAGGTACGGCCCTGATGATTTTCAAAACCATAGTAGGTTTCATCGAAATCTTCATTGTGAATCTTGATGTCCCCGATAAAACGGTTATTGGTCTGGTTGAGCGTGTAGTGGCCCATGACCCCTAGTCCTTCGATGCGTCTCCCTGAAGCTTCAACATAATATTGGCCCAATAGTTGGAAACCACCGCAGATAGCCAGAACCACACCGTCGTTTTGGATGTAGTTGTCAATGCTCTCTTTTTTAGCAGGTAGGTCGTCTGCAATGATACTCTGTTCAAAGTCTTGACCACCACCGAAAAAGGCAATGTCGTAGTGATTTTCATCAAAGTTATCATGGAGAGAAACGATGTCAACCGTCACATGGGCTCCCAGTTTTTCAGCCACATACTTGAGCATGAGGATGTTTCCATTGTCCCCATAGGTATTCATGAGATTTCCGTAGAGGTGGGCAATGTTGAGCTGATAGGGGTAATTGCCAGCTTTTGAGGAAAGTGAAGTATAAACCATTAGTTCATCTCCTTTCTAACAATCTGACGACTAGCCAGCAGTTCGCGGAATTCAAGTATAGCAGTATAGGTAGCTAGAATATAAGCATGCTTGCAGTCTTGGTTCTCAATGGTCTTAAGAACTTGCTCCAGACTACTTGTTTCAGTAATTTTATCAGCTGGATAGCCAGTTACTCGTAGACGACGTGCGATTTCAGAATGGCGAACACCGCCAGCGTTGATTTCAGGAATATCCATGTCAGTGATTTGTTCAAAATCCGCATCCCAGATCCAGCTGGTATCAATCCCATCCGCATAGTTAGCATTGAGGAGGACAGAGAGGCTAAATGGATAAGGAGCTAGTTTAATCATCTCGATAGCCTGGGTTGCACCAACTGGATTTTTAATCAAAACGAGGGTGCATTCCTTGTCACCGATATGGAAGGTTTCCTGGCGTCCAAAGACAGCACGACTCTTATCAAATCCCTGCTTGATTAGTTGGGAATCTGCGCCGAGGAAACGGGCGATAGCCACAGCAGCTAGGGCGTTGTAGATGTTGTAAAGTCCACCGATTTGGATGCCGTATTCTTGGCCGTCAATGACAAAGCGAGAGCGATTGTTGGTTAACTCAACTAGTTCTGTCAAGCGATAGTCGAGATCAGGACGTTTACATCCACAACCTTCACAGATATAGGCACCCAAGTTTGCATAAGTATTGTGCTCATATTTGAGGATGCCTTGGCAGTCAGGGCAGAGGATTCCTTCGGTATTATAGTGAGCCAGCTGAGCTGGACCTTTCTCCAAGTCAAAACCAAAATACTGTACAGGATTTGGAATAGCTGGCTTGTAGAAAAGTGGACTGTCTCCATTAAGAAGAACAGTGGCAGTAGGCACCTTACGAATGGCATCCAAAATCATCTTGTAAGTTGTGTAAATCTCACCATAGCGGTCCATCTGGTCACGGAAAATATTAGTAATAACAAATAAGCTTGGCTTGATGTAGTCACAGATACGAGATAGACTGGCTTCGTCGATTTCTAGGACGGCAATATTTTTCCCAGTTTTAGAAGATTTGGCTGTTAAGAAGGTTGTCGCAATTCCTGTAATCATGTTGGCACCGCTTGGGTTGGTCAGAACTTGACCATAAACCTCTTTTAAAATGCCGACAGTGAGAGCAGTTGTCAAGGTTTTTCCGTTGGTTCCAGTCACTACGACAATCTCGTAGTTCTTAGCTAGGTTTTGTAAAATATCTTTATCGAATTGAAGGGCAAGTTTTCCTGGAAGCGTACTTCCACGGCCAAGACGGCTTAAAATGAAGTGGGAAGAACGCCCAGCAAGAAGGCCCAAAGTAGTTTTTAATTTCATGTTTCTATTATATCATAAAAGAAGGAAAAGACAGATTTGAGATTCCGCAGAAGTAAAAACAGCCCAAGGAGGGCTGTTCGATACGATTAAATCTCAACTTAAATCGCAAACAAGTCATTCAAGTTCTCAGCCAAGGTTGGGTGAGTGAAGATTTGTTTTGTGAAGTAAGTGTAAGGAATCTTGTTGTCCATAGCAACAGTGATGATGTTGATGATTTCTTGAGATCCTTCTGAGAAGATGCTTGCTCCAAGAATTTCTTTTGTTTCAGTATTAACCACAGCTTTGAAAGCTCCACGAAGGTCTCCATTTACGTGACCACGAGGCATTGCTGCAACAGGAATTTCCTTAACGGCGTATGGAAGTTTCAAATCAGCTGCTTGGCTTTCAGTCAAACCAACTTGTGAAAGTGCAGGTGTGATGAACATAGTATTTGGTACATTGAGACGGTCTTCAAGTGTGTAGCTGCCATCTCCAGCAAGGTAGCTGTAAACAACACGGAAGTCATCAAGTGAAATGTAAGTAAATTGAAGGCCACCGTTGACATCTCCAACTGCAAAGACACCAGGAACGTTTGTTTGACAATGTTTGTCTACTTTAATAGCACCACGTTCAGTTAGTTCAATATCTGTATTTTCAAGTTGAAGTGGTTCTACGTTTGGTTTACGTCCTGTTGCGTAGAGAAGGGCATCGAAACGGTAAGTTTCGTTTTCAGTCACAACGAGCACTTGGTCACCGTCGTTTTTGATTTCAGTAGTACGGATATTTTGAAGCAATTCAATACCGTCTTCTTCCATGTATTGTTTAGCAAGAGCTGCGATGGAAGGTTCTGCACGAGGAAGGAAAGTATCCAAGGCATCTAGGACTGTAACCTTGCTTCCAAGTTTGTTGTATAGGCCGGCAAATTCAAGACCGATATTTCCACCACCAAGGACTCCAAGGTTTTCAGGTAATTTGTCCAAGTTTTGGATACCTGTTGAGTCAAAGACGTTTTTGCTTGTAGCAAGTCCAGGGATTGGCAAGACGTTTGAAACAGCACCAGTGTTGATGACGATTGTTTCAGCAGTCAGTTCTTTCTTTTCATCACCAGCTTGGATTTCGATGACTTTATTTGAAAGGAAGTGAGCTTCCGCATCAAAGATATCGACGCCTGTACCAGCAACAGTCGCATAGTTTTTACCGTTGAGGCGACTAGTGATAGTGTTTTTGGTAGCAATCACTTCTTCAAAAGACAAGTCTTTCTCAGCAGCAACCAGCAAAGTTTTAGTTGGGATACAACCGATGTTGATACAAGTTCCACCGTACATAGCTTTGCTACGTTCAACGAGGGCAACTTTTTTACCAGCTGAAGCCAATTTACCTGCTAGTGTTTTACCAGCTTTACCAAATCCGATAACGATTAAATCATAAGTTAACATTTAGAGTTCCTCCTATTCGAATTTCATTCTAGCATAAGAAAAAAACTTTTGCACAATTCTGCTACGCTTTAAAAAAGTTTATGAAATAGTGGAAATTTCAGCCTTACTTTCTCAGAAAAATCGTTTACATGACTTTATCGATGGATTTAACTATCTTTTGCTTCTCTCTTGTGTTATACTAGATAGGTTGCAAAGAAAACAGTACTTTTCTTTTGTGGAAAAGAAGCAACACGATTTTGTATCCAGTATATGAAAATACGTCATAAAAAGAAAAGTATAAACTAAGCCCTATAGGGTGGCTTCGCACCACCTTTAGAAAGAAGAAGAACGTGAAATTTAATGAATTAAACTTGTCTGCTGATTTGCTAGCAGAGATTGAAAAAGCTGGTTTTGTAGAAGCCAGTCCGATCCAAGAACAAACTATTCCCTTAGCTCTTGAAGGTAAGGACGTTATCGGTCAAGCTCAGACTGGTACAGGAAAAACTGCAGCCTTTGGCTTGCCAACCCTTGAAAAAATCCGTACAGAAGAAGCGACCATCCAAGCCTTGGTCATCGCTCCAACTCGTGAACTAGCTGTCCAAAGTCAAGAAGAACTTTTCCGCTTTGGTCGTAGTAAGGGAGTCAAAGTCCGCTCAGTATATGGCGGATCAAGCATTGAAAAACAAATTAAGGCTCTTAAATCTGGTGCCCATATCGTGGTGGGAACTCCAGGTCGCCTCTTGGACTTGATTAAACGCAAGGCCTTGAAATTACAAGATATTGAAACTCTTATCCTTGACGAAGCGGATGAAATGCTCAATATGGGCTTCCTAGAAGATATCGAAGCCATCATTTCTCGTGTCCCTGAAAACCGTCAAACTTTGCTTTTCTCAGCAACTATGCCAGATGCCATCAAACGTATCGGTGTTCAGTTTATGAAAGAACCTGAGCATGTCAAGATTGCTGCTAAGGAATTGACAACAGAATTGGTTGACCAATACTATATCCGAGTTAAGGAACAAGAAAAATTTGATACCATGACTCGTCTTATGGATGTGGAACAGCCTGAGCTTGCTATCGTATTTGGTCGTACAAAACGCCGTGTGGATGAACTGACTCGTGGTCTTAAAATCCGTGGCTTCCGTGCAGAAGGAATTCATGGCGACCTAGACCAAAACAAACGTCTTCGTGTCCTTCGTGACTTTAAAAATGGCAATCTTGATGTTTTGGTTGCGACAGACGTTGCAGCGCGTGGCTTGGATATTTCAGGTGTGACCCATGTCTATAACTACGATATTCCACAAGATCCTGAAAGCTATGTTCACCGTATCGGTCGTACAGGTCGTGCTGGTAAGTCAGGTCAGTCTATTACCTTCGTTTCACCAAATGAAATGGGTTACCTCCAAATCATTGAAAACTTGACTAAAAAACGCATGAAAGGTCTCAAACCTGCAAGTGCAGAAGAAGCATTTCAAGCAAAAAAACACGTAGCTCTCAAGAAAATCGAACGTGATTTTGCAGATGAGACTATCCGTGCCAACTTTGAGAAATTTGGTAAGGATGCTCGTAAGCTAGCTGCCGAATTTACT
Source organism: Streptococcus mitis (assembly GCF_946188685.1). Taxonomy (GTDB): domain Bacteria; phylum Bacillota; class Bacilli; order Lactobacillales; family Streptococcaceae; genus Streptococcus; species Streptococcus mitis_CC. The sequence goes on from NZ_CAMHWH010000002.1 coordinate 15,632, forward strand.
CCAGAAGAATTGGCAATGTATATCTTAAGTCTGACTGTTCAAGATCCAGATAGCCTTCCAGAAGTGGAGATTGCACGTGAAAAACCACTACCGTTTAAACCATCAGGTAATGGCTTCGGTGGTAAAGGTAAGGGAGGTCGTCGTGGAGATGACCGTCGTGATAATCGCCGTGGAGACAACCGTCGTGGTGGTCGTCGTGATGATTTCAAAAAAGGAAGTCGTGGCAACGATCGTTTTGATAAGGAAAAACGTTACCGTAAAGATAATAAAAAACCACGCAATACTTCAAGCGAAAAGCAAACAGGCTTTGTTATTCGTAACAAGGGCGATAAATAAGAAAAAGCGGTTCAAAATGAATCGCTTTTTTATATAAGGAGACCGAATGGAAAAAGAAAGATAAATAAAATAAATATATTATCTTCTTGTAATATTATAATACACAAAAATAAGGGGCTTGTCAATAGAAAAGAAGCAATTTAATTAAAAATATTCTTGTTTTTTCAAATTGCAATTAAATAAGCAATTTTCAGATAATAATTGAAAATTCAAGCTGTTTATGTTATAATGATAGCGATTAAATTCGAGGTGAAAAATGGCACATTTATTAGAAAAAACTAGAAAAATTACTTCTATCCTGAAGCGCTCAGAGGAGCAGTTGCAGGAAGAACTTCCCTACAATGCGATTACCCGTCAATTGGCAGATATTATTGACTGTAACGCCTGTATCGTCAATAGCAAGGGACGTCTCCTTGGTTATTTCATGCGTTACAAAACCAATACAGATCGTGTAGAGCAGTTCTTCCAAACTAAGATTTTCCCAGATGACTACGTTCAAGGTGCGAACATGATCTACGATACAGAAGCCAATCTGACAGTTGATCATGATTTGAGTATTTTCCCTGTGGAAAGTCGTGCCGACTTTCCAGATGGTTTGACGACCATTGCACCAATCCATGTATCAGGGATTCGCCTTGGTTCTTTGATTATTTGGCGCAATGATAAAAAATTCGAAGACGAGGACTTGATTCTTGTTGAGATTGCGAGTACCGTTGTTGGGATTCAACTCCTTAATTTCCAACGTGAAGAAGATGAGAAAAATATCCGCCGCCGTACTGCTGTTACCATGGCGGTTAATACCCTTTCTTATTCCGAACTCCGTGCTGTTTCAGCAATTTTAGGGGAATTAAATGGAAATGAAGGGCAGTTGACTGCGTCTGTAATTGCAGACCGCATCGGAATCACCCGTTCTGTGATTGTCAATGCCCTTCGTAAACTTGAATCTGCAGGAATTATTGAAAGTCGCTCACTTGGAATGAAGGGAACCTATCTTAAGGTCTTGATTTCAGATATTTTTGAAGAAGTGAAGAAAAGAGATTACTAATGACTAAGGCTTTAATTTCGATTGACTATACAGAAGATTTTGTTGCTGATAGTGGGAAGCTGACAGCAGGCGCTCCAGCTCAGGCGATTTCGGATGCCATCAGCAAGGTAACTCGATTAGCTTTTGAACGAGGAGATTACATCTTCTTTACCATTGATGCTCATGAAGAAAACGATTGTTTCCATCCAGAAAGCAAGCTATTTCCTCCTCACAATTTGATTGGGACTAGTGGACGGAATTTATACGGAGATTTGGGGACCTTTTATCAAGAGCATGGTTCAGACAGTCGTGTCTTTTGGATGGATAAACGCCATTACTCTGCTTTTTCAGGGACTGACCTGGATATCCGTTTGAGAGAGCGGAGAGTGTCTACCGTTATCTTAACAGGTGTCTTGACGGATATCTGTGTCCTGCATACAGCTATAGATGCCTACAATCTAGGATATGATATCGAGATTGTTAAACCGGCTGTTGCTTCCATCTGGCCTGAAAATCACCAATTTGCCCTAGGTCATTTCAAAAATACACTTGGAGCTAAGTTAGTAGATGAAAATCTAAATGAAATTTCAGAGTAATTTAGTAGATGAAATGAAAAAAATTGAAAAAAGTGTTGACAAGCATCCTAAAAGTTGATATACTAGTAAAGTAATCGACGCGGGGATGGCGGAATTGGCAGACGCGCAGGACTAAGGATCCTGTGACCGCTTTAGGTCGTGAGGGTTCAAGTCCCTCTCTCCGCATAGGATAAGAGTTAGCTTAGGCTAGCTCTTTTTTTATCAAATTCAGGCTCTTTGTCAACTGTAGTGGGTTGAAGAAAAGCTAAGATCTAGAAAGGACGAAATTCGTCCTTTCTTTTTTGATGTTGATAGCGATAAAAATCCTTTTTTTGAAGTTTTCAAAGTTCCGAAAACCAAATGCATTTCGTTTGATAAGTTTGATGAGATTATTAGTAGCTTCCAATTTGGCGTTGGAGTAGGGTAGTTGAAGGGCGTTGATAATCTTTTCTTTGTCCTTTAGGAAGGTTTTAAAGACAGTCTGAAAAAGAGGATGAACCTGCTTTAGATTGTCCTCGATAAGTCCGAAAAATTTGTCTGGCTCTTTATTCTGGAAATGAAAAAGTAAGAGCTGATAGAGATTGTAGTGGAATTTCAAGTCTTCTGAATAGCTCAAAAGCTTGTCTAGAATTTCTTTATTTGTTAAGTGCATACGAAAAGTAGGGCGATAAAAACGTTTATCACTCAGTTTACGACTATCCTGCTGGATGAGCTTCCAGTAGCGTTTGATAGCCTTGTATTCATGAGATTTTCGCTCAAATTGATTCATGATTTGGACACGGACACGACTCATAGCACGGCTGAGATGTTGGACAATGTGAAAGCGGTCGAGAACGATTTTAGCACATGGGAAAAGCTGTTTAGCTAAGGCATAGTAGGGACTAAACATATCCATCGTAATGATTTTCACCTGACAACGAACAGCTCGCTCGTAGCGCAGAAAGTGATTTCGTATGATAGCCTGTGTTCTGCCTTCAAGAACAGTGATGATGTTAAGATTATCAAAATCTTGTGCAATGAAACTCATCTTTCCCTTGGTAAAGGCATACTCGTCCCAAGACATAATCTCTGGAAGACGAGAAAAATCATGCTTAAAACGGAAGTCATTAAGCTTGCGAATGACAGTTGAAGTTGAAATAGCCAGTTGATGAGCGATATCGGTCATAGAAGTTTTTTCAATCAATTTTTGCGCAATTTTTTGGTTGATAATACGAGGAATTTGGTGATTTTTCTCGACGAGAGAGGTCTGTGAGACCATCATTTTAGAGCAATGATAGCACTTGAAACGACGCTTTTTAAGGAGGATTCTGGTAGGCATACCAGTTGTTTCAAGGTAAGGAATTTTCGATGGTTTTTGGAAGTCATATTTCTTCATTTGACTTCCACATTCAGGACAAGATGGGGCCTCATAATCCAGTTTAGCGATGATTTCCTTGTGGGTATCTCTATTAACAACATCCATAATTTGGACATTAGGGTCTTTGATATCGAGCAGTTTTATGATAAAATGTAATGGTTCCATATGAATCTTTCTAATGAGTTGTTTCGTCGCTTTTCATTATAGATCTTATGGGACTTTTTTTCTACACAAAAATAGGCTCCATAATATCTATAGGGGATTTACCCACTACAAATATTATAGAGCCCAAATTCAAGTAGAGAAAAAAATTTTTGCTCTTTTTTTGTATTTCATAAACATTTCATATTTGGGTTTTATAATAGTCTTACAAATATGGAGGTGACGAATGAATCCAATCCAAAGAGCTTGGGCTTATGTCAGCAGAAAACGACTGAGAAGTTTTATTTTATTTCTGATTTTATTGGTTCTCTTGGCCGGAATTTCAGCCTGTTTGACTCTGATGAAGTCCAACAAAACAGTGGAAACCAATCTTTACAAATCACTCAATACATCTTTTTCTATTAAGAAGATAGAAAATGGTCAGACCTTCAAGTTGTCAGACCTAGAATCTGTAAGTAAGATTAAGGGACTGGAAAATATCTCTCCTGAACTCGAGACGGTCGCAAAATTAAAAGACAAGGAAGCGGTGAGTGGCGAGCAGAGCGTGGAGCGTGATGATTTGTCAGCTGCGGACAAGAACCTGGTTAGCTTAACGGCTCTTGAGGATTCATCCAAGGATGTCACCTTTACCAGTTCAGCTTTCAATCTAAAAGAAGGGCGACACCTTCAAAAAGGGGATTCAAAGAAAATCATCATCCACGAAGAGTTGGCTAAGAAGAACGGTCTTTCGCTTCATGACAAGATTGCCTTAGATGCTGGTCAGACAGAAGCTGGTAAAGGACAAACGGTCGAGTTTGAAATCGTCGGAATCTTCTCTGGTAAAAAACAAGAGAAATTTACAGGCTTGTCTTCAGACTTCAGTGAAAACCAGGTCTTTACAGACTATGAAAGTAGCCAAACTCTTTTGGGAAATAGTGAACCTCAAGTCAGTGCAGCACGCTTCTATGTAGAAAATCCTAAGGAAATGGACGGACTCATGAAGCAGGTGGAAAACTTGGTCTTGGGAAATCAAGGCTATCAAGTCGAAAAGGAAAACAAGGCTTTTGAACAAATCAAAGACTCAGTTGCTACCTTCCAAACCTTTCTGACCATCTTCCTTTATGGAATGTTGATAGCAGGAGCAGGAGCCTTAATTTTGGTCTTGTCTCTTTGGTTGAGAGAAAGGGTCTACGAAGTAGGGATTTTACTGGCACTTGGAAAAGGCAAGAGTTCGATCTTCCTACAGTTCTGTTTAGAGGTAGTTTTGGTATCTCTCGGAGCTTTGCTTCCATCCTTTATCGCTGGAAATGCCATTACATCCTATCTGCTCCAAACTGTCCTAGCAAGTGGAGATCAGGCAGTCTTACAAGACACGCTAGCCAAAGCAAGCAGTCTATCAACCAGCATCCTATCTTTTGCAGAATCCTATGTTTTTCTAGTTCTGCTTAGTTGTTTATCTGTAGCCCTTTGTTTCCTATTCTTATTTAGAAAATCGCCGAAAGAAATTTTATCATCTATTAGTTAAGAAGGAGAAATCATGACTTTATTACAATTACAAGATGTTACCTACCGTTATAAGAACACTGCTGAAGCAGTCCTATATCAGATCAATTATAATTTTGAACCCGGGAAATTTTACAGTATCATTGGTGAGTCAGGAGCAGGAAAATCTACTCTCTTGTCCCTCCTTGCTGGTCTAGATAGTCCTGTTGAAGGTTCTATCCTTTTTCAAGGAGAGGATATTCGTAAGAAGGGCTATTCTTACCATCGCATGCACCATATTTCCTTGGTATTTCAAAATTATAACTTGATAGATTATCTTTCTCCACTGGAAAATATCCGCTTGGTCAATAAAAAGGCAAGCAAGGATACACTGCTTGAGCTTGGTTTGGATGAAAGTCAGATCAAGCGGAATGTTCTCCAGTTATCAGGTGGTCAACAGCAACGTGTTGCCATTGCTCGTAGTTTGGTATCAGAAGCTCCAGTTATTCTAGCGGATGAGCCAACGGGAAATCTGGACCCTAAAACTGCTGGAGATATTGTCGAACTGCTCAAATCACTTGCCCAGAAAACAGGTAAATGTGTCATCGTCGTAACTCACAGCAAAGAAGTGGCACAAGCATCAGATATTACACTTGAGTTGAAGGACAAGAAACTGACTGAAACTCGCAATACTACGAAATAATACGAGCTTTTTCTGTTCGAACTATAAAATAGAATAAAATCTAGAAAGGGAACCTATGTTACACAACGCATTTGCCTATGTTACAAGGAAGTTTTTCAAATCGATTGTCATCTTCCTGATTATTCTCCTCATGGCGAGCTTGAGTTTGGTCGGCTTGTCGATCAAGGGAGCTACTGCCAAGGCTTCTCAGGAGACCTTTAAAAATATCACCAACAGCTTCTCCATGCAAATCAATCGTCGCGTCAATCAAGGTACGCCACGTGGTGCTGGGAATATCAAGGGTGAAGATATCAAAAAAATCACCGAAAACAAGGCCATTGAGTCTTATGTGAAACGCATCAACGCTATCGGAGATTTGACTGGCTATGAACTCATCGAAACGCCAGAAACCAAGAAAAATCTGACTCCTGACCGTGCTAAACATTTTGGAAGTAGCTTAATGATTACAGGTGTCAATGACTCCTCTAAAGAAGACAAGTTTGTCTCAGGCTCTTATAAATTGGTTGAAGGAGAGCACTTAACAAACGACGACAAGGACAAGATTCTCCTGCACAAGGACTTGGCAGCCAAACACGGCTGGAAAGTCGGGGATAAGGTCAAACTAGACTCCAATATCTACGATGCAGACAATGAAAAAGGAGCCAAGGAAACAGTTGAAGTGACAATCAAGGGACTCTTTGATGGTCACAATAAGTCGGCAGTAACCTACTCGCAAGAACTCTATGAAAACACAGCTATCACAGACATTCACACTGCTGCAAAACTTTATGGATACACAGAAGACACAGCCATTTATGGGGATGCAACCTTCTTTGTGACAGCGGACAAGAACTTGGATGACGTCATGAAAGAGTTGAATGGTATCAGTGGTATCAACTGGAAGAGCTACACACTGGTGAAGAGCTCCTCTAACTACCCAGCTCTAGAGCAATCCATCTCTGGCATGTATAAGATGGCTAACCTCCTCTTCTGGGGTAGCTTGAGCTTCTCAGTCCTTCTCCTTGCTCTCTTGCTCAGCCTTTGGATCAATGCCCGTCGCAAGGAAGTGGGAATCCTCCTCTCTATCGGTCTCAAGCAGGCAGGTATCTTGGGTCAATTTATCACCGAATCCATCTTGATTGCCATCCCTGCTCTTGTTTCTGCTTACTTCTTAGCCAACTACACAGCGCGTGCAATCGGAAATACTGTTCTTGCCAATGTTACTTCAGGTGTTGCCAAGCAAGCTAGCAAGGCTGCTCAGGCCTCTAACCTTGGTGGTGGTGCAGAAGTAGATGGCTTTAGTAAGACCTTGTCGAGCCTAGATATTTCCATTCAGACATCAGACTTTATCATCGTCTTTGTCCTTGCCTTAGTTCTAGTGGTTCTCGTTATGGCGCTTGCTTCAAGCAATCTCCTTAGAAAACAACCAAAAGAGCTTCTGCTGGATAGCGAATAACAAACTTGCTACCTATTCTCCCCTAAATGGGGTATAATATAGGTAGCATTTTTATCTATTTTATCTTGATAAGGCCTCTTCCTTTCAGGATGAAATTGAGATGATTTACAAGAAATTTAAAGGAATGTGAAACGTTTTTTCTATGAAAATTTTAATTGTAGAAGATGAAGAGATGATCCGTGAGGGGATTAGTGACTATTTGACGGATTGCGGTTATGAAACCATTGAGGCAGCAGATGGGCAAGAAGCCTTAGAAAAATTTTCCAGCTATGAAGTAGCCTTGGTTTTACTGGATATCCAGATGCCCAAGCTCAATGGCCTAGAAGTCCTAGCTGAGATTCGTAAAACCAGCCAGGTCCCTGTTTTGATGTTGACAGCCTTTCAGGATGAGGAATACAAGATGAGTGCTTTTGCTTCGCTAGCAGATGGCTATCTGGAAAAACCTTTCTCCCTTTCCCTCTTAAAAGTGAGGGTGGACGCGATTTTAAAGCGTTACTACGATACGGGACGAATCTTCTCCTATAAGGATACCCAAGTGGACTTTGAGAGCTACAGTGCCAGTCTATCAGGAGAGGAAGTAGCCATCAATGCCAAAGAGTTGGAAATCCTGGACTATCTGGTGAAAAATGAAGGCCGGGCCTTGACTCGTTCTCAGATAATCGATGCCGTCTGGAAAGCGACAGATGAGGTTCCCTTTGACCGTGTCATTGATGTCTATATCAAGGAACTGCGGAAAAAGTTAGACTTGGACTGTATCCTCACTGTGCGCAATGTTGGTTATAAATTGGAGCGAAAATGAAACGAACAGGTTTATTTACAAAGATATTTATCTACACCTTCTCGATTTTTAGTGTTCTGGTTATTTGCCTTCATTTAGCTATTTATTTTCTTTTTCCTTCGACTTATCTGAGCCACCGTCAGGAAACCATTGGTCAGAAAGCGACAACCATTGCCCAGTCCCTAGAAGGTAAGGATAGGCAGAGCATCGAGCAAGTGTTAGACTTGTATTCCCAGACTAGTGATATCAAGGGGGCCGTTAAGGGCGAGATGACCGAGGACAAGTTAGAAGTCAAGGATAGCCTTCCTCTGGATATGGACCGTCAGACCACCTCTCTTTTTATCGAGGAGCGCGAGGTGAAAACGCAAGACGGTGGTACTATGACTCTCCAGTTTCTAGCTTCCATGGACTTGCAAAAGGAAGCAGAGCAAATCAGTCTCCAGTTTCTTCCCTATACCTTGCTGGCATCCTTTCTGATTTCCCTCTTAGTAGCCTATATCTATGCTCGAACCATTGTTGCTCCGATTTTGGAAATCAAGCGGGTGACCCGACGAATGATGGATTTGGATGCCCAAGTTCGATTGCGCGTGGATTCTAAGGATGAGATTGGTGATCTCAAGGAACAAATCAATAGCCTCTATCAGCATCTTTTGACTGTTATTGCGGACTTGCATGACAAGAATGAAGCTATTCTCCAGCTAGAAAAGATGAAGGTTGAGTTCCTACGTGGTGCTTCCCATGAATTGAAAACTCCTCTGGCTAGTTTGAAAATCCTGATCGAAAACATGAAAGAAAATATCGGTCGTTATAAGGATAGAGACCACTATCTAGGAGTTGCCTTAGGAATTGTGGATGAGCTCAATCACCACGTTCTCCAGATACTTTCTCTCTCGTCTGTACAGGAATTGCGAGATGATAGGGGAAAAATTGACCTACACCAGATGACGCAAAATCTGGTTAAGGATTATGCCTTGCTAGCCAAGGAAAGAGATCTCCAGATAGACAATAGTTTGACTCACCAGCAGGCTTATCTAAACCCATCAGTTATGAAGTTGATTCTGTCTAACCTCATCAGTAATGCTATCAAGCACTCTGTTCCAGGCGGCTTGGTTCGCATTGGAGAAAGAGAAGGGGAACTTTTTATAGAAAATAGCTGCAGTCCAGAAGAACAAGAAAAACTAGCCCAGTCTTTTTCTGACAATGCTAGTCGCAAGGCCAAGGGTTCTGGGATGGGGCTCTTTGTGGTCAAGAGTCTATTAGAACATGAAAAATTACCTTATCGTTTCGAGATGGAGGAGAATCGTTTGACCTTCTTCATAACTTTTCCAAAAGTCGCCCAAGACTAGGGAGAGAAAGGGTTTACATGGATGAAGCTAGAAGAAATTCAATCGAAACTGCGGGAAAAACTAGATTTTTTTGTAAAAAAGTGATAAAATGAACAATGTAAATGGGATGACCCATAAAAATATACAGGAGGCCTGATAAAATGGCAATCGTTTCAGCAGAAAAATTTGTCCAAGCAGCTCGTGACAACGGTTATGCAGTTGGTGGATTTAACACAAACAACCTTGAGTGGACTCAAGCTATCTTGCGCGCAGCAGAAGCTAAAAAAGCTCCAGTTTTGATCCAAACTTCAATGGGTGCTGCTAAATACATGGGTGGTTACAAAGTTGCTCGCAACTTGATCGCTAACCTTGTTGAATCAATGGGTATCACTGTACCAGTAGCTATCCACCTTGACCACGGTCACTACGAGGATGCACTTGAGTGTATCCGAGTTGGTTATACTTCAGTTATGTTTGATGGTTCACACCTTCCAGTTGAAGAAAACCTTGAAAAAGCTCGTAAAGTTGTAGAATTTGCTCATGCAAATGGTGTATCAGTGGAAGCTGAAGTTGGTACTATCGGTGGTGAAGAAGACGGAATCATCGGTGATGGTGAATTGGCTCCAATCGAAGACGCTAAAGCAATGGTTGAAACTGGTATCGACTTCTTGGCAGCTGGTATTGGTAACATCCACGGTCCTTACCCAGAAAACTGGAAAGGTCTTCACCTTGATCACTTGCAAAAATTGACTGAAGCTGTTCCAGGATTCCCAATCGTATTGCACGGTGGATCAGGTATTCCTGATGAGCAAATCCAAGAAGCTATCAAACTTGGTGTTGCGAAAGTTAACGTTAACACTGAATGCCAAATCGCATTCGCTAACGCAACTCGTAAATTTGCTCGTGACTACGAAGCAAACGAAGCAGAATACGACAAGAAAAAACTCTTCGACCCACGTAAATTCTTGGCTGACGGTGTAAAAGCTATCCAAGCATCAGTTGAAGAACGTATCGACGTATTCGGTTCAGAAGGTAAAGCTTAATCTAGCTGAATAATACAGATGAAACCTGCCCATTGGGTGGGTTTTTTGGTGTTTTAAGAAAACGATTAGACCAGAATTTTTGATTAAAAGTATTATTTTAAGAGAAAAACTTTCAATTTCATAAACTTTAGGCAAACGCTTGCATTCTATTTTTTATTGGATTATAATAGGTTGGTATAAAGCCTTCTGTAATAAAAAAATGTAGCAGGTTTAGAAAGTAAGGATTTAGAATATTTGTAGTCAAAAATACAATGTTGCTATTCCTTACGATAGGGAGATAGATATGGCAATGATAGAAGTGGAACATCTTCAGAAAAATTTTGTGAAGACTGTTAAGGAACCGGGCTTGAAGGGGGCTTTGCGCTCCTTTATTCATCCTGAAAAGCAGACCTTTGAAGCGGTCAAGGATTTGACCTTTGAGGTCCCAAAAGGACAAATTTTAGGATTTATCGGGGCCAATGGTGCAGGGAAGTCGACAACCATTAAAATGCTGACCGGAATTTTAAAACCGACATCTGGTTTTTGTCGGATTAACGGCAAGATTCCACAGGACAATCGTCAAGATTATGTTAAAGATATTGGCGTAGTTTTTGGACAACGCACCCAGCTATGGTGGGATTTGGCCCTGCAAGAGACCTACACGGTTTTAAAAGAGATTTACGATGTGCCAGACTCGCTCTTTCATAAGCGTATGGACTTTTTGAATGAAGTCTTGGATTTGAAAGAATTTATCAAGGATCCCGTGAGAACTCTTTCGCTGGGGCAACGCATGCGGGCGGACATTGCAGCTTCCTTACTTCACAATCCCAAGGTTCTCTTTTTAGATGAGCCGACCATTGGTTTGGATGTTTCAGTCAAGGATAACATTCGTCGAGCTATCACCCAAATCAATCAAGAGGAAGAAACAACCATTCTCTTGACAACTCATGACCTGAGCGATATTGAGCAACTCTGTGATCGGATCTTTATGATTGATAAGGGGCAGGAGATTTTTGATGGAACGGTGAGCCAACTCAAGGAGACCTTTGGCAAGATGAAGACTCTCTCCTTTGAACTGCTACCAGGTCAAAGTCATCTCGCTTCTCACTATGAAGGCCTGCCTGATATGATCATTGATAGACAAGGGAATAGTCTTAACATTGAATTCGATAGTTCTCGTTACCAGTCAGCTGATATTATCAAGCAAACCCTGTCTGATTTTGAAATCCGCGATTTGAAGATGGTGGATACGGATATCGAGGATATTATCCGTCGCTTCTACCGAAAGGAGCTCTAAGATGGTCAAATTGTGGAGACGTTATAAACCCTTTATCAATGCAGGTGTTCAGGAATTGATTACCTATCGAGTCAACTTTATTCTTTATCGGATCGGCGATGTCATGGGTGCTTTTGTGGCCTTTTATCTCTGGAAGGCTGTCTTTGATTCTTCGCAAGAGTCTTTAATTCAGGGCTTCAGTATGGCGGATATCACCCTCTACATCATCATGAGTTTTGTGACCAATCTTCTTACTAGGTCAGATTCGTCCTTTATGATTGGGGAGGAGGTCAAGGATGGTTCCATCATCATGCGCTTGTTGCGACCAGTGCATTTTGCGGCTTCTTACCTCTTTACCGAGCTTGGCTCCAAGTGGTTGATTTTTATCAGCGTTGGCCTTCCATTTTTAAGTGTCATTGTCTTGATGAAAATCATATCGGGTCAAGATATTGTAGAGGTGCTAGGATTAACTGTCCTTTATCTTTTTAGCTTAACGCTGGCCTATCTGATTAACTTTTTCTTTAATATCTGCTTTGGATTTTCTGCCTTTGTGTTTAAAAATCTTTGGGGTTCCAACCTACTTAAGACTTCCATAGTGGCTTTTATGTCTGGAAGTTTGATTCCCTTGTCCTTCTTTCCAAAGGTTGTTTCAGATATTCTATCCTTCCTGCCTTTTTCATCCTTGATTTACACTCCGGTCATGATTATCGTTGGGAAATACGATGCCAGTCAGATGATTCAGGCGCTCGCTTTGCAGTTTTTCTGGCTCTTAGTGATGGTGGGCTTGTCTCAGTTGATTTGGAAACGAGTCCAGTCATTCATTACCATTCAGGGAGGTTAGTATGAAAAAATATCAGCGTATGCATCTGATTTTTATCAGACAATATATCAAGCAAATCATGGAATACAAGGTGGATTTTGTAGTTGGTGTTCTGGGAGTTTTTCTGACCCAAGGCTTGAACCTCTTGTTTCTCAATGTCATCTTTCAACACATCCCATCCCTAGAAGGTTGGACTTTTCAAGAAATTGCTTTTATCTATGGCTTTTCCTTGATTCCTAAGGGGTTGGACCATCTCTTTTTTGACAATCTCTGGGCACTGGGACAGCGTTTGGTGCGAAAAGGGGAGTTTGACAAGTATCTGACACGTCCTATCAATCCTCTCTTTCATATTTTAGTTGAGACCTTTCAGATTGATGCCTTGGGAGAACTCTTGGTCGGTGGGATCCTACTGGGAACAACAGTGACTAGTATTGCTTGGACTCTTCCAAAATTCCTGCTTTTCCTAGTCTGCATACCATTTGCGACCTTGATTTATACTTCCTTGAAAATTGCGACAGCCAGTATTGCTTTTTGGACCAAGCAGTCAGGCGCCATGATCTACATTTTCTATATGTTTAATGATTTTGCCAAGTATCCAATTTCCATTTACAATTCATTTCTTCGTTGGTTGATTAGCTTTATCGTGCCTTTTGCCTTTACGGCCTACTATCCTGCCAGCTATTTCTTGCAGGACAAGGATGTAATCTTTAACATCGGAGGTTTGATGTTGATTTCCCTTGTCTTTTTTGGTATTTCCCTTAAACTCTGGGACAGGGGCTTGGATTCTTATGAAAGTGCTGGGTCCTAAGATGAAGAAACTCAAAGCCTTGTCTCAGGACAGGCTTTTTCTAATAGAGAAGAAAATTCCTTGACATTTATTCTCAGAGTGCTATATTGTAAGTGTAATCGCCGATTTAGCTTATACTCTTCGAAAATCTCTTCAAACCACGTCAGCTTCGCCTTGCCGTATATATGTGACTGACTTCGTCAGTTCTATCCACAACCTCAAAGCAGTGCTTTGAGCTGACTTCGTCAGTTCTATCTACAACCTAAAAGCAGTGCTTTTAGCAACCTGCGGCTAGCTTCCTAGTTTGCTTTTTGATTTTCATTGAGTATCAGTTGGTAGAGCAAGGCACTCGTAAAGTTTAGCTCCTAGGTGAATAAATGCCCGAATATCTGAAAAATTTATATATAAATAACCGTTAAGCCTTATTCTTAGCGGTTATTTATATTGTTTAATAGCGCTGATATTTCATCAATGATGTTTGACTTTGTGATGTTGCTAGTGCTTTAAGTTGATTGCTACTATTTTTGATGGTGTGAATGTGCTTATAATGTATCTCAGTTAAGTACGAAATTTTTATATCTTTTTTAACACATATTAAAAATAAAATTAATACACCTTAATTTTTCTTGACTTAAATTTTTTTAATTGATATACTATTTTTCAGAGAGCTAACAATTATATATAAATGTACTACTCTATTTCCTAGATAATACTTAGTAAAACTTTTTATAACAAAGGCTAGCAAAGTTAAAGTTTACTATCTATTGGAAGTTAAATAAATATGTAAGGAATTAAAATGAAAAAAAGTACAGTATTGTCATTAACCACAGCTGCAGTTATTTTAGCAGCATATGTCCCTAACGAGGTAATCCTAGCAGATACACCTAGTTCTGAAGATTCTTTAAAAATACCTGATAAAGAAACAGTAGTAGTAGGTAAACAAAACGAAAACAAAGAAAAACTTGAAGATATTCGTAATGTTATAGAAACCTCAAAGGATACTGAAGAGAAGAAAACAACAATTATTGAGAAAAAAGAAGCTGTTAGTAAAGAATCTGTGATAGACAATAACACTAGCAATGAAGAAGAAAAAATCAAAGAAGAAAATTCCAATCAATCCCAAGGAGATAAAGCGGACTCGTCTGCAAGTAAAGACCCAGAAAGTCCCCAAAAAGAGGATAAACTTGTCTATATTGCTGAATTTAAAGATAAAGAATCTGGAGAAAAAGTAATCAAGGAATTATCCAATCTTAAGGATACAAAAGTTTTATATACTTATGATACGGTTTTTAATGGTGTTGCAATAGAAACAACTCCAGATAATCTGGACAAAATTAAACTAATAGAAGGTATGTCATCGGTTGAAAGGTCACAAAAAGTCCAACCTATGATGAATCATGCTAGAAAAGAAATTGGAGTTGAAGAGGCAATCGATTACCTAAAATCTATCAATGCACCATTTGGGAAAAACTTTGATGGCAGAGGTATGGTTATTTCAAATATCGATACGGGGACAGATTATAGGCATAAGGCTATGAGAATCGATGATGATGCCAAAGACTCAATGAGATTTAAAAAAGAAGACTTAAAGGGTACTGATAAAAATTTCTGGTTGAGTGATAAAATTCCTCATGCTTTCAATTATTATAATGGTGGTAAAATTACTGTAGAAAAAGCTGATGATGGAAGCGATTATTTTGATCCACATGGGATGCATATTGCAGGGATTCTTGCGGGAAATGATACTGAAAAAGATATTAAAAACTTTAACGGAATCGATGGAATTGCTCCTAATGCACAGATCTTCTCTTATAAAATGTACTCTGACGCAGGATCTGGCTTCGCAGGAGATGAAACAATGTTTCATGCTATTGAAGATTCGATCAAACACAATGTCGATGTTGTTTCGGTATCATCAGGCTTTACAGGAACAGGTCTTGTAGGTGAGAAATATTGGGAAGCTATTAGAGCGTTAAGAAAAGCAGGAATTCCAATGGTTGTAGCTACGGGTAACTATGCGACTTCTGCTTCAAGTTCTTCATGGGATTTAGTGGCAAATAATAATCTGAAAATGACCGACACTGGAAATGTAACACGAACTGCAGCACATGAAGATGCGATAGCAGTCGCATCTGCTAAAAATCAAACAGTTGAGTTTGATAAAGTTAACATAGGTGGAGAAAATTTTAAATACAGAAATATAGGGGCCTTTTTCGATAAGAATAAAATCACAACAAATGAAGATGGATCAAAAGCTCCTGATAAATTGAAATTTGTATATATAGGCAAAGGTCAAGATCAAGATTTGATAGGATTGGATCTTAAGGGCAAAATTGCAGTAATGGATCGAATTTATACCAAGGATTTAAAAGATGCTTTTAAACGAGCTACGGATAAGGGTGCACGTGGCATTATGGTTGTAAATACTGTAAATTACTACAATAGAGATAATTGGACAGAGCTTCCAGCTATGGGATATGAGGAGGATGAAGGAACTACTAGTCAAGTATTTTCAATTTCAGGAGATGATGGTGTAAAGTTATGGAATATGATTAACCCTGATAAAAAAACTGAAGTTAAAAGAAATAGTAAGGAAGATTTCAAAGATAAATTGGATCAATACTATCCAATTGATATGGCAAGCTATAATTCTAATAAACCGAATGTAGGTGACGAAAAAGAGATTGACTTTAAGTTTGCACCTGACACAGACAAAGAATTGTATAAAGAAGATATCATCGTTCCAGCAGGATCCACATCTTGGGGACCGAGAACAGATTTGCTTTTAAAGCCTGATGTCTCAGCACCAGGTAAAAATATTAAATCCACTCTCAATGTCATTAATGGGAAATCAACTTATGGTTATATGTCAGGGACTAGTATGGCAACTCCAATCGTAGCAGCTTCTACTGTTTTGATTAGACCGAAGTTAAAGGAAATGCTTGAAAGACCTGTCTTGAAAAATCTTAAGGGAGATGACAAAATAGACCTTACAAGTCTTACAAAAATTGCCCTACAAAATACTGCACGGCCTATGATGGATGCGACTTCTTGGAAAGAAAAAAGTCAATACTTTGCATCACCTAGACAACAGGGAGCAGGGCTAATTAATGTTGCCAATGCTTTGAGAAATGAAGTCGTAGCGACTTTCAAAAACAAGGATTCTAAAGGTTTGGTAAATTCTTATGGTTCGATTTCTCTTAAAGAAATAAAAGGAGATAAAAAATACTTTACAATTAAGCTTCATAATACATCAAACAGACCTTTAACCTTTAAAGTTTCAGCATCAGCGATAACTACAGATTCTCTAACTGACAGACTAAAACTGGATGAAACATACAAAGATGAAAAATCTCCAGATGGTAAGCAAATTGTTCCAGAAATCCATCCAGAAAAAATCAAAGGAGCAAATATCACATTTGAGCATGACACCTTCACTATAAGCCCAAATTCTAGCTTTGATTTAAATGCGGTTCTAAACGTTGGAGAGGCTAAAAACAAAAATAAATTTGTAGAATCATTTATTCATTTTGAATCAGTGGAAGAAATGGAAGCTCTGAACTCCAACGGGAAGAAAATAAATTTCCAACCATCTTTATCGATGCCTCTAATGGGATTTGCTGGGGATTGGAATAAGGAACCAATCCTTGATAAATGGGCCTGGGAAGAGGGTTCAAAATCAAAAACAATGGAAGGTTATGATGATGATGGTAAACCAAAAATTCCAGGAACCTTAAATAAGGGAATTGGTGGAGAGCATGGTATAGATAAATTTAATCCAGCAGGAGTTATACAAAATAGAAAAGATAAAAATACAACATCTCTAGATCAAAATCCAGAATTATTTGCTTTCAATAACGAAGGGATCAACGCACCATCATCAAGTGGTTCTAATATTGCTAAAATTTATCCTTTAGATTCAAATGGAAATCCTCAAGATGCTCAACTTGAGAGAGGATTAACACCTTCTCCACTCGTATTAAGAAGTGCAGAAGAAGGATTGATTTCAATAGTAAATACAAATAAAGAGGGAGAAAATCAAAGAGACTTAAAAGTCATTTCGAGAGAACACTTTATTAAAGGAATTTTAAACTCTAAGAGAAATGATGCAAAGGGAATCAAATCTTCTAAACTAAAAGTTTGGGGTGACTTGAAGTGGGATGGACTCATCTATAACCCTAGAGGTAGAGAAGAAAATGCACCAGAGAGTAAGGATAACCAAGATCCTGCTACTAAGATAAGAGGTCAATTTGAACCGATTGCGGAAGGTCAATATTTCTATAAATTTAAATATAGATTAACTAAAGATTATCCATGGCAGGTTTCCTATATTCCAGTAAAAATTGATAACACAGCCCCTAAGATTGTTTCGGTTGATTTTTCAAATCCTGAAAAAATTAAGCTGATCACAAAGGATACTTATCACAAGGTAAAAGATCAATACAAGAATGAAACCCTATTTGCGAGAGATCAAAAAGAACATCCTGAAAAATTTGATGAGATTGCCAACGAAGTTTGGTATGCTGGCGCCGCTCTTGTTAATGAAGACGGAGAGGTTGAGAAAAATCTTGAGGTAACTTATGCAGGTGAGGGTCAAGGAAGAAATAGAAAACTTGACAAAGACGGAAATACCATTTATGAAATTAATGGTGCAGGAGATTTAAGAGGAAAAATCATTGAAGTCATTGCATTAGATGGCTCTAGCAATTTCACAAAGATTCATAGAATTAAATTTGATGATCATGCTGATGAAAAGGGGATGATTTCCTACTATCTAGTAGATCCTGACCAAGATTCATCTAAATACCAAAAGCTTGGAGAGATTGCCGAATCTAAATTTAAAAATTTAGAAAATAGAAAAGAGGATAGTCTTAAAAAAGATACAACTGAGGAAGAAAATCATCAAGACAATGAAGAGTCTATCGAAGAAAAATCTAGCTTGACTATTCATAAAACTATTTCAACAATTAGAGAGTTTGAAAGTAAAGACTTGAAGAAACTCATTAAAAAGAAATTTAGAGAAGTTGATGACTTTACAAGTGAAACTGGTAAGAGAACAGAGGAATACGATTATAAATACGATGATAAGGGAAATATCATTGCTTATGACGATGGTAGTGCCTTAGAATATGAAACTGAAAAACTTGACGAAATCAAATCAAAAATTTATGGTGTTCTAAGCCCGTCTAAAGATGGACACTTTGAAATTCTTGGAAAGATCAGTAATGTTTCTAAAAATGCCAAGGTATATTATGGAAATAACTATAAATCTATAGAAATTAAAACGACCAAGTATGATTCCCACTCAAAAACGATGACATTTGATTTATACGCTAATATTAATGATATTGTGGATGGATTAGCTTTTGCAGGAGATATGAGATTCTTTGTTAAAGATGATGATCAGATAAAAGCTGAAACTAAAATTAGAATGCCTGATAAAAATAAGGAAACTAAAGTAGAATATCCCTATGCATCAAGTTATGGGAATGTAATAGAATTAGGAGAAGGCGATCTTTCAAAAAACAAACCAAACAATTTAACGGACATGGAATCTGGTAAAATCTATTCTGATTCAGAAAAACAACAATATCTATTAAAGGATAATATTATTCTGAGAAAAGGCTATGCACTAAAAGTGACTACCTATAATCCTGGAAAAACGGATATGTTAGAAGGAAATGGAGTCTATAGCAAGGAAGATATAGCAAAAATACAAAAGACCAATCCTAATCTAAGAGTCCTTTCAGAAAAAATAATTTATACTGATAGTAGAAATGTTGAAGATGGAAGAAGTACTCAAGCTGTATTAATGTCGGCTTTGGACGGCTTTAACATTGTAAGATATCAAGTGTTTACCTTTAAAATGAATGATAAAGGGGAGGCAATCGATAAAGATGGAAATCTTGTAACAGATCCTTCTAAACTTGTATTATTTGGTAAGGATGGTAAAGAGTACACTGGGGAGGATAAATCCAATGTAGAAGCTATAAAAGAAGATGGTTCTACGTTATTTATTGATGCAAAACCAGTAAACCTTTCAATGGACAAGAACTACTTTAATCCATCTAAATCTAATAAAATTTATGTACGAAATCCAGAATTTTATTTAAGAGGTAAGATTTCTGATAAGGGTGGTTTTAACTGGGAGTTGAGAGTTAATGAATCGGTTGTAGATAATTATTTAATCTACGGAGATTTACACATTGATAACACTAGAGATTTTAACATTAAGCTTAATGTTAAAGACGGTGACATCATGGACTGGGGAATGAAAGACTATAAAGCAAACGGATTCCCAGATAAGGTAACAGATATGGATGGAAATGTTTATCTTCAAACTGGCTATAGCGATTTGAATGCGAAAGCGGTTGGAGTACACTATCAATTTTTATATGATAATGTTAAACCAGAAGTAAACATTGATCCTAAGGGAAATACTAGTATTGAATATGCTGATGGAAAATCTGTAGTCTTTAACATCAATGATAAAAGAAATAATGGATTCGATGGTGAGATTCAAGACAAACATATTTATGTAAATGGAAAAGAATACAAATCATTTGATGATATTAAACAACTAACAGATAAGACACTAAACATTAAGATTCTTGTAAAAGATTTTGCAAGAAATACAACTGTAAAAGAATTCATTTTAAACAAAGATACGGGAGAGGTGAGCGAACTAAAACCTCAGATGGTAACTGTGACCATTAAAAATGGAAAAGAAATGAGTTCTAAGATAGTATCGGAAGAAGATTTCATTTTACCTGTCTATAAGGGAGAATTAGAAAAAGACTATCAATTTGATGGCTGGGAAATTTCTGGTGTCGAAGGGAAAAAAGATGCTGGTTATGTTATTAATGTGTCAAAAGATACCCTTATAAAACCTGTATTCAAGAAAATAGAGGAGAAAAAGGAAGAGGAAAATAAACCTACTTTTGATGTATCGAAAAAGAAAGATAACGCACAAGTAAATCATAGTCAATTAGATGAAAATTACAGAAAGGAGGATTTACAAAGAGAAAATCATTCACACAAATCTGATTCAACTAAGGATGTCACAGCTACAGTTCCTGTACAAGTAAATTATAGTCAATTAGATGAAAGTCAAAGATCTGATTCAACTGAGGATGTCAAAGTTACAGTTCCTGATGAAAATGATAAAAATAAGAAGGAAGTTTATCTTAATGAACCAGAGAACATAGATAATAAACATACCAATATTGATAGTAAATCAACTACTAACAATGATAGGTTGCCAAAAACCGGAACAGTTAGCGAAGTCTTCACGTCATTAGTTGCCGGAATAATGTTTACCGTAGGTGCATTTCTTGGATTGAAGAAAAAAGATCAAGATTAAGATTAAGACAAAAGGTATAGACGAAAAAATGGCTTATGTATTGAGATAGTGTGATGATGAAACAGTTTTGTGAAAATAGCCATTTATAACTCAATTATTTAGTTTACTTTACTATTGATACTCTTTTTGGATTTATTAATGGACTTAGTTTCGATAACTAATAAATTGATTTAAAGGGTTAGTATTGACAAATATTGATAACATTGATTAGAAAATAGAGTCTATCAAAATTTAAAGGCTAATAGAGGTGATGAGACAATTTCAAGGAATTAAGTAGCGTTTGGTTGCTTAATTCCTTTTTATTTGGAAGGAAGTTTTTCACCTGCTTCCTTATTTATCGATATTATTCAACCACTTAGACCGATATAGCGACCAGATAGGCAAAAGAACTTGTTCTTGAAACTGCCCTCTGCTATAATGATTTTTGTAAGGGACGTGAGGGGGTGCAGTATTAGACAACTAAAGTTCCTAAAAAAGAAATTGGAGATAAAGAAATGAAAAAGTTATTGGGGATTGTATTTTTAGTAGCAGCAGCGACAGTAGTGTATTTTGGTTCTGTTGGCTGGCCAAGTTTGGATGTCAACCTATGGTCCCTGATTCCGATAGGCTTGTTCCTCTTTTTCACTCTAGAGAATCTTTTGAAAAAAGACTACAAGGCTAGTCTGATGTGTTTGATTATTGCCTTTATCATCGCAAATGCGATTTTGGACCTTTTGCCAATTTCAAGTGGCTTGGTGATTGGAGCAGGCGTCCTAGCTTGTGTAGGTATTGGTTACCTCTTTTCTGATAAAGAAGGAAAATAATACTCTTCGAAAATCTCTTCAAACCACGTCAGCGTTTGTTTTTTGATTTTCATTGAGTATAAGAATTATAAAAAAAGATATAAAGAAAAAACACTTCAATCACTGTATTTCAGTTTGATTGAGGTGTTTTCGATTGAGTTTTTTTATTTCTGAGCCATCAATTCAACAATCATCTCGATATACATGACAAGGGTTAATAAGAATCCTGCACGCCAGAAGAATTTGATGAATTTAGGATAGTAAAAGCTGCGTTTTTTCAAAAGGAAGAAAAAAACGAGAATAATGGCTAGGAGTGAGAGGGCTAGCCCCAGTCTAGGGAGGAAATTATGGGTAAAGGTTTTAGCTGTAATCAAGTAATACTCAAATACTAAAACTGGAAAAGCCAAATCCGCAAAGTTTCGTCCTAGTTTTTTTAATCTAAAAAGTTTGGTTATGATAATGCAGACTACCAAGGTCAGTATCAATAATAAAATAGATGCTAATTTCATTAAAATCATACCCATATTGTATCATAAAAAATCGCTAAAGGAAACGAGAAACAGAGGAATTTAAAGGAAAGTCAGGCTTTTGAGATTGTGGATGTTTTTTGTTATAATGAAAGTTATGAAATCTTATAACACCTTGAATGATTATTATCGAAAACTCTTTGGAGAAAAGACCTTTAAAGTCCCTATTGACGCAGGATTTGACTGTCCCAATCGTGATGGGACTGTGGCTCATGGAGGCTGTACTTTTTGTACGGTTTCAGGTTCTGGAGATGCTATCGTAGCACCGGATGCGCCTATCCGAGAGCAATTTTATAAGGAAATTGACTTTATGCACCGCAAGTGGCCAGATGTTCAGAAGTATCTGGTTTATTTTCAAAATTTTACCAACACCCATGAAAAGGTGGAAGTCATTCGAGAACGCTATGAGCAGGCTATCAACGAGCCAGGTGTAGTAGGAATCAATATCGGAACACGGCCAGACTGTTTACCAGACGAAACTATCGAATATTTGGCTGAATTATCGGAGCGCATGCATGTGACGGTAGAGTTGGGCTTGCAGACCACTTATGAAACAACCTCTGATTTGATTAACCGTGCCCATTCTTATGAATTGTACGTGGAGACGGTCAAGCGTTTGAGGAAATATCCCAAGATTGAGATTGTTTCCCATTTGATTAACGGACTTCCTGGTGAAACCCATGAGATGATGATTGAAAATGTCCGCCGCTGTGTTACGGATAACGATATTCAAGGAATTAAACTGCATTTGCTTCACCTGATGACCAATACACGTATGCAGCGGGATTACCATGAGGGACGTTTGCAATTGATGAGCCAGGACGAATATGTTAAGGTTATCTGTGACCAATTGGAAATCATTCCCAAGCATATCGTCATTCATCGAATCACAGGAGATGCACCTAGAGATATGCTGATTGGTCCTATGTGGAGCCTCAATAAATGGGAAGTCCTCAACAGCATTGAGATGGAGATGCGACGTCGTGGAAGCGTTCAGGGATGCAAGGCTGTAAAACAGGAGTTTTGATATGAAAAGACCACTTGAGATGGCACATGATTTTTTGTCTGAGGTAGTGACAAAAGAGGATATCGTAGTGGATGCGACCATGGGAAATGGTCATGATACCCTTTTTCTAGCCAAGCTAGCCAAGAAAGTCTATGCCTTTGATATTCAGGAACAAGCCTTGGAAAAGACTCAGGAGCGTTTGAACCAGGCTGGAATGACAAATGCCCAATTAATCTTGCAAGGTCATGAGACACTGGACCAGTTTGTGACAGAAGCCAAGGCAGGAATTTTCAATCTGGGCTATCTGCCGTCAGCTGATAAGTCTGTTATCACCCGACCCCAGACAACGATTGAAGCATTAGAAAAGCTGTGTGGTTTACTTGTCAAAGGTGGACGAATCGCCATCATGATTTACTATGGTCATGAAGGAGGCGACCTCGAGAAAGATGCTGTCTTGGAGTTTGTTAGCCAGTTGAACCAACAAGAGTACACAGTTGCCATTTACCGAACTTTAAACCAAGTCAACAACCCGCCGTTTTTAGTGATGATTGAAAAATTAGAGAGATATAGACATGGATAAACAATACCTACGTGAAAAGCTGGATGCCATGCGCCAGAAATTTGTTGAGTCAACCCACCACGAACGAGCGGTGGGTGTGTTAGACCAAGCACACATGAGCAAAAAAATGCTTAAAATCAAGAAAAAATTAGTTGCTCTTGAAATGGAACGGTGCCAGAGAAAAATTGAGCACAAGGATTGTTCCAAGATTGACCAAAAAATCAAAGAGCAGAAGGAGATATTTGAATCCTGTTGTAAAAAAGATTAAGGAGGACGTGCGTGGAATTACTGATTTACTTAATACTATTTTTACTGGTTTTGATTGTCTCAAGTACAACCAATAAACTCCTGCCCTTTTTGCCTCTCCCTTTGGTGCAAATTCTGTTGGGAATTGTGATTGGTCTCTTTTTACCCAATACCGACTTTCACCTCAATACGGAGTTGTTTTTGGCCCTGGTTATCGGGCCCTTGCTTTTCCGAGAGTCTGAGGAAGCGGATATTACAGCTATTTTAAAACACTGGCGAATCATTGTCTATCTCATATTTCCAGTGATTTTTATCTCTACCTTGAGTTTGGGTGGCTTGGCCCATCTTCTTTGGCTCAGCCTTCCCTTGGCGGCTTGTTTGGCTGTTGGGGCGGCCCTTGGCCCTACGGACTTGGTTGCTTTTGCCTCTCTTTCGGAGCGTTTTAGCTTTCCTAAGCGCGTGTCCAATATCCTTAAGGGTGAAGGACTCTTGAATGATGCTTCTGGTTTGGTGGCCTTTCAGGTAGCTTTGACAGCTTGGACAACTGGAGCCTTTTCCCTTGGGCAAGCGAGTAGTTCGCTCATCTTTTCAATCCTAGGCGGTTTTTTGATTGGTTTTTTAACAGCCATGACCAACCGTTTCCTCCATAGCTTCTTGCTAAGTGTGAGAGCAACGGATATTGCTAGTGAGCTTTTATTAGAATTGAGTTTGCCTCTGGTGACCTTCTTTCTAGCAGAAGAAGTACACGTTTCAGGGATTATTGCCGTTGTAGTTGCTGGGATTTTAAAGGCAAGTCGCTTCAAGAAAATCACGCTCCTCGAAGCCCAAGTGGATACGGTGACCGAGACGGTCTGGCATACAGTGAACTTTATGCTGAACGGTTCTGTCTTTGTGATTTTAGGGATGGAGTTGGAAATGATAGCAGAACCTATCTTGACCAATCCAATCTACAATCCCCTGCTCTTGCTGGGATCTCTTGTCGCCCTTACCTTTGTCCTCTTTGCTATTCGTTTTGTCATGATTTATGGCTATTATGCCTACAGAACACGACGCCTCAAGAAAAAGCTAAATAAGTATATAAAGGACATGCTTCTCTTGACCTTCTCAGGTGTCAAGGGAACCGTGTCGATTGCTACGATTCTTTTGATACCAAGTGATTTAGAACAGAAGTATCCTCTCTTGCTTTTTCTTGTCGCAGGTGTGACGCTGGTAAGCTTTTTAACCGGTCTCTTGGTCTTGCCTCATCTTTCTGATGAACAGGAAGAAAGCAAGGACTATCTCATGCATATCGCCATTTTGAATGAAGTAACGCTAGAGTTGGAAAAAGAGTTGGAAGACACTAAAAATAAACTTCCCCTTTATGCGGCTATTGACAATTATCATGGACGAATAGAGAACCTTATCCTGAATCAAGAAAACAAGGGGGCTCAAGAAGACTGGGAGGCCTTGAAGCTTCTTATCCTCAGTATTGAAAGTGATGGTTTAGAACAAGCCTACGAAGAAGGCAAGATGAGTGAGCGTGCCTATCGAGTTTACCAACGTTATTTGAAAAACATGGAACAAAGTATCAATCGTAAGTTCGCGTCACGATTGACCTATTATTTCCTTGTTTCCTTGCGGATTTTACGTTTTCTCCTCCACGAAGTCTTTACTCTTGGCAAGACCTTCCGAAGTTGGAAAAATGAAGAATCACAGAAACTCAGAGCCCTTGACTATGACCAAATAGCAGAGCTCTATCTAGAAAATACAGAGATGATTATCGAAAGTTTGGAGAACCTAAAAGGGGTTTATAAGAGTTCTTTGATCAGCTTCATGCAGGATTCTCGTCTTCGTGAAACAGCTATTATCACCAGTGGTGCCTTTGTCGAACGGGTTATCAATCGTGTTAAGCCCAACAATATCGATGAAATGCTGAGAGGCTATTACTTGGAGCGCAAGTTGATTTTCGAATACGAAGAAAAACGATTGATTACGACCAAGTATGCCAAGAAGTTACGACAAAATGTCAATAACTTAGAGAACTATTCCTTGAAGGAAGCTGCCAATACCCTCCCTTATGATATGATGGAATTGGTAAGAAGAAATTAATCAAGATTATAAGTGAAGGAGTGTGACATGAAGAAGTGGTGGAAAGAGCTGACAGACAAGCCTTTAGTAAAAGCTTTTTTGCATTATTATCAAGCATCAGATAGTGAGTTGACCAGTGTCGCAGTAGCCTACTATTGGTTGATTTCGATTTTCCCCCTGCTCTTGGTGGTGGTCAATATCCTCCCTTATTTTCAGATTCCAGTTTCTAATTTTTTAAAAGTCGTCAATGAATTCTTGCCCGATACCATGTATGATGTGGTTGCAAAGATTATTACAGAAGTACTGACCCAACCGTCAACGGGTTTATTGAGTTTTGCGGTTTTGTCAGCCCTCTGGACCTTTTCAAAATCCATGAACTTTCTACAGAAAGCCTTTAATAAAGCTTACGGAGTAGCAAAAGATCGTGGGATGATTTCTCATCAACTCATGAGTTTATTTGTCAGTTTTGGTCTGCAGATTCTCTTTGCCTTAGCTCTTTTTCTGAGTGTCTTTGGTCGCATGCTTCTCAACCTTATCAAAAGTTACTGGAAATCGGATAGTCCTCTCTTTGATTATCTGCAAGACCTGACAGGCCCCTTGGTCTATGCTTTGATTTTTGCAATCTTGGTCATGCTTTATTATTTCCTGCCTAATGTTAAGGAACGACGAATTCGACATGTATTGCCAGGTAGTGCCTTTGTCTTATTGACTCTGGCCTTACTGCTCAATATCTTTTCAGTCTATATTAACAATTATGTCAATCACCTAGTGGACGTGCGTTTTTTCAGTTCCGTCGTCGTGGTGGTCATGATGTTCTGGTTTATTCTCATCGCTAAGATTTTAATTGTCGGTGCGGTTATCAATGCCAGTGTTCAGAGTTTGAAAGATAAGAGCTTGAAAATAAATTAACTCATTTTTTATCCATTACAAAACGCATACTATCAGGCTTTATAAAACCTTGATAATATGCGCTTTTTGATTGTGAAAATTAGTAGATAAACATGGCATCGCCAAAACTAAAGAAGCGGTAGTGTTCTTGGATGGCATGGTGGTAAGCGTCTAAGACTAATTCACGGCCTGCAAAGGCAGAAACCAACATGACCAGAGTTGATTTTGGCAGGTGGAAGTTGGTTGAAAAGGCATCTACAACCTTCCATTCATAGCCGGGTTTGATAAAGATATTGGTCCAGCCAGAATCTGCTTGGATTTGCCCATCAAACTTGGAACCAATAGTCTCCAAGGTGCGGATAGAAGTGGTTCCGACAGCGATGACACGGCCTCCATTTTCCTTGACAGAGCGAAGGGTGGCAGCAGCTTCCTCAGAAAGCTGGTAGAATTCTGAGTGCATTTCATGTTCGTCCAGATTGTCAACTGAAACGGGTCTAAAGGTACCGAGTCCGACATGGAGAGTCAGATAGACTAGATGAACACCCTTAGCTTGGATTTCTGCCAGCAGTTCTTTGGTGAAGTGCAGTCCAGCAGTCGGTGCAGCAGCAGAGCCACTTTCCTTGGCGTAGACGGTTTGATAACGTTCACGGTCATCCAGTTTTTCGTGGATATAAGGTGGCAGAGGCATTTCACCCAGGCTTTCCAAGACTTCTAGGAAAATTCCTTGGTATTCAAAGCGAACAATACGGCCCCCGTGGGTCAATTCTTCCGTCACGACAGCGCTGAGACGACCATCACCAAAGTTAACACGAGTGCCAACCTTGAGGCGTTTAGCAGGTTTAGCCAGAACTTCCCACTCATCTCCAGCAGTATTTTTTAGCAGGAGAAGTTCCACATGGCCTCCTGTCTCCTCTTTTTGACCATAGAGGCGAGCAGGGAGAACGCGGGTGTCGTTCATGACAAGGGCATCACCAGGTTCCAGCATGTCAATAATAGAGTGGAAGTGTTTATCCTGCATTTCTCCCGTCTCACGGTTGACGATGAGGAGTTTAGAGGCATCTCGTTTTTCAAGGGGTGTTTGGGCAATCAATTCCTCAGGTAAGTGGAAATCAAAATCAGCTGTATTCATATATCTGTTCATTCTTTCTAAGTTCTAATCTTATCCATTATAACATGTTTCAAGTGTGGACGCTCTTTTTTTAGAAATTAAATCGTTTTCACTTGACAAAAATTGGTCTATACCATATAATAAATATAGATAGAAATGGAGGATGAAAAGATGAAAGTTATTAAAGTTGAAAACCAAGTTGAAGGTGGAAAAGTTGCTTTTGAGATTTTGAAGGAAAAATTGGCTAATGGTGCTCAAACATTGGGACTTGCGACAGGAAGCAGCCCGCTTGAATTTTACAAAGAAATCGTTGAAAGTGACCTTGATTTTTCAAATCTAACTAGTGTCAACCTTGATGAGTATGTAGGCCTTAATGGCGACAATCCTCAGTCTTATCGTCACTTCATGCAAGAAAACTTGTTCAACCAAAAACCATTTAAAGAAAGTTTCTTGCCTCGTGGGGTTAAGGATCATGCTGAAGCTGAAGTTGAACGCTACAACCAAATTTTGGCTGATCATCCAGTTGACCTCCAAATCTTGGGAATCGGTCGCAATGGACATATCGGATTTAATGAACCTGGTACTCCATTTGACAGTCAAACTCACCTTGTAGAACTTGACAAGTCTACTATCGAAGCAAACGCACGTTTCTTTGACAAGATTGAAGACGTTCCAACCCAAGCCATTTCAATGGGGATTAAAAACATCTTGGATGCCAAGTCAATCCTTCTCTTTGCTTACGGTGAGTCGAAAGCAGAAGCCATTGCTGGAACAGTGTCTGGACCAGTGACTGAGAGCCTACCAGCAAGTAGCCTACAAAACCACCCAGATGTGACCATTATTGCAGATGCTGAAGCGCTCAGCTTGCTTGAAAAATAAAAAACGAACCCCTTCAGTTTCTTCTATCTGAGTGCTTTAAACTCTTGTATAAATGGAAGAAAAAATAAAAATTAAACCGCATTTTTTCTTGACAATTATTCCTTTTACGTGTAAAATAGAATAGATCTTGAACTTGAAGGGAGTGAAAAAAATGTCTAAAACAGTAGTACGTAAGAATGAATCTCTTGACGACGCACTTCGTCGTTTCAAACGTGCGGTTACTAAAGCTGGTACTCTTCAAGAAACACGCAAACGTGAATTCTATGAAAAACCTTCTGTAAAACGTAAACGTAAATCAGAAGCAGCTCGTAAACGTAAAAAATTCTAATTAGAAATGAAAGGCTAGAGAAATCTAGTCTTTTTCTTTTAAATAAATACTACAAAGCCTGCAAAAATCTCAAATATCCTCCTACAATTTGATATAATAGAGAGAAGAACTCATTTGAAGGAGGAAATGATGTCGGTTTTAGTAAAAGAAGTGATTGAAAAGCTTAGACTAGACATTGTCTATGGCGAACCAGAATTACTTGAAAAGGAAATTAATACCGCGGACATTACGCGACCTGGTCTTGAAATGACAGGCTATTTTGACTATTACACTCCAGAGCGAATCCAGCTCTTGGGAATGAAGGAGTGGTCCTACCTCGTTTCGATGTCCTCTCACAACCGTTACCAAGTCTTGAAAAAAATGTTTCTACCTGAGACACCTGCGGTCATTGTTGCCCGTGGTTTGGTTGTTCCAGAGGAAATGTTAAAAGCAGCTAGAGAATGTAAGATTGCCATTTTAACCAGTCGTACAGCAACTAGTCGTTTATCTGGAGAGTTATCTAGTTATCTGGATTCTCGTTTGGCAGAACGGACCAGTGTGCACGGTGTATTGATGGATATCTATGGTATGGGTGTCTTGATTCAGGGTGATAGTGGCATCGGTAAGAGTGAAACAGGTTTAGAGCTTGTCAAACGTGGTCACCGCTTGGTAGCAGATGACCGTGTCGATATCTTTGCCAAGGATGAGATTACTCTTTGGGGTGAACCAGCTGAAATCTTGAAACACTTGATTGAAATTCGTGGGGTTGGGATTATCGATGTTATGAGCCTCTACGGTGCGAGTGCGGTCAAGGATTCTTCACAAGTCCAGCTGGCTGTTTACTTGGAAAATTACGATACGCATAAGACTTTTGATCGTCTTGGAAACAATGCTGAAGAAATAGAAATTTCTGGCGTAGGCATTCCTCGTATCCGTATTCCAGTTAAAACAGGTCGGAATATCTCTGTCGTGATTGAGGCTGCTGCCATGAATTATCGTGCCAAGGAAATGGGCTTTGATGCGACGCGTTTGTTCGAAGAACGTTTGACCAATCTTATTGCTCAAAATGAGGAGGTGCCTCATGCTTGATCCAATTGCTATTCATCTAGGCCCTCTAGCCATTCGTTGGTATGCCTTGTGTATTGTGACAGGCTTGATTTTGGCGGTTTATTTGACCATGAAAGAAGCGCCTAGAAAGAAGATCATACCAGACGATATTTTAGATTTTATCTTAGTAGCCTTTCCTCTGGCTATTTTAGGAGCTCGTCTCTACTATGTTATTTTCCGTTTTGATTACTATAGTCAGAACTTAGGAGAAATTTTTGCCATTTGGAATGGTGGTTTGGCCATCTACGGTGGTTTGATTACTGGTGCCCTTGTCCTCTATATCTTTGCTGATCGCAAACTCATCAATACTTGGGATTTTCTAGATATTGCGGCGCCTAGCGTCATGATAGCCCAAAGTTTGGGTCGCTGGGGCAATTTCTTTAACCAAGAAGCTTATGGTGCAGCAGTGGATAATCTGGATTATCTACCTGGCTTTATCCGTGACCAGATGTATATTGAGGGGAGCTACCGTCAACCGACCTTCCTTTATGAGTCTCTATGGAATCTACTTGGATTTACTTTAATTTTGATATTCAGACGAAAATGGAAGAGTCTCAGACGAGGTCATATCACTGCCTTTTACTTGATTTGGTATGGTTTCGGTCGTATGGTCATCGAAGGCATGCGGACAGATAGCCTCATGTTCTTTGGTCTTCGAGTGTCTCAATGGCTATCAGTTGTCCTTATCGGTCTCGGTATTTTTATCATTCTATATCAAAATCGTAAGAAAGCCCCTTACTATATTTCAGAGGAGGAAAACTAAATGTTAGAAGTTGCATATATTCTTGTAGCCTTTGCTTTGATTGTATTTTTAGTGTATCTAATCATTACTGTACAAAAGCTTGGACGTGTTATCGATGAAACAGAGAAGACGATTAAAACCTTGACTTCAGATGTGGATGTGACCTTGCATCATACCAATGAATTGCTGGCTAAGGTCAATGTCTTGGCAGATGATATCAATGTCAAGGTGGCAACGATTGATCCACTCTTTAGTGCTGTTGCAGATTTATCTCTATCTGTTTCAGATCTCAATGACCATGCGCGTGTATTGAGTAAGAAAGCTTCATCAGCTGGTTCAAAAACACTTAAGACTGGTGCAAGTTTGTCAGCTCTTCGTCTTGCAAGTAAATTTTTCAAAAAATAAAAAAGGAGAATTCTTATGGGTAAACTATCCTCAATCCTTTTAGGAACCGTTTCAGGTGCAGCTCTTGCCTTGTTTTTAACAAGCGACAAGGGCAAACAAGTTTGCAGTCAGGCTCAAGATTTTCTAGATGATTTGAGAGAAGATCCTGAGTATGCCAAGGAGCAGGTCTGTGAAAAACTGACAGAAGTCAAGGAACAGGCTACAGATTTTGTTCTTAAAACCAAAGAACAGGTTGAGTCAGGTGAAATTACTGTGGACAGTGTACTTGCTCAAGCCAAATCATGTGCTCGTCAAGCGACAGAAGCATCAAAAGATCGATTCAATAATCTCAAGGAGCAATGGCAAGAAAAGGCTGAAACTCTTGATGAATCAGAAGAGATTGTTATTGACATAACAGAAGAATAAACCATCACCATCTCTGGACGGACTATGTATCTGGGGATGGTGATTTTTTTCTCGTAGCCTGTCTTTGTGGTATAATAATTACTATGCAGAAGAAACCAACGTCAGCCTATGTGCACATCCCATTTTGTACCCAGATTTGTTATTACTGTGACTTTTCAAAAGTTTTTATCAAGAATCAGCCGGTAGATAGTTATTTGGAGCATTTGCTGGAAGAGTTTCGTTCTTATGACATTCAAAAGTTACGAACCCTTTACATCGGTGGTGGGACGCCAACGGCTTTGTCAGCACCGCAATTAGAGGTGCTCTTAAATGGCTTGACTAAAAATCTAGATTTGTCAGTCTTGGAAGAGTTGACCATTGAGGCCAACCCAGGCGATTTGGATGCAGATAAGATAGCTGTTTTGAAAAACTCGGCTGTCAATCGTGTTTCGCTAGGTGTGCAAACTTTTGATAACAAAATGCTGAAAAAGATTGGGCGCAGTCATTTGGAGAAGGACATTTATGAAAATATCGACCGCCTGAAACTGGCTGGTTTTGACAATATCTCTATTGACTTGATTTATGCACTGCCTGGTCAGACTATGGAGCAAGTTAAGGACAATGTGGCTAAGGCTATTGGACTGGATATTCCTCATATGAGTTTGTATAGTTTGATTTTGGAAAATCATACGGTCTTTATGAACCGTATGCGACGAGGGAAATTGCCTCTGCCTAAGGAGGAACTTGAGGCTGAGATGTTTGAGTATATCATCGCAGAGCTGGAGCGAGCTGGTTTTGAACATTATGAGATTTCTAATTTCTCAAAGCCTGGTTTTGAAAGTCGCCACAATCTCATGTACTGGGACAATGCTGAATACTATGGCATCGGTGCTGGGGCCTCTGGTTATGTAAATGGAGTACGCTATAAAAATCATGGTCCGATTCGTCATTATCTTAATGCAGTTGAGGAAGGCAATGCTCGCATCACAGAAGAGCACCTGAGTCAAAAAGAGCAAATGGAAGAAGAAATGTTCTTGGGCCTCCGCAAGAAATCAGGGGTCTCTATGGCGCGATTTGAGGAAAAATTTGGCCGGTCTTTTGATGGACTATATGGCGAAATCGTCAGAGACTTGGTTCAAAAAGGTCTCATGCAAATAGAGGGTGACCGAGTTCGCATGACAAAGAGAGGTCTCTTTTTGGGAGACACCGTAGCAGAACGATTTATTTTGGAGTAGGATGATGGGCTTAACTTATCAAATGAAAATGAAAATTCCTTTTGATATGGCGGATATGAACGGTCATATCAAGCTTCCAGATGTGATTTTGCTGTCTCTGCAAGTTTCAGGGATGCAGTCGATTGAACTAGGAGTTAGTGATAAGGCCATTTTGGAGGACTATAATCTGGTCTGGATTATCACAGACTATGATATTGAGGTGGTTCGTTTGCCTCGTTTTGCGGAAGAAATTACCATCGAAACGGAAGCTTTGAGCTACAATCGGCTCTTTTGCTACCGTCGCTTTACTATTTATGATGAAGCAGGACAGGACCTTATCCACATGATGGCGACCTTTGTTCTCATGAACCGAGACAGTCGAAAAGTCCATGCTGTCGAACCTGAGATTGTGGCTCCTTACCAGTCTGATTTTGATAAAAAACTTATCCGTGGTCCAAAGTATGAGCCTTTGGAAGAGTCAGTCAGCAAGGATTACCATGTCCGTTTTTACGATTTGGATATGAATGGTCATGTCAATAACAGTAAATATCTGGACTGGATTTTTGAGGTCATGGGAGCGGACTTTTTGACCCAATATATTCCCAAGAAAATCAACCTCAAGTATGTCAAGGAAGTTCGACCAGGTGGGGTGATTACATCGGCTGTTGAACGGACTGGACTGGAAAGCAAACATGAGATTACAAGCGACGGTGCTACCAATGCACAAGCTATCATTACTTGGCAAGAAATGAAGGAGGATTAGAGAAAAATATGAAATATAAAGGCTATTTAATTGATTTAGACGGAACCATTTATAAGGGGAAGGATCGAATTCCAGCAGGGGAGGCTTTTGTTCATGAATTGCAAAAGCGGGACATTCCCTATCTCTTTGTAACCAACAATACAACCCGCACTCCAGAGAGTGTTCAGGAGATGTTGGCTCAGAATTTTAATATCGATACGCCCCTATCGACTGTCTACACAGCGACTTTGGCGACTATCGACTATATGAACGACTTGGGTCTTGAAAAGACCGTCTATGTTATCGGAGAAGCAGGGCTCAAGGAAGCCATCAAGGCGGCTGGTTATGTGGAAGACAAGGATAATCCTGCCTATGTGGTAGTAGGTCTGGACTGGCAAGTCGACTATGAAAAATTTGCGACAGCAACTCTGGCTATCCAAAAGGGTGCTCACTTTATCGGAACCAATCCTGACCTCAACATTCCTACAGAACGCGGTCTTTTGCCAGGTGCTGGTTCACTGATTACGCTGCTTGAAGTAGCAACACGAGTGAATCCTGTTTATATCGGGAAACCAAATGCCATCATTATGAACAAGGCAGTTGAGCACTTAGGTTTGCAACGTGAAGAGTTGATTATGGTTGGGGATAACTATTTAACAGATATCCGAGCAGGGATTGACAACGGTATTCCAACGCTCTTGGTGACAACAGGTTTTACCAAGGCAGAAGAATTGGCAGACCTGCCAATCGCACCGACTCATGTGGTTTCTAGCCTTGCGGAGTGGAACTTTGATGAAAACTAAACTGACCTTTTGGAGCTCTATGCTCTTTCTCCTCTCCCTCTCAATCCTTTTGACCATTTATTTGGCTTGGATTTTTTATCCGCTGGAAATTCAGTGGCTGAATTTGACCAATCGGGTCTATCTAAAACCAGAAACCATTCAATACAACTTTTATATTTTGATGAATTATCTGACCAATCCTTTTAGTCAGGTCTTGCAGATGCCTGATTTTCGTTCGTCAGCAGCTGGTCTGCACCACTTTGAGGTGGTCAAGAATCTCTTCCACTTGGTTCAGATAGTATCTCTAGTGACACTGCCAAGTTTCTATTTCTTTGTCAAAGGGATTGTGAAAAAAGGCTTTTTATCTCTATTTAGTAAAGGGCTTCTGGCTCTAGTGGTCTTGCCTTTGCTGATTGGCCTTGGAGGAGTGTTGATTGGTTTTGACCAATTCTTTACCCTTTTCCATCAAATTCTCTTTGTGGGAGATGATACTTGGCTTTTTGATCCAGCCAAGGATCCAGTGATTCTGATTTTACCAGAGACTTTCTTCCTTCATGCCTTCCTCCTCTTTTTTGCCCTCTATGAAAGCTTCTTTGGTTTTCTATACCTGAAAAGCCGTAGGAAGTGAAACGAAAGATATTCTTATTTTGCATAAATCAATTAGGTATGTGATTCGAAACTATTGTCAAGAATGAATTAATCAAATCTAAAAAGAGTTAATCGTTCGCAAACAGTCTATTTTTCTTGAAAAAATAGGCTTTTTTTCTAAAAATCTCTAGTCAAGCGCTTTATTTTTTTGTATAATAGAAGTAGCAAAGTATAGATAAGAAGAGAAAAGCATGATTACACTATTTCTATCACCGAGCTGTACTTCATGTCGTAAGGCAAAGGCCTGGTTAGAAAAACATAAGGTTCCCTTTGAGGAACACAATATTATGACCAGTCCTTTAACAAGAAAAGAATTGCAACACATCCTTTCCTTGACCGAAAATGGTACTGATGACATCATTTCAACTCGTTCAAAAATTTTTCAAAAATTAGATATTGATGTAGAAAGTATTTCGGTATCAGAATTGCTTCATTTGATTGAGCAGTATCCAAGTCTTTTGCGTCGTCCAATTATTATCGATGCCAAACGTATGCAGATCGGTTTTAATGAAGATGAGATTCGTGCTTTTCTCCCTCGTAGTTACCGTAAGCAAGAACTAAAAGAAGCAAGAATGAGAGCTGGTATTAGTTAATGAACAAACAGTATAGTTACCCACTAGATTTGTCGTGGAGCACTGAAGAACTTGCTTCAGTGCTTTCTTTTTTTAATGATGTTGAAGCTGCCTATGAAGGCAAGGTAGAGGCCAAAAAGTTACTGGACTCCTATAAGGGATTCAAGGCGGTTGTGCCAAGCAAGAGCGAAGAGAAACGTTTGGGACGAGAATTTGAAACAGTGAGTGGCTATTCGCTTTACCGAGCAGTTCAGGCGGCTAAGGAAAAAGGGGAAGGAAAGATTTCTCTTGGAAAGTAAATTTGAATTTGCCAAAGAGCTTGTCAAGAAGGCGGGTCAGTACATCCTTGACCATATGCAGGAAGACTTGCGTGTTGAGACCAAGTCCTCTCCAACAGATTTGGTAACCAGACTGGACAAGGAAGTTCAGGAATTCTTGGTTAGTGAGATTTTGTCTCGTTATCCTGAGGATAAGATTTGTGCTGAAGAGGGCTGTTTGCGAGCTTCAGTTCAAGAGGGCAAGGTTTGGGTCATTGATCCGATTGATGGGACCAATAATTTTGTAGCCCAGCAGGAAGATTTTGCTGTCATGATGGCTTATTTTGAAAATGGTCAAGGTCAGTTTGGTCTCATTTATGATGTGATCAAAGGGGATTGTTATCACGGTGGTGGTAAGTTTCCGGTTTGTCGAAACGATCAGCCCCTAGCTCCCTTTCAAGCAAAACCACTTGGAGATTTTCTCATTGCAGGGAATAGTGGTATGTTGGAAACCAATGAATGGGGCTTGGCTGATTTGGGACGAGCGGTCCTTGGTGTACGTGTCTATGGGAGTGCGGCCATTAGTTTTGCCAAGATTTTGTCAGGGCGTTTGTTGACCTATGTCACTTATCTCCAACCATGGGATTATGCTGCAGCTAGTATTTTAGGGGAAAGTCTGGGCTATCGGGTTGTGACTCTTTCTGGTGAAGCTCTTGATTTTCAAACCAGACAGCCAGTCATGATGGTGCCTCTTGAGATGCTGGAGGAAATTCAGTCCTATATTTACGAAAGGAAAAGAACTTAAATGCAATTTCCAGAAGGATTTGTTGAAAAATATGAAGAGATACTAGGAGATGAGGCAAGAGATTTTCTTGCCTCTTTTGAGGAGGAAGCGGTTTCGGCTTTTCGGGTCAATCCTTTAAAAGAAGCGCCAGTTTCTTTTTCTGACGCCATTCCTCAAACTCCTTGGGGACATTATGGGAAGGTTTCAGGGAAATCACCTGAGCATGCTACTGGTTTGGTTTATTCGCAAGAACCCGCTGCCCAGATGGTGGCTCAGGTCGCCCAACCCAGTCCTGGAATGAAGGTCTTGGACTTGGCCGCTGCACCTGGAGGTAAATCAACTCAGCTTGCAGCCTATCTAGCAGGGGAGGGTCTCCTTGTTTCCAATGAAATTTCAAGCAAACGGGCTAAGATTTTAGTAGAAAACATGGAGCGCTTTGGAGCGACAAATGTCGTGGTGACCAATGAATCTGCTGATCGCTTGGCTAAGGTCTTTAAAGGCTATTTTGATCTCATTGTCCTTGATGCCCCTTGTTCTGGTGAAGGGATGTTCCGTAAGCAGCCAGATGCTATGGACTATTGGAGTCTTGATTATCCGAGTCAATGTGCTAGTTTACAAAGAGAAATTTTAGCAGATGCGGTGACCATGTTAGCTGAGGGCGGTCGTCTGGTTTATTCGACTTGTACCTGGGCACCTGAGGAAAACGAAGAGATTGTCAATTGGTTGTTGGATAAGTATGATTTTGACTTGTTGCCAGTTGAACATATTAATGGAATGGTAGCTGGTATTGACTTGCCAGAAACGGCTCGGATGTATCCTCATCATTTTAAGGGAGAAGGGCAGTTTGTAGCCCATCTACAGTTTAAAGGTGAAAATCCAGTTCCTAAATTTAAGGCAAGCAAGAGCAATCTTAGCCGTGAACAAGTTGCCTTGTGGCAGGAATTTGCCCAAAAACACTTAAAAATCAATCTACCCGGTATCTTGCAGACGTTTGGTGACCAGCTTTATCTCTTGCCAGAACTCTTGCCAGATCTAGGGAAACTCAAGATTGCTCGCAATGGACTCCATCTGGGTACCTTTAAGAAGAAACGTTTTGAGCCCAGTTTCGCTCTTGGCCTAGCCTTGAAACCGAGTCAGGTCAAGCAGTCGGTTGAAATTGACCAAGAAGCGTTTGTGAAGTATGTGGCTGGAGAAACCGTTCAGTTGGCGGAAAGTCTGCCAAATGGTTGGTACCAAGTTTTGGTTCAGGGCAACGGTTTGGGCTTTGCTAAGGTGACTGGAAATGTTTTGAAAAATTATTTTCCAAAAGGCCTCAGATTCAAGTGAAAATGCTAGTCAAAGTAGCTTGTCTATGTTATAGTGGAAGTATGGATTTTTTTCAAATTGTCTTTCATTTTAAGTCAAAATTGGTGGAAACGGTAACTGAGCAAATTTCTAGTAAAACCAAGCTAGCAACTTCAGTTGCCTCCTAATTTTCAAAAGAAAAACATAAATAAATAATTGAAAAAATTCACAGCATTCACCATTATTTTCAAGGAGAAAAACAGTGAAAAAAAGGAAAAAACTCGCTCTATCCCTTGCAGCTCTTTTGCTAGCAGGTTCTTTGGCGGGATGTGCTAGCTGGATTGATCGTGGAGAATCCATGACAGCTGTTGGCTCAACGGCTCTTCAGCCCTTGGTCGAGGCAGCAGCAGATGAATTTGGCTCTCTGCATGTTGGAAAAACAGTCAACGTCCAAGGTGGAGGATCTGGTACAGGTCTGTCTCAGGTTCAATCTGGAGCCGTTGATGTAGGAAATTCAGACGTATTTGCCGAGGAAAAAGACGGTATCAACGCCTCAGCCCTAGTGGACCACAAGGTTGCGGTAGCGGGCTTGGCGGTGATTGTGAACAAGGAAGTTGATGTTGAAAATCTGACAACTGAACAACTCCGTAGCATCTTCACAGGCAAAGTAACCAACTGGAAAGAAGTCGGTGGGAAAGATCTAGCCATTTCTATTATCAACCGTGCAGCAAGTTCTGGTTCGCGTGCAACCTTTGATAGTGTTGTCATGGATGGCCAATCTGCCGTGCAGAGTCAAGAACAGGATTCAAATGGGATGGTCAAAAACATTGTTTCCCAGACACCAGGAGCCATTTCTTACCTAGCCTTTGCCTATGTGGATGACTCGGTGAAACGCATGAAATTGAACGGCTATGAGCCGATTGCAGAAAATGTAACAACCAATAACTGGCCTTTGTGGTCTTATGAACACATGTACACCTTAGGTCAACCGAATGAATTGGTGGCAGAATTTCTCAACTTTGTCCTCTCAGATGAAGCACAAAGCGGAATCGTTAAGGGAATGGGCTACATTTCTGTCAAGGAAATGAAGGTTGAAAAAGATGCTGTAGGAACAGTGACAGCACTAGAAGGGAGTCAATAATGAATCAAGAAGAATTAGCTAAAAAATTACTTTCTCCCTCAAAGAACTCTCGTTTAGAGAAATTAGGAAAAGGCTTGACCTTTGCCTGTCTGTCTTTGATTGTCATCATTGTGGCTATGATTTTGATTTTCGTAGCCCAAAAAGGCTTGTCAACCTTCTTTGTAAATGGGGTCAATATCTTTGATTTCCTTTTTGGACAAACTTGGAATCCTTCAGGTAAACAATTTGGTGCCCTTCCTATGATTTTGGGTTCCTTTATTGTCACAATCCTATCAGCCCTTATCGCAACTCCTTTTGCCATTGGTGCGGCAGTCTTTATGACCGAAGTCTCACCAAAAGGTGCTAGAATCTTGCAACCAGCCATTGAATTGCTAGTCGGAATTCCTTCAGTCGTGTATGGATTTATCGGTTTGCAGGTCGTGGTTCCCTTTGTCCGTAGTGTCTTTGGTGGAACTGGTTTTGGGATTTTGTCAGGGATTTTCGTTCTCTTTGTCATGATTTTACCGACGGTAACCTTTATGACAACGGATAGCTTGCGTGCGGTGCCTCGTCACTACCGCGAAGCTAGTTTGGCTATGGGAGCCACTCGTTGGCAAACCATCTGGCGCGTGACCTTAAAGGCTGCGCGTTCAGGGATTTTTACAGCAGTGGTCTTTGGGATGGCGCGTGCCTTTGGTGAGGCCTTGGCTATTCAGATGGTAGTCGGAAACTCAGCGGTAGTTCCAACTTCCTTAACAACACCAGCTGCGACCTTGACCTCTGTTTTGACCATGGGTATCGGAAATACCGTTATGGGAACAGTTGATAATAACGTACTTTGGTCACTGGCCTTAGTCTTACTTTTGATGAGTTTGGCTTTCAACAGTGTCATTAAATTGATTACGAAAGAAAGAGGAAAGAAAAACTATGCACGCTAAGAAATTAGATAAAATTGCAACAGCTGTCCTCTACTCGATTGCAGGAATTATCGTTGCCATCTTGGCATCCTTGATTCTTTATATCTTGGTTCGTGGTTTGCCCCACATCTCTTGGTCTTTCTTGACTGGCAAATCCTCTTCTTACCAAGCAGGTGGAGGGATTGGAATTCAGCTCTATAATTCCTTCTTCCTTTTGGTCATTACCTTGATTATTTCTGTTCCCTTGTCTATGGGGGCTGGGATTTTCCTAGCTGAATACGCCAAAAAAGGTCCTGTGACCAATTTTGTCAGAACCTGTATTGAAATCTTGTCATCACTGCCATCTGTGGTTGTAGGTCTCTTTGGTTACTTAATCTTTGTAGTTCAGTTTGAGTATGGATTTTCAATCATTTCAGGTGCCTTGGCCTTGACAGTCTTTAACTTACCTCAGATGACTCGTAATGTTGAAGACAGTTTGAAACAT
This sequence comes from Streptococcus mitis, assembly GCF_946188685.1. Lineage (GTDB taxonomy): Bacteria > Bacillota > Bacilli > Lactobacillales > Streptococcaceae > Streptococcus > Streptococcus mitis_CC. Next base: position 55,867 of record NZ_CAMHWH010000002.1, read on the forward strand.
GTTCACCATACGCAACGTGAGGCTGGTCTGGCCCTTGGGATTTCTCGTTGGGAGACAGTTGTCCATGTTGTCATTCCAGAAGCCCTTCCAGGTATTGTCACTGGGGTCGTCTTGGCCTCTGGTCGTATCTTTGGTGAGGCGGCTGCTCTTATCTATACAGCAGGTCAATCCGCTCCAGCCCTAGACTGGTCTAACTGGAATATTCTCAGTGTGACTAGCCCAATCTCTATCTTCCGTCAAGCAGAAACCTTGGCTGTCCACATCTGGAAAGTCAATAGCGAAGGAACTATTCCTGATGGGACCATCGTATCAGCAGGTTCTGCTGCCGTGCTCCTCATCTTTATCCTCATCTTTAATTTTGGAGCCCGTAAACTCGGAAGCTACCTACATAAGAAATTAACCGCTGCCTAAAGGAGAAGCCATGTCAAAATATAATTGGGATGAAAAGCATATCATCACCTTTCCTGAAGAGAAAGTGGCCCTCTCTACTAAGGATTTACATGTTTACTACGGTAAAAAAGAATCCATCAAGGGCATCGATATGCAATTTGAAAAAAATAAAATCACAGCCTTAATTGGCCCATCTGGATCAGGGAAATCAACCTACCTTCGCAGTCTCAACCGTATGAATGATACTATTGATATTGCCAAGGTCACAGGTCAAATCCTCTATCAAGGAATTGACGTTAACCGTCCAGAAATCAATGTTTATGAGATGCGTAAGCACATCGGAATGGTCTTCCAACGACCAAATCCATTTGCCAAGTCTATCTATCGTAATATCACTTTTGCTCATGAACGTGCAGGGGTTAAGGACAAGCAAGTCTTAGATGAAATTGTGGAAACCTCTCTTCGTCAGGCTGCCCTTTGGGACCAGGTCAAAGACGATTTGCACAAGTCGGCCTTGACCCTATCAGGTGGTCAGCAGCAACGTCTCTGTATCGCTCGTGCTATCTCTGTTAAACCAGATATCCTTTTGATGGATGAACCGGCATCAGCCTTGGATCCGATTGCGACAGCCCAGCTGGAAGAAACCATGTTGGAATTGAAGAAGGACTTTACCATCATCATCGTGACCCACAGTATGCAGCAGGCTGCGCGTGCTAGTGACTACACAGGATTTTTCTACTTGGGTGACTTGATCGAGTACGATAAGACGTCTAATATTTTCCAAAATGCGAAACTACAGTCAACCAATGACTACGTAACAGGACACTTTGGATAGAAAGGAAACAGTATGACAGAAGCGATTTTACAGGTTTCAGACCTGTCCGTTTACTACAATCAAAAGAAGGCCTTGAATAGTGTTTCCCTATCTTTCCAACCTAAGGAAATTACAGCCTTAATCGGTCCATCTGGATCAGGGAAGTCAACCCTCCTCAAGGCTATCAACCGTATGGGGGATCTTAATCCAGAGGTGACTACAACTGGTTCGGTGGTTTACAACGGCCACAACATTTACAGTCCACGTACAGATACAGTTGAATTGCGGAAGGAAATTGGTATGGTTTTCCAACAACCAAACCCTTTCCCTATGTCTATCTACGAAAATGTTGTTTATGGGCTTCGTATCAATGGAGTTAAGGACAAGCAGGTTCTGGATGAAGCGGTAGAAAAAGCCTTGCAACGAGCTTCTATCTGGGATGAGGTCAAGGATCGCCTGCATGATTCAGCTATCGGGCTTTCAGGTGGACAACAGCAACGTGTCTGTGTTGCCCGTGTCTTGGCAACAAGTCCTAAAATCATTCTCTTGGATGAACCGACTTCAGCCTTGGACCCTATCTCGGCTGGTAAGATTGAGGAAACCTTGTATGGTCTAAAAGATAGATATACCATGCTCTTGGTTACGCGTTCCATGCAACAAGCTTCTCGTATTTCTGACAAGACAGGATTTTTCCTAGATGGAGATTTAATCGAGTTTAACGATACCAAGAAGATGTTCCTAAACCCACAACACAAGGAAACAGAAGATTATATTTCAGGAAAATTTGGATAAGGAGATAAATGATGTTACGTTCTCAATTTGAAGAAGATTTGGAGAAATTGCACAACCAGTTCTATGCTATGGGACAAGAAGTGCTATCCCAAATCAATCGGACAGTGCGTGCCTTTGTTACGCATGACCGTGATTTGGCCAAGGAAGTTATCGAAGATGATGCAGAAGTAAACGAATACGAAGTGAAATTGGAGAAGAAATCATTTGAAATGATTGCCCTTCAACAACCAGTTTCTCAAGATTTGCGTACTGTTCTAACAGTCCTAAAAGCCGTATCTGACTTGGAACGTATGGGTGACCATGCCGTTTCTATTGCCAAAGCGGCAATTCGTATGAAGGGGGAGCAACGTATCCCAGCTGTTGAAGAAGAAATCAAGAGAATGGGGCGCGATGTCAAGAACTTCGTTGAAGCAGCCCTTGAACTCTATCTCAATGGTTCAGTAGACCAGGCCTATGAAGTAGCAGCCATGGATGAAAAAATCAACCATTACTTTGATAGCATTCGTGATTTGGCTACAGAAGAAATCAAGAAAAATCCAGATGCCATCGTTACAGGTCGTGATTATTTCCAAGTGATTGCTTTCTTGGAACGTATTGGAGACTATGCTAAAAATATCTGTGAATGGGTTGTTTACTTTGAAACAGGTAAGATTGTCGAACTATAAAATAGATTTATTCTGTATAAAAAGGAGCTCGAAATCAACTGACAGCTCCTTTTCTTGAATGAAAAAAATATTTTTAAGATAAAAATTCAAAAAACACTTGACAAGCAACTTGGATAGCGTTATAATTATACAAAATTAACAGAGAGGTTGTTTATTTATGAAATCAAAAAAATGGATATTTGTTTTATGTAGCTTTCTTGCAAGTTTCTTCTTAGTGGCTTGCCAGTCGGATTCTAACGGTTCTCAGTCAGCTGTTGAGGCCATCAAGCAAAAGGGGAAATTAGTTGTGGCGACCAGTCCAGACTATGCACCCTTTGAATTCCAATCCTTGGTTGATGGAAAAAACCAGGTAGTCGGTGCGGACATTGATATGGCCCAAGCTATCGCTGATGAACTTGGGGTGAAGTTGGAAATTTCAAGCATGAGTTTTGACAATGTCTTGACCAGTCTTCAAACTGGTAAGGCTGACCTAGCGGTTGCAGGAATTAGCGCTACTGATGAGAGAAAAGAAGTCTTTGACTTTTCAATCCCTTACTATGAAAACAAGATTAGTTTCTTGGTTCGTAAGGCTGATGTAGAAAAATACAAGGATGTAACTAGCCTTGAAAGTGCTAATATTGCAGCCCAAAAAGGAACTGTTCCAGAATCAATGGTCAAGGAACAATTGCCAAAAGCGCAATTGACTTCCCTAACCAATATGGGTGAAGCAGTCAATGAATTGCAGGCTGGAAAAGTAGATGCTGTTCACATGGATGAGCCTGTTGCCCTTAGCTATGCTGCTAAAAATGCCGACCTAGCTGTCGCAACTGTCAGCTTGAAGATGAAGGACGGCGAAGCCAACGCAGTTGCCCTTAGAAAAAATAGTGCTGATTTGAAAGAAGTGGTGGACAAGGTCATCCAAAAACTCAAGGATGACGGTACCTACCAAAAATATCTTGAAAAAGCGGCAACCTTAACAGAAGTTGAAGAATAATACTCAATGAAAATCAAAGAGCAAACTAGGAAGCTAGCCGCAAGCTGTACTTGAGTACGGTAAGGCGACGCTGACGTGGTTTGAATTTGATTTTCGAAGAGTATAAGAAAAAAGCAGAGTTGGAAGTCAATCCAATTCTGCTTTTAAATAGTTTAAAACCTTTTCCAGATTGTCTAAGGACACCTTGGCAAATTGATAAGGGCAGGCATCCAAGTAAGCCTCTTCAAAGAAGTCTAAGCCCAGTTGGCTGTGTTTGAGACTAGCGATTTTAGAATACTGTCTCAGGTCTAGTAATAAACCATCGTGTAGGGGAAAATGAGGAAGGGGACAAGGAGTGTTAGCTAGTCTTTCCTCGATTTGTTTTTGGTAAGCTTCCTGATTGGATAAGCGAGCTAGCCGATTTTTCTCAAATAATTGACTGTCAATATAGAGTGACAGGGCCTTTTGCATAATGAGGTTGCTATCGTAGTCTAGGATATTTTTGTAGACCACAAATGCTTCCTTGATAGTATTTGGAAGGATGAGTGCTGTTATCCGCAGGGCTGGAAAGAGGCTGGTTGAGAAGGACTTGATATAAATGACGCGCTCCTCTGTATCTAGATAGTGGAAGGTCTGGCCCTTTTTAGAGTCCAAATCCCCCAGATAGTCGTCCTCTACGATATAGACTCCATACTTGGCAGCTAAGTCAAGAATAGCCCGTTTGTCCTGCTCTGAATAGGAATGCCCCAGAGGATAGTGAAAACGAGGAATGGTATAGAAAAATTTAATTTTACCTGTTTTGAAGTGGCCTTCCAGTTCTTCCAAGTCAATCCCATCAATGCCTCGTTCGATCGTTTGATAGTCCAGACCCTGAGCAATCAAGAGGCGATTCATTCGATGGTAGGTCGGCTGTTCCACCAAGATTTCCTTAGCTTGGCTAGGAAAGGAAATTTGAGAGAGGATAAAAAGGGCTTGTTGGGTTCCAGAAGTCAGTACAAGTTGATCAGCTTTGCAGTAGAGAGCTTGGTCAAAGAGGAGTTTATGAATTGATTGTCTTAAGTCTTCTAAACCTTCTTGGTTGTCATAGTAGTTAAAAAGGTAGTTTTCTCGGCCAATCAAGGTTTCATTGACACAGAGTCGGAAATCGTCATAGGCACTGGCGTGTTCATCGGGAACCTCGATTTCTAGATCCTGGTGTTGCCCTTGTTCTAGGACATAGTAGCCACTCTGGGGCTTGGCATAGAGGTATTGTTCGTGCCGTAATTCCAGTAGGGCGCGTTGAATAGTGTCCTTGCTACAGTGGAAGTCAAGGCTCAGTTGACGGATAGAAGGCAGGCGACTTCCCGTTGGAAAGCGTCCAGACTCGATACCATTTTTCAGATAGGAAATAACCTCTTGGTACTTGCTTTGTTTCTTCATTCCAGACCTCCCTTGATTTTGTTACATTGTACCCTTTTTTTTCCTTCTTGGCAATGTATAGAGTGTTTCTCTCGTTCACATATAAAGCTAAATGTGGTATACTTAGGAGTAACATTTATAGAATAACAGACAAGAAAGTGAATGGATAAGAACGTGCAGGAACCAGTGAAATTATTTCAATACAATACCCTAGGAGCCTTGATGGCCGGCCTCTATGGTGGTACTATGACAGTAGGAGAATTGCTAGAGCATGGTGACCTTGGTTTGGGAACCTTGGACTCTATTGATGGGGAATTGATTGTCTTGGATGGCAAGGCTTATCAGGCCAAAGGATCAGGAGACCAACCAGAGATTGTGGAAGTGTCACCAGATGCCCTTATTCCTTATGCAGCAGTAGTACCGCATCAGGCAGAGGTCATTTTCCGCCAGCGCTTTGAGATGACAGATAAGGAATTGGAAGAGCGAATCGAGTCTTATTATGATGGGGAAAATCTTTTCCGCTCTATCAAGATTCGTGGGGAATTTTCACATATGCATGTGCGCATGATTCCCAAGTCGACACCAGATACCAAGTTTGCTGATGTCGCAACCCATCAACCTGAATATAGTCGCGACAATGTGGCAGGGAACATCGTTGGTTTCTGGACGCCAGAGATTTTTCATGGGGTCAGTGTGGCAGGCTATCATCTACACTTTATATCAGATGACTTGACCTTCGGTGGGCATGTTATGGACTTTGTCATCAAGGAAGGCATTATCGAGGTGGGAGCTGTTGATCAGTTGGACCAACGTTTCCCAGTCCAAGATCGTCAATACTTGTTTGCTAAGTTCAATGTTGACGAGATGAAAAAAGATATTGAAAAGGCGGAATAGGAGAAGAAAATGACCATTCATATTATCATTACCATGGTGCTGTTGCTGGTTATCTTGCTAGGAAGCATTTGGTATGCCAAAAAGAAATACCAGATTAATCTAGCTGTCTTGGGCTTGGGAGCTGTTGCTTTCTTTGTCTCTTCACAGATTTTAGAAAAACTGGTGCATATCTTAGTTTTGCATCCTCAAAAAGACGGTAGTATTGCCCTCTTGCAGGATCATCCACTTCTCTATATCATCTATGGCCTAGTCATGGCAGCATTTTTTGAGGAAACTGCTCGTCTTATTTTCTTCAAATGGTTGGAGAAAAAGAGAAGTTTGGAAAAGGCAGATGCCTTGGCTTATGGATTGGGGCATGGTGGTTTGGAGTTGATTTTCCTAGGTCTTACTAGTTTGATTAATCTCTACATCGTTCTCTCAGCAGTTCAAACGCAAAATCCACAGGTTATGCAATTGCTGTCTGAAAATATGTTGAAAACTATTCAGTCGCTATCAGTCTGGCAGATTTATTTGCTTGGTTTTGAGCGAATCTTGGCCCTAGGTTTCCAATTACTCTTGACTGTTTGGGTTTATCAAGCTGTTCGCCAGAAGAAATGGATTTATCTCCTAGCGGCCTATGGACTACATGCCTTCTTTGACCTGGCACCATCTCTTGCCCAAGTTGGCTGGTTGACCAATCCAGTCTTGGTTGAAGTTGTCCTAGCACTTGAGCTCGTTCTGGTTGCCTATGGAACAAAGGCAATCTTTTGCAAAAAATCATAAAAAGAGGGGAAACCTCTTTTTTTGTTTAAAATAAGCCCAAGATTTTTTAGGGTCGTCAAATGGTCTTAAAAATGGTATAATGGAATGAATTTTGTAAAAGGAAGAGTGTCATGTCAGTAAAAGAAAAAATGCTTGAAATCTTAGAAGGGATTGATATCCGTTTTAAAGAACCCTTGCATAGCTATAGTTATACAAAAGTAGGTGGAGAGGCTGACTATCTGGTCTTTCCACGAAATCGTTTTGAGTTGGCTCGCGTTGTCAAATTTGCCAATCAAGAAAATATCCCTTGGATGGTTCTTGGAAATGCCAGTAATATCATCGTTCGTGATGGTGGAATTCGTGGATTTGTCATCTTGTGTGACAAGCTCAATAATGTTTCTGTTGATGGCTATACTATTGAAGCAGAAGCTGGTGCTAACTTGATTGAAACAACTCGCATTGCCCTTCGTCATAGTTTGACTGGCTTTGAGTTTGCTTGTGGCATTCCAGGGAGCGTCGGTGGTGCTGTCTTTATGAATGCTGGTGCCTATGGTGGCGAGATTGCCCACATCTTGCAGTCTTGTAAGGTATTGACCAAGGATGGAGAAATCGAGACCCTGTCTGCCAAAGATTTGGCTTTTGGTTACCGCCAATCAGCCATTCAGGAGTCTGGTGCAGTTGTCTTGTCAGCTAAATTTGCCCTTGCTCCAGAAAGTCATCAGGTTATCAAGCAAGAAATGGATCGTTTGACGCATCTACGTGAACTCAAGCAACCTTTAGAATATCCATCTTGTGGTTCGGTCTTTAAGCGTCCAGTAGGGCATTTTGCAGGTCAATTAATTTCAGAAGCTGGCTTGAAAGGCTATCGTATCGGTGGCGTAGAAGTGTCAGAAAAACACGCAGGATTTATGATCAATGTTGCTGACGGAACGGCTAAAGACTACGAGGACTTGATTGAGTCTGTTATCGAAAAAGTCAAGGAACACTCTGGCGTTACTCTTGAGAGGGAAGTCCGTATTTTAGGAGAAAGCAAGTAGGAAGCTGTAGTTGAAAAGCTGCTGCTATGTCATGGAAAGGGGGTGAAAGCCTATCGTTAGTGCAGAAGAATGTAGGCAGTTCAATCTCCTACACGAGGTAGTGGCGGCCTGACAGAGCCCTGATCTGTTAATCTATGAAAAAGAAGGAATAAATGACAATTGAAAAAACCAATTATTGAATTCAAAAACGTCTCTAAAGTTTTTGAAGACAGCAACACCAAGGTTCTCAAAGACATCAACTTTGAGTTGGAGGAGGGGAAATTTTATACCCTTCTAGGCGCATCTGGTTCAGGGAAATCAACCATCCTAAACATCATTGCAGGGTTACTAGATGCGACGACAGGAGATATTTTACTGGACGGTGTCCGCATCAATGATATCCCAACCAACAAGCGAGACGTCCATACTGTCTTCCAATCCTATGCCTTGTTTCCACATATGAATGTGTTTGAAAATGTTGCCTTTCCGCTCCGCTTGCGTAAAATTGACAAGAAAGAAATCGAGAAACGCGTAGCGGAAGTTCTCAAGATGGTTCAGTTGGAAGGTTATGAAAAACGTTCCATCCGTAAACTTTCTGGAGGACAACGTCAGCGTGTGGCCATTGCCCGTGCCATCATCAACCAACCCCGTGTGGTCTTGTTGGACGAGCCTCTGTCAGCGCTGGACTTGAAATTAAGAACAGACATGCAGTACGAACTGCGTGAACTGCAACAACGATTGGGCATTACCTTTGTCTTTGTCACTCACGATCAGGAAGAAGCACTGGCCATGAGTGACTGGATTTTTGTCATGAATGATGGCGAGATTGTCCAGTCTGGAACACCAGTAGATATCTACGATGAGCCAATCAATCACTTTGTTGCCACCTTTATCGGCGAGTCAAACATCTTGCCAGGAACCATGATTGAGGACTACTTGGTTGAGTTTAACGGCAAACGCTTTGAAGCGGTCGATGGTGGGATGAAACCAAATGAGCCTGTTGAAGTCGTGATTCGTCCAGAGGACTTGCGGATTACCCTTCCTGAAGAAGGCAAACTCCAAGTTAAGGTAGATACCCAGCTCTTCCGTGGAGTTCACTATGAAATTATCGCCTATGACGAACTTGGAAATGAATGGATGATCCACTCAACTCGTAAGGCAATTGTGGGTGAGGAAATCGGTCTGGACTTTGAACCGGAAGACATTCATATCATGCGTCTCAACGAAACTGAAGAAGAGTTCGATGCTCGTATCGAAGAATACGTGGAAATCGAAGAGCAAGAAGCAGGTCTGATCAATGCAATCGAGGAGGAAAGAGATGAAGAAAACAAGCTCTAAACTCTTTGTAGTGCCCTACATGCTCTGGATTGCACTCTTTGTTCTGGCACCCTTGGTCTTGATTTTCGGTCAATCCTTTTTCAATATCGAAGGACAATTCAGTTTAGAAAACTATAAATCTTACTTTGCGTCACAAAACTTGACCTACCTCAAAATGAGTTTCAACTCAGTGCTTTATGCAGGGATTGTGACATTTGTGACCCTGCTTATCAGCTATCCAACAGCCCTATTTTTGACCCGTCTCAAGCACCGTCAACTCTGGCTCATGCTGATTATCCTGCCAACTTGGATCAATTTGCTCCTTAAGGCCTATGCATTTATTGGAATTTTTGGTCAGAATGGCTCTATTAACCAATTCTTGGAATTTATCGGAATCGGTTCACAGCAGTTGCTCTTTACCGATTTCTCCTTTATCTTTGTTGCAAGCTACATCGAGCTTCCCTTTATGATTTTGCCGATTTTCAATGTCTTGGACGATATGGATAATAATCTCATCAATGCCAGCTATGACCTCGGTGCGACCAAGTGGGAAACCTTCCGCCATGTCATCTTCCCTTTATCGATGAATGGTGTGCGAAGTGGAGTTCAGTCTGTCTTTATCCCCAGCTTGAGCCTCTTCATGCTGACCCGTTTGATTGGTGGGAACCGTGTTATTACGCTGGGAACGGCTATTGAACAGAATTTCCTAACCAATGACAACTACGGTATGGGTTCAACCATCGGTGTAATTCTCATCTTGACCATGTTCATCACTATGTGGGTGACCAAGGAAAGGAGAGAACGATGAAAAAATTTGCCAACCTTTATCTGGGACTGGTCTTTCTTGTCCTCTACCTGCCAATCTTTTATCTGATTGGCTATGCCTTTAACGCAGGCAATGACATGAATAGCTTTACAGGCTTTAGCTTGAGCCATTTTAAAACTATGTTTGGCGATGGTCGCCTTATGTTGATTGTGACTCAGACCTTTTTCTTGGCCTTCCTGTCAGCCTTGATTGCGACCATTATCGGGACTTTTGGTGCCATTTACATCTACCAGTCTCGTAAGAAATACCAAGAAGCCTTTCTTTCACTCAATAATATCCTCATGGTTGCGCCTGATGTTATGATTGGTGCCAGCTTCTTGATTCTTTTTACTCAACTCAAGTTTTCACTTGGCTTTTTGACCGTTCTATCTAGTCACGTGGCCTTCTCGATTCCTATCGTGGTCTTGATGGTCCTGCCTCGTCTCAAGGAAATGAACGGTGACATGATTCATGCGGCCTATGACCTTGGTGCCAGTCAATTTCAGATGTTCAAGGAAATCATGCTTCCTTACCTGACACCGTCTATAATTGCAGGTTATTTCATGGCCTTCACCTATTCGCTAGATGACTTTGCCGTGACATTCTTTGTGACGGGAAATGGCTTTTCAACCCTGTCAGTCGAGATTTACTCTCGTGCTCGCAAGGGGATTTCGCTAGAAATCAATGCCCTGTCTGCCCTCGTCTTTCTCTTTAGTATTATCCTAGTTGTTGGATATTACTTTATCTCACGTGAGAAGGAGGAGCAAGCATGAAAAAACTCTATTCATTTTTAGCAGGAATTGTAGCCATTATCCTAGTCTTATGGGGAATTGCTACGCATCTAGATAGTAAAATCAATAGTCGAGATAGTCAAAAACTGGTAATCTACAACTGGGGGGACTATATCGATCCAGAACTCTTGGAGCAATTTACAGAAGAAACAGGAATTCAAGTCCAGTATGAGACCTTTGATTCCAACGAAGCCATGTATACAAAGATCAAGCAGGGTGGAACGACCTACGATATTGCCGTTCCTAGTGAATACATGATTAACAAGATGAAGGACGAAGATCTCTTGGTTCCGCTTGATTATTCAAAACTTGAAGGTCTTGAAAATATCGGACCAGAGTTCCTCAACCAGTCCTTTGACCCAGGCAATAAATTCTCCATCCCTTACTTCTGGGGAACATTAGGAATTGTCTACAATGAAACCATGGTAGAGGAAGCGCCTGAACATTGGGATGACCTCTGGAAGCCAGAGTATAAGAACTCGATCATGCTTTTTGATGGGGCGCGTGAGGTGCTGGGACTAGGACTCAATTCGCTAGGCTACAGCCTCAACTCCAAGGATATCCAGCAGTTGGAAGAGACAGTGGACAAGCTTTACAAGCTCACTCCAAATATCAAGGCTATTGTGGCGGATGAGATGAAGGGATACATGATTCAGAACAATGCTGCAATCGGTGTGACCTTCTCTGGTGAAGCCAGCCAAATGCTAGAAAAAAACGAAAATCTACGCTATGTGGTACCAACTGAGGCCAGCAACCTTTGGTTTGACAATATGGTCATTCCCAAAACAGTCAAAAACCAAGATGCCGCCTATGCCTTTATCAACTTTATGTTGAAACCTGAAAATGCTCTCAAGAATGCAGAGTATGTCGGCTATTCAACACCAAACCTACCAGCCAAGGAATTACTCCCAGAGGAGAAAAAAGAAGATAAAGCCTTCTATCCAGATGCTGAAACCATGAAACACCTAGAAGTTTATGAGAAATTTGACCATAAATGGACAGGAAAATATAGCGACCTCTTCCTACAGTTTAAAATGTATCGGAAGTAGAGTTAGCAGTCACGAAACGAATCAGTCAAGCTGGTTCGTTTTTTAAAAAATAAAAGGCAATTTTCGTAACGGTATCTTTTTCTATGATAGTTGCTTATTTTCTTTCTCAGTAGTATACTAAGTTTAACCTTACAGAAAGCGGTAATAAATAATGAAAATATCTACTTTTTTCAAAAAATTTTATTGGCCAGCCTTTTTGACTGTTCAGCAAACTGTTATACTATTCTCTCTAAAGGATGGTTTGGATCGACAATACCTAACAACTGATTCCATACATTTGGTGATAGGGTTCTTTATATTTGTAAATATTTTCGAAGCTATCTTTAACAATTCAAAACTTTGGAATAAAAGTTGGGATAAAAAGAGTGATAGTAGTAAGAAAAAATATGTTCTGAAAAAGTAATCTGATATGTAGGAAATGGGTTATTAAATGGGTATCATTTCCAGTTGACGCAAGCTTAAAAAAACGATATAATAAGAAAGTTGAGAATTGATTTTCAGTTGTCTTAGTCCAGAGAAATGGCGGTGCTGCGAGCCATCTAAGCTAGGAAGTCATGCTACTCAATCATACAATTGCATAAGAATAAGAGAATGACAAGTTCATTGAATGAAGGTGGTACCGCGGTTTTTCGCCCTTCGTGATATGAACTTGTCTTTTGATTTTTTGGATGTGTTGATGAAAACATTTCTTGTCAAACAAAAGTTTCGTCTTGGAGGCGAGCGCTTTGCTATCAAGGATGACAGGGGAGAAATCGCCTATCAGGTAGAGGGATCATTTTTTAAAATTCCCAAAACCTTTACTATCTATGATGCATTTGGTAACCAAGTCAGTGAGATTAGTAAAGAGATTTGGACTCTACTTCCTCGTTTTGAGATTCAGCTTCAGGATGGATCGAGTTTTGTAATTCGTAAGAAGTTGACCTTCTGGCGAGATAAGTATGAGTTTGATAATCTGGGGCTTCGTATCGAGGGCAATATCTGGGATTTGAATTTCAAACTACTGGATGATCGTGATCAGTTGATTGCGGAAATCAGGAAAGAACTCTTTCATCTGACCTCTACCTATACCGTAACGGTTCTGGAGGACGCTTATGCAGATCTAGTCATTTCCCTCTGTGTCGCTATTGACTATGTGGAAATGCTGGAAAGTCAATCAAATTAAACAAGCAATAAGGAGACAATATGAAACAACTATCTAGTGCACAAGTACGCCAAATGTGGCTTGACTTCTGGGCGACTAAAGGTCACTCAGTAGAACCATCAGTGAGTTTGGTTCCTGTAAATGATCCAACTCTTTTGTGGATCAACTCTGGGGTAGCAACCCTTAAGAAATACTTTGATGGAACCATTATCCCTGAAAATCCACGTATTACTAATGCCCAAAAAGCGATTCGTACTAACGACATCGAAAACGTAGGGAAGACAGCACGTCACCATACCATGTTTGAAATGTTGGGGAATTTCTCTATTGGGGATTACTTCCGTGATGAGGCTATCACTTGGGCTTATGAGCTTTTGACAAGCCCTGAGTGGTTTGACTTCCCAGCTGAAAAACTGTACATGACCTACTATCCAGACGATAAAGATTCTTACAACCGTTGGATTGAAGTGGGAGTGGATCCAAGTCACTTGATTCCTATTGAGGACAACTTCTGGGAAATCGGTGCTGGGCCTTCTGGACCTGATACAGAGATTTTCTTTGACCGTGGAGAAGCTTTTGACCCAGAAAATATCGGTATTCGTCTCCTTGCAGAAGATATTGAAAACGACCGCTATATCGAAATCTGGAACATCGTTTTGTCACAATTTAACGCAGACCCTGCTCTTCCTCGTAGTGAATACAAGGAATTGCCACACAAGAACATTGATACGGGCGCTGGTTTGGAGCGTTTGGTAGCGGTTATCCAAGGTGCTAAGACCAACTTTGAAACGGACCTCTTCATGCCAATCATTCGTGAAGTGGAGAAATTGTCTGGTAAGGTTTATGACCAAGATGGCGATAACATGAGCTTTAAGGTTATCGCTGACCACATTCGTTCTTTGTCATTTGCCATCGGTGATGGTGCTCTTCCTGGAAATGAAGGACGTGGTTATGTCCTTCGCCGTCTTCTCCGTCGTGCTTCTATGCATGGTCAAAAATTGGGTATCAACGAGCCTTTCCTTTACAAACTCGTTCCAACTGTTGGTAAAATCATGGAAAGCTACTACCCAGAAGTACTTGAAAAACGTGACTTTATCGAAAAAATCGTTAAGAGCGAAGAAGAATCATTTGCTCGTACCCTTCACTCTGGTCAACACTTTGCCCAAGGCATCGTAGCTGACTTGAAAGAAAAAGGTCAATCTGTCATTGCTGGTCAAGATGTCTTTAAACTCTATGACACTTATGGATTCCCCGTAGAGTTGACAGAAGAAATCGCTGAAGAAGCTGGTATGACTGTAGACCGTGAAGGTTTTGAAGCAGCCATGAAAGAACAGCAAGAACGCGCGCGTGCGTCAGCTGTCAAGGGTGGCTCAATGGGTATGCAAAATGAAACTCTACAAAACATCACTGTAGAAAGTGTCTTCAACTACAATGCTAGCCAATTATCTTCTAAATTGGTGGCTATCGTGGCTGACAATGCAGAAGTAGAAGCTGTATCAGAAGGAACTGCCTCTCTTATCTTTGCAGAAACGCCATTCTATGCTGAAATGGGTGGACAGGTCGCTGACCATGGACAAATCTTGGATGAATCTGGTTCAGTTGTAGCTAAGGTGACAAATGTTCAGAAAGCACCAAACGGACAAGCCCTTCATACAGTTGAAGTTCTTGCACCGCTTGCCTTGAACCAAGAATATACCTTGGCAATTGATACAAATCGTCGTCACCGTGTTATGAAAAACCACACTGCGACTCACTTGCTTCACGCTGCCCTTCATAATATCCTTGGGAATCATGCAACACAAGCAGGTTCTCTTAACGAAGTTGAATTCCTTCGCTTTGACTTTACTCACTTCCAAGCAGTAACTGCTGAAGAATTGCGTGCCATTGAACAGCAAGTCAACGAAAAAATCTGGGAAGCTCTTGAAGTGAAGACAGTTGAAACGGATATTGACACTGCTAAAGAAATGGGAGCTATGGCCCTCTTTGGTGAGAAATACGGAAAAGAAGTCCGTGTTGTTACTATCGGTGACTACTCTATCGAGCTTTGTGGTGGTACCCACGTTGGCAACACTTCTGAAATTGGTCTTTTCAAGATTGTCAAAGAAGAAGGGATCGGATCAGGAACTCGCCGTATTTTAGCAGTGACTGGTAAGGAAGCCTTTGAAGGCTACCGTGAACAAGAAGATGCTCTTAAAGCAGTCGCAGCAACCTTGAAAGCACCTCAACTTAAAGAAGTACCTCACAAGGTAGAAGGACTTCAAGAACAACTTCGTCAACTTCAAAAAGAAAATGCTGAGTTGAAAGAAAAAGCTGCAGCTGCAGCTGCAGGCGACATCTTCAAGGACGTTAAGGAAGTCAACGGTCACCGTTACATTGCTAGTCAAGTGTCTGTATCAGATGCCGGTGCCCTTCGTACCTTTGCAGATAACTGGAAACAAAAAGACTACTCTGATCTTCTTGTCCTAGTTGCTGCTATCGGTGACAAAGTCAATGTCCTTGTAGCAAGCAAGACAAAAGATCTTCATGCAGGAAACCTTGTCAAAGAATTGGCACCAATCGTCGATGGACGTGGTGGTGGTAAACCAGACATGGCCATGGCAGGAGGAAGCAACCAAGCTAAAATCCAAGAATTGTTGGATGCAGTAGCAGGTAAATTGTAATTAATACTCAATGAAAATCAAAGAGCAAACTAGGAAACTAGCCGCAGGCTGTACTTGAGTACGGCAAGGCGACGTTGACGTGGTTTGAAGAGATTTTCGAAGAGTATAAGTAAAGATCTATCCATTTGGGTAGATCTTTTTGCATACACAAAAAAGCCAAATCCGATTGGATCTGGCTTGATGCTTATAAGCTATTAGATAGTATTGGATGCCCAGACACTTACCGAAGCAGCTGAGACTGGAAATTGTCCATAACCTTCCTCATCAATTGTAACTTGACCTTGGTGGTTTTCAAGTAAATCTACAAAGGTTTGGTTAGCCCATTCTTGGCCGACAAACATTGACTTGCTGTTTTCTTGGTCATTTGAGATAAGAACTGCGATTGGGGATTGATGTTCAGCACCTGAACGTACCCAACCGATACAGTTAGCGTGGTCAAAGTAGTCTGTTTGTTCTCCATAGGCCAAATCTTTTCGGATGGCTAGGAGGCGGTCAAGGACTTCCTTGAAATCCTCTTGAGCATATTTGCCTGAAATCCCATAGTAGTCTCCGTAAAAGACACATGGAAGCCCATCTTGGCGTAATAGAATGAGAGCATAGGCTGCTGGTTTGAACCATTCTTCAACAGTAGACTCAAGAGCCTGACCACGTTGAGTATCGTGGTTGTCGACAAAGGTTACAGCCTTGTCAGGTTTGAGTTCAACCAAGCTATCTGTGAAAATACCACGAAGGTCATAGTTTGCGCCAGTTTGACTGGCTTCAAAGAGATTCTGGTGTAGACGAACATCGACAAGGTCAAAGCGTTCTTCCGTTTTTTCAAGGTAGTCTAGATTGGCTTCCTTGTCAGGGTTCCAAAATTCACCAAAAACATAGAAATCCTCACCGTATTTTTCCTTCATATCACGGATGAAATTGCGCATGAAGAAAGAGTCGATGTGCTTAACGGCATCCAAGCGGAAACCAGCTACACCAGTGGTTTCCATGAACCAGTCAGCCCAGTCATAGATATTTTGGATGACTTCAGGATGTTTAAAGTCTAGGTCGGCATACATGAGGTAGTCGTAGTTACCGTTTTCATTATCGACCAATTCCTCATTTGCCCAACCCTTGTTGTCTCCTTGAATCAGATAAATCCCGGACTTACGGCGTTTAGCATCGTAGTCTGTACCTGTGAAGTGGTACCAGTGCCAGTGGAAGTCATTGTAGGTATCTTGGCGACCATCGAAGGTAAAGCTAGTCCAGCCATTGATAGTGAAGGGTTCTCCAAGTTCAACTGTACGGTCTACAGGATCCACCTCAATAACCTGAAAGGCTTCCCTGTGATCAGCAGCAGCCTTGTGGTTGAGCACCACATCGGCCATAGGTTGAATTCCCTGCGCTTTAAGTGCTTGAATGGCTTGAAGATAGTCTTCTTTGAAACCATACTTGGTGCGGACAGTCCCTTTTTGGTTAAACTCGCCTAGGTCGAATAAGTCATAGACCCCATAGCCGACATCTTTTTCATTGGTCGCCTTAAAAGCTGGTGGCATCCAGACATGGCTGATACCGAGATCAGCTAGGTGTGGAGCATCTTCAGCCAGACGCGTCCAGTGCTGGCCGTCGTGGGGCAGATACCATTCAAAGTATTGCATGAGTGTTTGATTTTGCATGATGTTTCCTCTTACTTGTCAATCTTGTTCTTTATTCTATCATAAAGTATCGGTTAGCTCAAACGTTTGCGTAAAATAGAAGACATGTATTTCAACTATTTAAGATAAAGTGTTGATTTTTAAAATGAAAGTGCTATCATAATAGTAAAATACATAGATAAAGCTAGGAGTCAAACCATGATTGAATTTCAAAATGTTAGTAAGTTATATGGTGATAGAGAGGCCTTGAGCAATCTCAATTTGCAGATTGAAAATGGAGAGATTATGGGTCTGATTGGCCATAATGGTGCTGGAAAATCGACCACCATAAAGTCTCTAGTCAGTATCATTTCACCTAGCAGTGGTCGTATCTTGGTAGATGGTTTAGATTTATCGGAAAATCGCTTGGCTATTAAACGAAAGATTGGTTACGTTGCAGACTCGCCTGACTTATTTTTACGCTTAACAGCCAATGAGTTTTGGGAATTAATCGCCTCCTCTTATGATCTGACTAGCTCTGACTTGGAGACTAGTCTAGCTAGGCTATTGAGTGTTTTTGATTTTGCTGAAAATCGCTATCAGGTTATTGAAACTCTTTCTCACGGAATGCGTCAGAAAGTCTTTGTCATCGGAGCACTCTTGTCTGATCCCGATATTTGGGTCTTGGACGAACCCTTGACTGGTTTGGATCCCCAGGCTGCCTTTGATTTGAAGCAAATGATGAAGGAGCATGCGCAAAAAGGAAAGACAGTCTTGTTTTCAACCCATGTCCTAGAGGTAGCCGAGCAAGTCTGTGATCGGATTGCCATTTTGAAAAAGGGACATTTGATTTATTGTGGTAGCGTAGAGGACTTGAGAAAAGACCATCCAGACCAGTCTTTAGAAAGTATCTATCTTAGCCTTGCTGGTAGAAAAGAGGAGGTTTCAGATGCGTCTCAAGGTCATTAAAAAATTAGTTGATATCAATATCCTCTATTCATCTCAAGAAGCTAATCTGGCTAACCTACGAAAGAAGCAGGCTAAGAATCCTGGGAAAAAAGTAAATGTTTCCGCTAGAGTCCTAAGTTCTTACATTTTTTCCAGTCTCTTGATGCTTTTCATGTTTATAAATATAGCCTTTCGTTTTCCTTTTGAGGAAATACCAAGTTTTTTTAGTACCATGGTTGCTATTTTACTGGTGCTTGCCTTTTCAACTTCTTTCACTGCATTTTACAATGTCTTTTATGAGAGTAAGGACTTGGCATCGTATAGGCCCTATGCCTTTAAAGAATCAGAGATTATAATTGCTAAAGGACTGTCTGTTCTCTTGCCAGCTCTAGCTGGAATTGTACCAATCCTAGCTTATTTTCTAGTCCTCTATATTAGGCTAGCTCCTTCTCTTTGGCTGGGCTTGCCTTTGATGCTGCTGTCCTTGGCCTTATTATTTGTCTCTGTTACTTTAGTGATGGTAGTGGCAGTACATTTCTTGGCTCAGACTACGGTCTTCAGAAAGTATCAGTCTATTTTTTCGAATGTGATGATTGGGATAGGGGTTCTCATACCTTTAATATTTGTCCTCTTTCTACAGTCGACTTTTGGAAGTATTGTTGACAAAGTTAGAGACATTCCATTTCTCCTTTATCCTCTTCATATCTTTTATAAAATAGCAGTGGAGCCTTTTTCGACAGAAGCCATACTGGGTCTACTCGCTTGGATAGCTTTAACTGTTTTCTTGCTTTACCTGACCAAAAAGAAGGTTTTTCCTCATTTTTATGACGTGATTCTGCTTAACAGTGAGGAGAAGGTCAAGAAAGAACGTCGCAATAAGGAGAGAATTTCAACTACTAATAAAAAGGGCTTTTTCCGTATGGTTTTACGCTACCACCTCACCCTCTTGGGACAGGGAACTGGCGTGGTTACAGTGCTTTTTACAAGTGCTTTCCTTCCTTATCTCATGATGATTGGTCTGATTTCCAACATCCGAGATTCTCAGATAGTTCCAGACATTCATCCTCCATACTGGTTACCCTTGTTTTTTATAGCTCTCTTTATAGCAGTTGTCAATAACAATATCACCAGCCTGCATTCAATTGCCTTGTCCTTGGAGAGGGAAAATGTTGATTTTCTTAAGAGTTTACCCTTTGACTTTGCTCGTTATGTGAAAGTGAAATTTTGGATTATATTTGCTGTCCAGTCCTTTTTACCAGTTCTGACTTTGCTTGGTCTTTCTCTTTATTTAGGATTGCCAATACTTTCGATGATTTACCTTCTTGCGACATGGGTCCTTGCCAGTGTCATCCTTTCTTGCCACCATTACTTTAAGGACGTGAAAAATCTGTCAACCAATTGGAGTAACATTACGGACCTGGTGAACCGTTCAAATCGTATAGTAGCAATAGTTTTACTCTTAATTTATAGTGCAATCTTAATGGCCCTTGTAATAGGGAGCATATTCTTGGTTCGGTCTCTCTCCCCTATCCTTGCCATTAGCTTGGGAGTAGGAGCTCTTATCCTCCTGCTTGGTCTTGCTATTTTTAGCTATTATTATTACCTGTCACGCATATTGGCAGAGATAGAAAAAAGATGAGATAGTTGGTCGCTTGTTTGATAAATTCAATTCGACAAACGTTTTTATAGTTTGTTAGAATGTAGTTGTAAATGATTAAGATTGGTAATCAAAAAAATAGGGAGGAATGTTTTGAATAAGAAATATAACATAGTTCTATTTTTGTTGTTTATAGTTTATTTATTTGGATATTTTTCAATTTCAAAAACGTTAATTCCTATAATGTGTGTGATCCAAGTATTTTTGATAGAACATATATTTAGAGTTCGAAATAGGATTATGCAGATAGGTGAAATTATAATTATTGTTGCTTCTATAATATTATTTATTGATAGTATATTGAGTTTGTAACAAAAGGCTTTTCTATACAATCAAACTTTCCAGATACCTGCTGAAGCTGATTTATATCCTCATATTTCTTCTACTATCTTCGTCACTAAATTTGACAGACATATATTGCTGATACAACCTCTCTACCTACAATCTCGCAGTTAACCTGAGGCCAGTTTCCTCTTTGATTTTCGTTGAATTTTATTTGATAAAAAGAAATGCTCCTCCACGATGGAAGAGCATTTTTTATTGTGATTTTGATTCGGTTTCTGCCGACTCTGGATGGAGTTCTTGGTAACTTGGTGCCTTGAAAAGGTCAGTAGTGGTCTTACCTTGTCGTTGGCTAAAGAGACTGGTTGATTGACTACCTTTTTCCTGCTCAATCTTTTGCAGAATTGGTAAAGAATTGAGGTAAGAAATACTTTCTGTATCAACTTTTCCAAGATGATCTGCTTGGTAGAAACGGATCAAATCACCAGTTTGAATCTGGTCGCTGATTTTTAGCTGTTGGCTGGCTGCCTGCCGAACGATTTCTAGTTCAGTCTGAGCTTGTTCATCAAGATTACTGATTTCAAGACCACTTTCAGTATAGTAGGTTCGTCCGTCATAACTGGTGTATTTTGGTGTGACGAAGGAATTAGCAGTCCGAAAGGCAACGATTTCTTGATGATCTGGAGACAGAAGGTCTTGGCCGACTTGAAGGAAGGAATTGGACTCAATACCAAGGAGGTGTTCGAGAGTCGGTAAGATATCGATTTGCCCACCGTAGGTATTGATGATTTGTCCTTTTTCATAGCCAGGCATGACCACCATAAAAGGCACTCGTTGCAACATGGCATTGTCGTAATTCGACCAGTTTTCAGAAGTCTTTCCAATCAATGGCGCTAAGTCAGGATTGCGGGAGTTAGAAATTCCATAATGGTCTCCGTAGATGACGATGATGGATTTTTCATAGAGGCCACTTTCTTTGAGATAGTCAAAGAAGGCCTTGATAGCACTATCCAGATAGTTGGCTGTTTGGAAGTAGCCGTTGATTGTTTCATCTTTGGTTTTAGCCAGTGGGAAACCAAGCTCATCGCCTGTTAGATTGCTAGCATAGGGATAGTGATTGGATACCGTGATATACTTAGCATAAAAAGGCTGTTGCAGGTGCTCTAGATATTGGATAGAATCTTTCATCATGATTTTATCATTTAAACCATATTGGAAAGAATTGCTACTGTCTTGCTTAGTAAAATAGGAAGCATCAAAGAAGCATTGGTAACCCCATTGTTTATAGGTCGTATTTCGGTTCCAGAAGGTCCCAATGTTACCATGAAAGACTGCACTTGATTGGTAGCCATTTTTTGATAGGATAAAAGGCGCAGCCTGCTGGGTATTGGTACCTCCATAGTTGACCATAAAGGAACCTTGGTCAAGTCCAAACAAACCGGTCTCTAGCATGGTTTCCGCATCTGAGGTTTTACCAGCCTTGACTTGGTTAAAGATATTCGAAAAGGCTAGGGTTGATTGCGAATGGTAGAGTGAATTTAGGAAGGGAGTGACTTCATGATCAGTTCCATCTATGCTGAGTTTATAGTCAAGCAGGAATTGCTGGAAACTCTCCAAGTGTAGATAAATCACATTTTTCCCTTTGGAAATGCCAAAATAGTCTGGATTGGGCTTAGCAGAATGCTCTTGAATATAGTCTGTAATAGGTTGAAGATCAGTCTCAGAGGCCTTGGCACGTTCTTTGTTGGTACTGTAGGATTGGTTGGCACTATAGCCTAAAAAGGCTGGCAAACTAAGGGCACGAACAATATAATAATTAGAAAATCCTCGCGATAGGAGATCGGGACGTTCGATTTCAGCCAAGAAAAGATTAGCAGAAAAGAGCAGGGCCGAGAGAGCAGTGATAGCAACACTGGAGCGGAATTTGAAAGGTCTCCTATCCAGCTGGATGAGCTTCTTATAGAGAAGATAAGCCAGCAATGGGAAATCCATAAAATAGATGAAATCCCAAAAGCGCAGTAACTCTAGTTCCGCAGTACCAACAGATACCTTGCTGACCACCTTCATGGTATTGGCCGTGATAAAGTCACTAAATTCTCGATAGTAAAAAATATTAGAATAAAGCCAAATGAACAAAAGGCTATAAATAGCTATACTCAGGCCATAAAAGATCTTGGTTGACCGAGCATAGAGGGCTAGAGCCAGCAGGAGGAGTCCCAAAGGAATGGGATTGAAAAAGGCGATAAAGGCAAGGTAATTTCCCTGCAATTTGCCTACTTGAATATCTAAATTGAAGTCAACGGTATAGGCTAATAAGGTTTTGAGCCAATAGAGGATTAAAAGGGTTAGGACAAAACCCAGTCTGGTACCGATGGCTTTTTGGATTTTGTTAAAATTGATTCTCACACAATTACTTCCTAAGTTTTTATTAGTATTAGTATACCATTTTTTAAAACTAGAGTAAAAAAGCAAGGGTAGTTTCTTTTTTGAGAATTGTCACAAAATTTGCTATAATAGTGACTATGAATAAAATAAGAGTCAGCAAAAGGGTTGAAAAAAAGCTTTCAAAGGGACTAGTTTTACTAGAAGCCAGTGATCTTGCAGATGTTCATCTCAAGGATCAGGAAGTAGAAGTTCATAGTCAAGATGGAAACTTTCTTGGTACTGCCTACCTTTCTCAGCAAAACAAGGGCTTGGGCTGGTTTGTTAGCACAGACAAGGTGACCTTCAATCAAGCTTTCTTTGAAGCACTGTTTAGACAAGCTAAAGAAAAGAGAAAAGCCTACTATCAAGACGAATTGACAACTGCCTTTCGTCTCTTCAACCAAGAGGGAGATGGCTTTGGTGGTATGACAGTGGACCTTTATGGCGACTATGCTGTCTTTTCTTGGTATAACTCTTATGTTTATCAGATTCGCAAGGTTATCTCAGAAGCTTTTAGACAGGTTTTTCCTGAGGTGTTAGGGGCCTATGAGAAGATACGCTTTAAGGGTTTGGACTATGAATCTGCCCATGTTTATGGTCAAGAAGCACCTGACTTTTTCACTGTTCTGGAAAATGGTGTTCTGTATCAAGTCTTTATGAACGATGGCTTGATGACAGGGATTTTCCTAGATCAGCATGAAGTTCGCGGTAGTTTAGTGGATGGGTTGGCTATGGGTAAATCCTTGCTCAATATGTTTTCCTACACAGCAGCCTTTTCAGTAGCTGCGGCCATGGGAGGAGCAAGCCAGACTACTTCGGTTGACCTAGCTAAACGTTCACGAGAATTGTCTCAAGCGCATTTTCAGGCAAATGCAATCAGCACAGACGACCATCGTTTTATAGTCATGGATGTCTTTGAGTATTTCAAGTATGCCAAGCGAAAAGGCTTGACCTATGATGTGATTGTCCTAGATCCGCCTAGCTTTGCTCGGAACAAAAAACAAACATTTTCTGTGGCTAAGGATTATCACAAGTTGATATCCCAGAGTCTTGAGATTTTAAATCCGGAAGGGATTATCATTGCCAGTACCAATGCTGCCAATGTTTCCCGCCAGAAATTTATAGAACAAATTGATAAAGGCTTTGCAGGAAGAAGTTACCAGATTTTAAACAAATACGGTCTTCCAGCAGATTTCGCCTATAATAAAAAAGATGAAAGTAGTAATTACCTCAAGGTGATTAGTATGAAGGTTAGTAAATGAAATTAATCGTTTCAGTAATGCCAAGAAGTTTAGAGGAGGCCCAGGCTCTGGATGCCACGAGGTACCTGGATGCCGACATCATTGAATGGCGTGCCGACTATCTGCCTAAGGAAGCGATTTTGCAGGTGGCTCCAGCGATTTTTGAAAAATTCGCAGGTCGTGAGTTGGTTTTCACGCTACGAACTCGCTCTGAGGGGGGAGAAATCGACCTTTCTCCAGAAGAATATATCCATCTAATCAAGGAAGTGGCGCAACTCTATCAACCAGACTATATTGATTTTGAGTACTACAGCTACAAGGATGTTTTTGAGGAAATGCTGGACTTCCCAAATCTTGTTTTGAGTTACCACAATTTCCAAGAAACACCTGAAAATATGATGGAAATCTTGTCAGAGTTGACGAGCTTAAATCCAAAACTTGTCAAGGTTGCAGTGATGGCTCACACAGAGCAGGATGTCTTAGACTTGATGAACTATACACGAGGCTTTAAAACCCTCAATCCTGAACAGGAGTATGTGACCATTTCTATGGGCAAGGTGGGCAAAGTTTCTCGTATCACTGCGGATGTGACTGGTTCTAGCTGGTCCTTTGCTAGTTTAGATGAGGCCAGTGCCCCAGGTCAGATTTCTCTAGCTAACATGAAAAAAATTCGGGAGATTTTGGATGAAGCTTGATGGCTATACACGTTTAGCTGCCGTTGTTGCCAATCCTATTAAGCACTCTATTTCCCCCTTTATTCACAATAGGGCCTTTGAGGCGACAGCTACCAACGGTGCTTATGTGGCTTGGGAGATTGAAGCGGGTGATTTGTCAGAAACAGTGGCTAATATTCGTCGCTACCAGATGTTTGGCATCAATCTCTCCATGCCTTACAAGGAGCAGGTGATTCCTTATTTGGATGAGCTGAGCGATGAAGCGCGCTTGATTGGTGCGGTTAATACGGTTGTCAATGAGAATGGCAATTTAATTGGATATAATACAGATGGCAAGGGATTTTTTAAGAGCTTGCCTTCTTTTACAATTTCAGGTAAGAAGATGACCTTGCTGGGTGCTGGTGGTGCGGCCAAGTCCATTTTGGGGCAAGCTATTTTGGATGGCGTCAGTCAGATTTCGGTCTTTGTTCGTTCAGTTTCTATGGAAAAAACAAGACCTTACCTGACCAAGTTACAGGAACAGACAGGCTTTAAAGTGGACTTGTATGCTTTAGAAGATGTTCCTGAACTGCAAGCAAGGATTGCTGAGTCGGATTTACTGGTCAATGCGACAAGTGTAGGGATGGATGGTCAATCATCTCCAGTTCCTGAAAACATTGTCCTATCAGAAACTCTCCTAGTAGCAGATATTATTTACCAACCCTTTGAAACACCATTTTTGAAATGGGCCAGAAGTCAGGGAAATCAAGCAGTCAATGGTCTGGGAATGTTGCTTTATCAAGCTGCAGAAGCTTTTCAACTGTGGACAGGAAAGGAAATGCCGACAGAAGAGATTTGGCAGTCCTTAACAGAAAAATACCAATAAAGAAAGGGAGATTCTCCTATGAAAATCAGAATCGATATTCCTCATCATCCTTATGATATTCAGATTGAAAAAGGCTGTCTGGCTCAGGCTGGTCAATGGTTGCGAGAACTATGGCAACCACAAAAAGTGGTCATTGTAACAGACAACCATGTAGCTTCTCTTTATGCAGAGAAGGTCAAGCTCAGCCTAGAAGATGCTGGTTTTCAGGTAGCGGTATTTGACTTTTTGGAAGGGGAAGAAAGAAAGAATTTAACTACTGTTCAGAAAGTCTATGAATTTCTTGTTAAGCAGGGGCTGACTCGTAGCGATGGAATCGTGGCTCTCGGAGGTGGTGTCGTTGGAGACTTGGCTGGTTTCGTAGCCTCTACCTATATGCGGGGTATTCACTTTGTTCAGATTCCGACTAGTTTGACAGCCCAGGTTGATTCTTCTATCGGCGGAAAGACAGGTGTTAATACTCCATTTGCTAAAAATATGGTGGGGACCTTTGCCCAACCAGATGGGGTTTTGATTGATCCACTTGTTCTTGAAACTCTCGGAAAAAGAGAATTGATTGAAGGAATGGGTGAGGTTATCAAGTACGGCTTGATTGAGGATCCAGCACTTTGGGCTCTCTTGACGGAGCTAGATGGTTCTGTAGAGAGCATTCTGGAACATGCAGAGACTTTAATTGAACATTCTTGCCAGGTTAAGCGTAAGATGGTAGTTGAGGATGAGTTGGACAATGGTGTTCGCCTTTACCTCAATTTTGGCCATACTATTGGTCATGCTATTGAAGCAACGGCCGGTTATGGCAAGGTCATGCATGGAGAAGCTGTAGCCATGGGCATGGTTCAGATTTCCAAGGTAGCTGAGGAAAAAGGCCTTATGCCAGCTGGTATTACCCAATCTATCACAGAGATGTGCCAGAAGTTTGGTTTGCCTGTTGACTATGAAAACTGGGATGTAGATAAGCTTTATCAAGCTTTGACTCATGACAAGAAAGCGCGTGGCAATACCTTGAAATTGGTCTTGGTACCAGAGCTTGGTTCAGCGACTATTCACCCAGTTTCTCTGGAAGAGATGAAAGACTACTTGGTAAAATAAGGAGAGTGTATGAGATATTTAACAGCAGGAGAATCACACGGTCCTCGTCTGACGGCTATCATTGAGGGAATTCCAGCTGGACTTCCCTTGACAGCAGAGGACATCAATGAGGATTTGAAACGTCGTCAGGGTGGATATGGCCGCGGTGGTCGTATGAAGATTGAGAGTGACCAAGTTGTCTTTACTTCGGGTGTTCGCCATGGGAAGACTACTGGGGCTCCCATTACTATGGATGTCGTCAATAAGGACCATCAGAAATGGCTGGATATCATGTCTGCGGAGGACATTGAAGACCGCCTTAAAAGCAAACGGAAAATCACCCATCCACGTCCAGGTCATGCCGACTTGGTTGGGGGCATCAAGTACCGTTTTGATGATTTGCGTAATTCCTTGGAGCGCTCATCTGCTCGTGAAACAACTATGCGGGTGGCAGTTGGCGCAGTAGCCAAACGCCTCTTGACTGAGCTGAATATGGAGATTGCCAACCATGTTGTAGTATTCGGTGGCAAGGAAATCGATGTTCCTGAAAATCTAACAGTCGCTGAGATTAAGGAACGAGTTGCCCAGTCCGAAGTTTCTATTGTTAACCAAGAAAGGGAACAGGAAATCAAGGACTATATTGACCAAATCAAGCGTGATGGAGATACTATCGGTGGGGTTGTCGAGACAGTTGTCGGAGGTGTTCCAGTTGGTCTTGGTTCCTATGTCCAATGGGACAGAAAATTGGATGCCAGACTTGCCCAAGCAGTTGTCTCTATCAATGCCTTTAAAGGGGTTGAATTTGGTCTTGGCTTTGAAGCTGGTTACCGCAAAGGTAGCCAAGTTATGGATGAGATTCTCTGGTCTAAAGAAGACGGCTATATTCGCCGTACTAACAATCTTGGCGGCTTTGAAGGTGGTATGACCAACGGGCAACCGATCGTTGTTCGTGGAGTTATGAAACCTATTCCTACTCTTTATAAGCCTCTTATGAGTGTGGATATCGAAACCCATGAACCCTATAAGGCAACTGTTGAGAGAAGTGATCCGACCGCTCTTCCAGCTGCAGGAGTGGTCATGGAAGCTGTTGTGGCAACGGTTCTGGCGCAAGAAATCCTTGAAAAATTCTCATCAGATAATCTCGAGGAACTAAAAGAAGCGGTAGCCCAACACCGAGACTATACAAAGAACTATTAAGGAGTTCCTATGGCAAAAATAGTCTATATCGCAGGTCTTGGTTTGATCGGTGCCTCGATGGCACTTGGTATCAAACGCGATCATCCAGATTATGAAATTTTAGGTTATAATCGCAGTCAAGCTTCGAGAGATATCGCCTTGAAAGAAGGCATGATTGACCGTGCAACGGATGATTTTGCTAGTTTTGCTCCTCTTGCGGATATCATTATTCTTAGCTTGCCAATCAAACAAACCATTGCTTTCATTAAGGAATTGGCCAACTTGGACTTGAAAGAAGGCGTGATTATCTCAGATGCTGGTTCGACCAAGTCAGCTATTGTAGATGTAGCGGAGCAGTATTTGGTTGGCAAGGCTATTCGCTTCGTCGGAGCCCATCCCATGGCTGGTAGTCACAAGACAGGGGCCGCCTCTGCGGATGTTAATCTCTTTGAAAATGCCTATTATATCTTTACACCTTCAAGCCTGACAAGTCATGACACGCTTGAGGAAATGAAGGCTCTGCTTTCAGGTCTTCATGCTCGCTTTATCGAAATTGATGCCAAGGAGCATGATCGGGTGACTTCTCAGATTAGCCATTTTCCACATATTCTGGCTTCTAGTCTCATGGAACAGACCGCGGTCTATGCTCAAGAACATGAGATGGCAAGGCGCTTTGCGGCAGGTGGTTTTCGAGATATGACTCGGATTGCGGAAAGCGAGCCAGGGATGTGGACCTCCATTCTCTTGTCCAATCGTGAGACTATCCTAGAGCGGATTGAGGATTTTAAGGAACGTTTGAATGAGGTTAGTCAGGCTATCAGCAAGGGAGATGAGGAGCAAATCTGGAATTTTTTCAATCAAGCGCGTGAGCAACGTCAGACCATGGAAATTCATAAGCGTGGCGGTGTGGATAGCTCTTATGACCTCTATGTCGATGTTCCCGATGAAGAAGATGTCATCCTGAGGATTTTGGAACTGTTACGTGGAACTTCCTTGGTTAATATTCACATCAATGAGGAAAACCGTGAGGATATTCACGGGATTCTACAAATTTCATTTAAAAATGCTCAAGACTTGGAAAGAGCTGAGCATCTCATAACAGAAAATACCGACTACACAGTCGTCATCAAGTAAGGAGAAAATTATGTCAAATATTTACGATAGTGCAAACGAACTCAGTCGCGGTCTACGCGAATTACCAGAATACAAGGCTGTCAAAGCAGCTAAAGATGCTATTTCAGCAGATGCTGAGGCAAGCAAAATTTTTACAGAATATGTTGCCTTCCAAGACGAAATTCAAAGACTGGCACAGACAGGTCAAATGCCAGACGCTTCCTTTCAAGCGAAAATGGAAGGCTTTGGTAAGCAGATTCAAGGGAATAGCCTCTTATCAGAATTTTTTACTAAGCAACAACAATTGGCAATTTACCTTTCTGACATTGAAAAAATTGTTTTCGAACCAGTTTCAGAATTGCTAAAATAAGAAAATAACTATCATAAAGTCAGGAATTTTTAAGGAATTTCTGGCTTTTTATGATAAAATAGGTAAAAGTATTGCAAGTATGAGGTCCAGTATGAAACTAAAAACAAACATTAGCCACTTACACGGCAGTATCCGAGTTCCAGGTGACAAGTCTATTAGCCATCGGTCCATTATCTTTGGAAGTTTGGCTGAGGGTGAGACCAAGGTTTATGATATATTACGTGGCGAAGACGTCCTTTCGACCATGCAAGTCTTTCGTGACCTTGGTGTTGAGATTGAGGATAAAGATGGGGTTATTACCATTCAAGGTGTAGGTATGGATGGCTTAAAAGCTCCACAAAATGCCCTTGATATGGGAAATTCTGGAACCTCGATTCGCCTGATTTCAGGTGTCCTTGCTGGTGCAGACTTTGAAGTAGAGATGTTCGGAGACGACAGTCTATCCAAACGTCCTATGGACCGTGTGACCCTTCCCTTGAAAAAAATTGGCGTTAGTATTTCAGGGCAAACTGAGCGAGACCTGCCTCCCCTTCATTTAAAAGGGACGAAAAACCTAAAACCTATTCATTATGAGTTGCCAATTGCTTCTGCCCAAGTCAAGTCAGCCTTGATGTTTGCGGCCTTGCAGGCTCAGGGGGAGTCTGTAATTATCGAAAAAGAGTGCACTCGTAATCATACTGAAGATATGCTGCAACAATTTGGTGGTCATTTAAGTGTGGATGGCAAGAAAATCACAGTCCAAGGGCCTCAAAAACTGACTGGACAAAAGGTGGTTGTTCCAGGAGATATTTCCAGTGCAGCCTTTTGGCTAGTCGCAGGTTTGATTGTTCCAAATTCTCGTGTAGTGCTTAAGAATGTAGGTATTAACGAAACGCGTACAGGAATTATCGATGTCATTCGTGCCATGGGTGGAAAACTAGAAATAACTGAAATTGACCCAGTCGCTAAATCTGCTACCTTAACTGTTGAGTCTTCAGACCTCAAAGGAACAGAGATTGGTGGTGCTTTGATTCCACGCTTGATTGATGAATTGCCAATTATTGCCCTGCTGGCGACCCAAGCCCAAGGTGTCACAGTTATCAAGGATGCTGAGGAACTTAAGGTCAAGGAAACAGACCGCATTCAGGTTGTGGCAGACGCCTTAAATAGCATGGGATCAGATATTATTCCTACAGCTGATGGAATGATTATCAAAGGGAAATCAGCCCTTCACGGTGCTAGAGTCAATACGTTTGGTGACCACCGTATCGGTATGATGACAGCTATCGCGGCCCTCTTGGTTGCTGATGGAGAGGTGGAGCTTGACCGTGCTGAAGCTATCAATACCAGCTATCCTAGCTTCTTTGATGATTTGGAGAGCTTGATTCATGGCTAAGGTGTTATTAGGCTTTATGGGGGCTGGAAAATCGACTATTGCAAGAGGATTGGATCCAGATTATCTCGATATGGATGCTCTGATAGAGAAGCGCTTAGGCATGTCTATTTCGGAATTTTTCTCGGAAATGGGAGAAGAGGCCTTTCGACAGGTAGAGTCAGAAGTATTAGCTGAGTTACTACAAAGAGATCAAGTTGTGTCAACTGGTGGAGGAGTGGTTATTTCTCAGAGAAATCGCAACTTACTCAAGACCAATTCTGATAATATCTACCTGAAAGCCGATTTTGAAACTCTCTACCACCGTATCGCAGCTGATAAGGACAATCAGCGTCCGCTTTTTCTAAATAATAGCAAGGAAGAACTAGCAGCTATTTTCCAAGAACGACAGGCTTGGTATGAGGAAGTGGCTAGTCGGATTTTGGATGTGACCAGGTTAAGCCCAGAGGAAATTATAGAGGAACTGAGATGAAAATTGCTTATCTAGGTCCCAAGGGATCATTTTCACACCATGTTGTGCAGACAGCTTTTCCTCATGAGGAATTGCAGGCCTTTGCCAATATTACAGATGTCATTAAGGCCTATGAGCAAGGCTTGGTGGACTATTCTGTGGTACCAGTTGAAAATTCTATCGAGGGTAGTGTTCATGAAACCTTGGACTACCTTTTTCATCAGGCTCGCATTCAAGCAGTTGCAGAAATCGTTCAGCCTATTCATCAGCAGTTGATGGTGGTTCCAGGTCACACTAAGATTGAAAAGATTTTTTCTCATCCACAGGCTTTGGCTCAAGGAAAGAAATTCATCGATGAACAGTATCCAGATGCTCAAATTGAGGTGACTGCTAGTACAGCCTATGCGGCCCGCTTTATTTCCGAACATCCTGACCAGCCTTATGCAGCCATTGCACCTAGAAGTTCTGCTGAAGAATATGGCTTGGAACTGATTGCTGAAGATATTCAAGAAATGGAAGCTAATTTCACACGTTTCTGGGTTTTGGGAGCTGAAATGCCTTCTATTCCCTTGAAATCACAAACTGAAAAAATGAGTTTGGCCTTGACCTTACCGGACAACCTTCCAGGTGCACTTTATAAGGCCCTGTCGACCTTTGCTTGGAGAGGAATTGACCTGACAAAAATTGAAAGTCGGCCACTCAAGACAGCACTGGGAGAATACTTTTTCATTATTGATGTGGACTATACTGATAAGGGCCTAGTCCACTTTGCCCAAAAAGAATTAGAAGCGATTGGAATCCAGTATAAAGTACTGGGCGCCTATCCTATTTATCCAATATCAGACCATGGAAAGGAGAGAAGATGAGTAAAGAAAATCCCTTAAGCCACCACGAGCAGTTGCGTTATGACTATCTTTTTAAGAATATTCATTACCTCAATGAGCGAGAGAAAAAAGAGTTTGCTTACCTGCAAGGTAAGTTAAATATGGCTAGCAGTAGTAAAGCTTCTCCAGAAATTTATAATGAAAATCACGATATGGAAGAGTCTTTCATGGAACCAGTCAATCAGTCTCCTCTTCCATCCTATGGTAACCGTAGTCGTGCAAAAAAATATCAGAAAAGTCATCCTCTTCCAAAGGTTAAGTCCAAAAAACGTAAGATTCGTTGGGGGCGCATTTTTGCAGGATTGCTTGCCCTTCTAGCCTGTGTCGGTTTTGGCATGATTTTTATGTTCCTAAAAGGTTATTCAAATGCGGATCCAAACAAACCTGCCAATGCTAAGGCAGCTCAAGTAGAAGTTTTTCATGGTCAAGATACCAAGGATGGGGTCAATATTTTGATTATGGGAACGGATGGACGGATTGGCCAAAATAGTGCTGAGACGAGAACGGACTCTATTATGGTACTAAACGTTGGTGGCTCAGATAAGAAAATCAAGCTGGTCAGCTTCATGCGTGACAATTTGGTTTATATAGACGGATACAGTCAAGTCATTAATGGTAGAAAGCAGTCAGATAATAAGTTGAATGTGGCCTATGAACTAGGAGAACAAGAGGGGCAAAAAGGGGCAGAAATGGTTCGCCAAGTATTGAAAGATAATTTTGACTTGGACATTAAGTACTACGCCTTGGTAGACTTCCAGGCATTCGCAACTGCTATTGACACTTTATTTCCTGATGGTGTGACGATTGATGCCAAATTCTCAACCTTAGAAGGTCAACCTTTAACCGAAGCTACAGTCGGAGATGATTTACATGCTACGGAAACAGAGTCACCAACCCAGACTATTAAAGTTGGGAAACAGCAGATGAACGGTTCAACCTTGCTCAATTATGCACGTTTCCGTGATGACGATGAAGGTGATTATGGTCGTACCAAGAGACAACAGCAAGTATTGACAGCTGTTCTGCAACAACTCAAGGATCCAACCAAACTCTTTACTGGATCAGAAGCACTTGGTAAGGTCTTTGGGATGACCTCTACGAATGTTCCCTATAGTTTCTTATTGACCAATGGCTTATCCTTCCTAGATGGAGCGCAAAATGGTATTGAGAGATTAACAGTTCCAGAACTGGGTGATTGGGTCGATGCCTATGATGTCTATGGAGGACAGGCACTCTTAGTAGACCAAAATAAATATCAAACCAAGCTAGCTCAAATGGGAATGAGATAAGATAAGACAG
Organism: Streptococcus mitis; assembly: GCF_946188685.1. Lineage (GTDB taxonomy): Bacteria > Bacillota > Bacilli > Lactobacillales > Streptococcaceae > Streptococcus > Streptococcus mitis_CC. The sequence continues at coordinate 88,720 of NZ_CAMHWH010000002.1, forward strand.
AAAAATCAAAGTTTGAAGGCTATTTATCCAGCAGTCAGGCTTTGATTTTTTACAGTCTGCAATAGATTTTCACCCCCTATTTGTGGTATAATGAAACGATACGATAGAAAGAATAATGAACAATATGACTGATTTAAAAGCAATTCAGGCTCGTAGTCTGGAGATGGCTGAATATTTTGTTGCTTTTTGCAAGGAACATGATTTACTTTGTTATCTCTGTGGAGGAGGTGCTATTGGTGCCCTTCGAAACAAGGGTTTTATTCCTTGGGATGACGACCTAGACTTTTTTATGCCTCGTAAGGATTATGAGAAATTAGCAGAAATATGGCCTCGTTATGCAGATGAGCGTTATTTCTTGTCAAAGAGTAACAAGGATTTTGTCGATCGTAATCTTTTTATTACCATTCGTGACAAGGAAACCACCTGTATCAAACCTTACCAGCAGGATTTGAATTTACCACATGGTTTGGCCTTGGATGTGTTGCCTTTGGATTATTATCCGAAAAATTCAGCTGAGCGAAAGAAGCAGATTCGCTGGGCACTGATTTATTCACTCTTTTGTGCCCAAACTATTCCAGAAAAACATGGCGCACTTATGAAATGGGGAAGTTGCATTTTACTCGGTTTGACTCCAAAATCTCTTCGTTATCGCATTTGGAAAAAAGCTGAAAAAGAAATGACCAAGTACAGTCTAGATGAGAGCGATGGAATCACGGAATTATGCTCGGGTCCTGGTTACATGAGAAACAAGTACCTAATCGAATCTTTTGAAGATAATCTTTTCTTGCCATTTGAAGAGACAGAGATGCCCGTTCCAGTCGGCTATGATGCTTATCTCAGCACTGCTTTTGGGGATTATATGACGCCGCCACCAGTAGATAAGCAGCTACCACATCATGATGCTGTCATCGCTGATATGGATAAGTCTTATACAGAATACAAGGGAGAATATGGTGGCTAAGAAAAAAATATTATTTTTTATGTGGTCTTTTTCTCTCGGGGGTGGAGCAGAGAAGATTCTATCTACCATTGTTTCAAATCTAGATCCAGAAAAGTATGATATTGATATTCTGGAAATGGAACATTTTGATAAGGGATACGAATCTGTTCCCAAGCATGTACGCATTTTAAAATCCTTTCAGGATTATCGCCAAGCCAGATGGATTCGAGCTCTTTTGTGGAGAATGAGAATTTATTTTCCAAGATTGACACGTCGCTTACTGGTGAAAGATGACTATGATGTTGAGGTTTCCTTTACCATTATGAATCCTCCACTTTTGTTCTCTAAAAGAAAAGAAGTCAAGAAGATCTCTTGGATTCATGGAAGTATCGAAGAATTTCTTAAGGATAGTTCAAAAAGAGAATCACATAGACGCCAGTTGGATGCTGCGGATACCATTGTAGGAATTTCAAAAAAGACCAGTCATTCTATCAAGGAAGTCTATCCAGATTATGCTTCGAAATTACAGACGGTCTACAATGGATATGATTTTAAGAGTCTTCTAGAAAAATCTCAAGAGAAAATTGATATCGAGATTGCGCCTCAAAGTATCTGTACTATCGGACGGATTGAGGAAAATAAGGGTTCTGACCGTGTGGTAGAAGTGATACGATTATTACACCAAGAGGGAAAAAACTATCATCTCTACTTCATAGGGGCTGGGGATATGGAAGAGGAACTGAAAAAACGAGTTAAAGAATATGAGCTTGAAGACTATGTACATTTCCTTGGTTATCAAAAAAATCCTTATCAGTATTTATCTCAGATGAAAGTTCTCTTGTCTATGTCTAAACAAGAAGGTTTTCCTGGAGTGTATGTGGAAGCCTTGAGTCTGGGACTTCCTTTTGTCTCTACGGATGTCGGAGGGGCTGAGGAATTATCCCAAGAAGGACGATTTGGCCAAATCATTGAGAGCAATCAAGAGGCAGCTCAGGCAATTACGAACTACATGACCTCTGCCTCAAATTTTGATGTCAATGAGGCTAGCCAATTCATTCAACAATTCACAATTGCCAAACAAATCGAACAAGTAGAAAAACTATTAGAGGAGTAGCATGGAAACTGCATTAATTAGTGTCATTGTGCCAGTCTATAATGTGGCGCAGTACCTAGAAAAATCGATAGCTTCCATTCAGGAGCAGACCTATCAAAATCTGGAAATTATTCTTGTTGATGATGGAGCAACGGATGAAAGTGGTCGCTTGTGTGATTCAATCGCTGAACAAGATGATAGGGTGTCAGTGCTTCATAAAAAGAATGAAGGTTTGTCGCAAGCACGAAACGATGGAATGAAGCAGGCTCACGGAGATTATCTGATTTTTATTGACTCAGATGATTATATCCATCCAGAAATGATTCAGAGCTTATATGAGCAATTAATTCAAGAAGATGCGGATGTTTCGAGCTGTGGTGTCATGAATGTCTATGCTAATGATGAAAGCCCACAGTCAGCCAATCAGGATGAGTATTTTGTCTGTGATTCTCAAACATTTCTGAGGGAATACCTCATAGGTGAAAAAATACCTGGAACGATCTGTAATAAGCTAATCAAGAGAGAGATTGCAACTGCCCTATCCTTTCCAAAGGGATTGATTTATGAAGATGCTTATTATCATTTTGATTTGATCAAGTTGGCCAAGAAGTATGTGGTTAATACCAAACCCTATTATTACTATTTCCATAGAGGGGATAGTATTACGACTAAACCTTATGCAGAGAAGGATTTAGCCTATATTGATATCTATCAAAAATTCTATAATGAAGTTATGAAAAACTATCCGGACTTGAAAGATGTTGCTTTTTTCAGATTGGCTTATGCTCATTTCTTTATTCTGGATAAGATGTTGCTAGATGATCAGTATAAACAATTTGAAGCCTATTCCCAGATTCATCGTTTTTTAAAAAGCCATGCCTTTGCTATTGCTAGGAATCCAATTTTCCGTAAGGGGAGAAGAATTAGTGCTTTGGCTCTATTCATAAATATTTCCTTATACCGATTCTTATTACTGAAAAATATTGAAAAATCTAAAAAATTACATTAGAACGGGGGTGAGCAAGTGATTGATGGGAAACGATTATTATTTAGTTTGACCATAGTCAGCTATGCCTTGACGCTAGTAAGTGGAATTGTGTATCTGTTTAATAATAACAATGTTAGCTTGCTTTCTACTTTATTGTTCTTACTGGTTAGTAGCTTAATTGCTTGTTGGAATGATATCAAGTATTACTTAATCCATTTTATTTTCTTTTTAACTATTTTTGTCTTTCTGGTATCAAGGCCGACCATTGATTATTTTAGGGATGGTGCTTTGGATACCTATCATCCCATAGCCTATCGTTTTGCCTTTATAGTCGTCATGGTTTCGATATTGGGATTGACCACAGGGGGGCTCCTAGCTCGCTATTTTATAGCTAGAAAGCAAATAAAAGTACCCAAGATAGGAAGTTCTCTAAAAGATGTTTACATCAAGCGGTTGCGCTTTGTATCGCTAGGAGTTTTTCTTCTAACCTATCCTTTCTATTTCATTCGGTTATTTGAACGACTCCTGTATCGCTTGCAGACTTCCTACTATGCCTACTATGCAAACTTTGAAAGTAAACTGCCTTATTTTACCTATATCTTATCAACATTTACGGTCTATGCAATGTGTATGTATTTGGCAACCAAGCCAAAGAAATTGCAGGCAACAGCAGTGCTTGTCTCCTTTATTGCAGCTAATACTATTCATTTGGCAATCGGGACACGCAATCCCTTTATTTTAAGTATTCTATTTGCTTTTGTTTACTACTTTATGCGGGAGCAAACAGAAAAGGGAAAATGGATTGGATTTAAAGAAAAGTTGGCGATTTTTGTAGGTTCTCCTATTCTCATGTTAGCGATGGGAATACTCAATTATGTACGGGATAATGTCCAAGTTTCCCATACAGGTTTCTGGGATATCTTACTTGACTTTATCTATAAACAAGGAACCAGTTTTGGTGTTTTGGCTCGAGGCTTTCTATTTAACAGTAGCCTCCCTTACCGAGATTTACGCAATTTTACTTTTGGTCCTGTTATTGATTATTTTGCAAGGGGAAGTTTAGGGGCCATTTTCGGAGGAAAAGCCTTTGAGCATACAACCAATAGTGTGGAACTAGCTATTGATAGTAATAGTTATGCCCACAATCTATCCTATCTTGTCTTAAACAAGGAATACTTGAAAGGACATGGTATCGGAAGTAGCTATATTATGGAGTTGTATACCGACTATGGTATGATAGGAGTCTTTCTACTTAGTCTCTTGCTAGGTATGTTATTCATAGCCATGCTGCAAGTAGCCTATCGTTCAAGAACAATCCTATTTGCCTTGTCCCTACTTATCTTGAATAATCTATTCTTTATGCCAAGAAGTAGCTTTTCAGAAAGTTTCTTCAATCTATTTACAATGCAATTCTGGGGAATTGTTCTTGTGATTATATTTGTAGCAAAAATGCTTACAAAAGAGAACCAGTATCTACTAAACAAAGGAGAAAAAAATCATGTTTGAACATTATTCAGTAGCTGATTTGTTTGCAAATCTTTACAAAAAACGAAAAGCAAATATTCTAGCTCTCATCGCTTTATTTGCTCTCATTGCTGTACCATTTACAATTAAAGCAGTTAAGAATAAAAATACTGTCAAAGACACAACAAGTTATTCAACTTATATCAGCTATAAAATCACTCCTCCAGAAGATTCAGCCAAAACGATTTTGAATCATCAAATTGGTGGCTATAGTGATTTCTACGGGAAATTGATTGATGGGAATTTGAATGGAGCTTATCTTTTCAATGATGTAGAGTCTAGTGAGTTGAAAAAAATTGCTAGTGAATTAGATACGACAGAAACAACCTTGAAAAATTCTACGAATGATTATTGGTGGAAAAAATTAACTGTCTACTATATGATTGACGATGCAGGGGTTGGTGTGAAAATTTTGACACCAAGTAAAGATGCTAATGACTTGTTGGAGCGAAAAATTGATGGATTGATTGAGAAATTTAAACACACTTATGCAAATGTAAAAATTGAAAAATTGGAAACCATCAACTCTAAAGAATTGAATGCAAACGGTGAGACAGCGCTTGGATTGAATGTGAAGAACTTGATTCTCCGTTTAGCTGTTATTGGAGTAGTTTGTGTGATTTTGGTTGTGATGGGAAATGTATTGGTTTATCTCTTTAATCCAACCATCAATAGAGCAGGTGATTTTTCTCAGTATCAAATTGATTTTGTAACAGAGATTACAACAATTGCCAACCTAGCAGATATCCTATCATACAAAAATGCTGGACAAGAATTAACAATCGTTAGCTCAAACAAAGCTATCCTAGATAAATTGAAACAAAATCAAGAGGCCTTAAAAGGAATGCATTTTGTGGATTTACAAGATGTACCATCTCTTTTGGAAAGAGATACAGTCCTTCTTGTTGAAGAGTATGGAGTGACTCGTTATAAGAAATTTGAACAAAGTCTTCAAATTCTTAGAAACTTAAATCGTTCTATCCTCGGTGTAGCAACCTTTAAATTATAAGCATTCTGATGTATCAGGTCTTCAAAGTTGGCTAAGAGTCGATTTTGAAGGCTTTTTCTATTTGTCATCAGAAATTTTCTTTTATACTCAATGAAAATCAAAAAGCAAACTAGGAAGCTAGCCGTAGGTTGCTCAAAGCACTGCTTTGAGGTTGTAGATAAAGCTGACGTGGTTTGAAGAGATTTTCGAAGAGTATTAGAGTCTTCTACAGAAGTTACCCTATGGAAAATCTATCCCGGCAGAGGAGCCTTCTTTTGATAAAATCGTAAAAATCTAGTATAATAGATAGAACTGAAAGTATGAGGTTACTAGCAATGAAAATGAAACAAATCAGTGATACAACTTTAAAAATCACGATGTCTTTAGAGGATTTGATGGATCGTGGCATGGAGATTGCTGACTTTCTTGTCCCTCAAGAAAAAACAGAAGAGTTCTTTTATGCCATCTTGGATGAGTTAGAGATGCCTGAGAGCTTTTTGGATACAGGTATGTTGAGCTTCCGTGTGACTCCAAAACCTGATAAGGTTGATGTTTTTGTAACCAAATCAAAGATTGACCAAAATCTAGATTTTGAAGACTTATCGGATTTGCCAGACATGGAAGAATTGGCTCAAATGTCGCCAGATGAATTTATCAAAACCTTGGAAAAAAGCATCGCAGACAAAACTAAGGATGATATCGAAGCGATTCAATCTCTAGAGCAAGTCGAAGCCAAGGAAGAAGAGCAGGAACAGGCTGAACAAGAAGCTGAGAGCAAGAAAGAGCCTTACATCTATTACATCCTTTCTTTTGCTAAGTTGGCTGACTTGGTGGCTTTTGCCAAGACAGTGACTTTTGAGATGGAAACTTCTGAACTCTACAAGATGAATGAGCGCTATTATTTGACCATTTTAGTGGATATTGAAAATCATCCAAGTCCATATCCAGCTTGGCTGTTGGCCCGTATGCGCGAGTTTGCAGACGATAGTGACATCAGTCGTTCAGTCTTGCAAGAGTATGGTCAAGTCTTGATGAATCACGATGCAGTGCTAAATCTGCAAAAGATTGGATAATCATTTCTGGAAAATTATTTCTAGATTTTAAGGAGAGCGAATCGTCTGATTCGTTTTTTCTTTTCTAGATTGAAATAGTGATTTACTATAATAGGAATTTTCACAAAATTCTGTTATAATGGCTATATTAGAAAATTTCGAGGAGACAAACATGACAGTTAAAATTGCTTTACTAGGATTTGGTACCGTTGCAAGTGGTGTGCCTTTCCTCCTAAAGGAAAATGGAGAAAAAATCAATCAATCAGCACATTCAGAGATTGAAGTTGCTAAGGTATTGGTCAAGGATGAAGATGAAAAGAATCGCTTGCTTGCAGCAGGGAATGACTTTAACTTTGTAACCAATGTGGATGACATTTTGTCAGATCGAGACATTACGATTGTAGTGGAATTGATGGGGCGTATTGAACCTGCTAAAACCTTTATCACTCGTGCCTTGGAAGCTGGGAAACACGTTGTTACTGCTAACAAGGATCTTTTGGCTGTCCATGGTGCAGAATTGTTAGAAATCGCTCAAGCTAACAAGGTAGCACTTTACTACGAAGCAGCAGTAGCTGGTGGGATTCCAATTCTTCGTACTTTAGCAAATTCCTTGGCTTCTGATAAAATCACTCGCGTATTGGGTGTAGTCAATGGAACTTCTAACTTCATGATGACCAAGATGGTGGAAGAAGGCTGGTCTTACAATGATGCTCTTGCAGAAGCGCAACGTCTAGGATTTGCAGAAAGTGACCCTACAAATGACGTAGATGGGATTGATGCAGCCTACAAGATGGTGATTTTGAGCCAATTTGCCTTTGGCATGAAGGTTGCCTTCGATGACGTAGCCCACAAGGGAATTCGTAACATCACACCAGAAGATGTAGCTGTAGCTCAAGAGCTTGGTTATGTAGTGAAATTGGTTGGTTCTATCGAGGAAACTCCTTCAGGAATTGCTGCAGAAGTGACTCCAACCTTCCTTCCTAAAGCGCATCCACTTGCCAGTGTGAATGGCGTAATGAACGCTGTCTTTGTAGAATCTATCGGTATTGGTGAATCTATGTACTATGGGCCAGGTGCTGGTCAAAAACCAACTGCAACAAGTGTTGTAGCGGATATTGTCCGTATCGTTCGTCGCTTAAATGACGGTACCATCGGTAAAGACTTCAACGAATATAGCCGTGATTTGGTCTTGGCAAATCCTGAAGATGTCAAAGCAAATTACTACTTCTCAATCTTGGCGCCAGACTCAAAAGGTCAGGTCTTGAAGTTGGCTGAAATCTTCAATGCCCAAGAAATTTCCTTTAAGCAAATTCTCCAAGATGGAAAAGATGGTGACAAGGCGCGTGTTGTGATTATCACACACAAGATTAATAAAGCCCAGCTTGAAAATGTCTCAGCTGAATTGAAGAAGGTTTCAGAATTTGACCTCTTGAATACCTTCAAGGTGCTAGGAGAATAAGATGAAGATTATTGTACCTGCAACCAGTGCCAATATCGGGCCAGGTTTTGACTCGGTCGGTGTAGCTGTAACCAAGTATCTTCAAATTGAGGTCTGTGAAGAACGAGATGAGTGGCTGATTGAACACCAGATTGGCAAATGGATTCCTCATGACGAGCGCAATCTCTTGCTCAAAATTGCTTTGCAAATTGTACCAGATTTGAAACCTAGACGCTTGAAAATGACCAGTGATGTTCCCTTGGCGCGTGGTTTGGGTTCTTCTAGCTCGGTTATCGTTGCTGGGATTGAACTAGCCAACCAACTGGGAAATCTCAACTTATCTGACCATGAAAAATTGCAGTTGGCGACCAAGATTGAAGGACATCCTGACAATGTGGCTCCAGCCATTTATGGTAATCTCGTTATTGCAAGTTCCGTTGAAGGGCAAGTTTCAGCTATTGTAGCAGACTTCCCAGAGTGTGATTTCCTAGCCTACATTCCAAACTATGAATTGCGTACTCGAGACAGCCGTGGTGTCTTGCCTAAGAAATTGTCCTATAAGGAAGCTGTTGCAGCTAGTTCTATCGCCAATGTGGCGGTTGCGGCCTTGTTGGCAGGAGACATGGCGACTGCTGGGCAAGCAATCGAGGGAGACCTCTTCCACGAGCGCTATCGTCAGGACTTGGTGAGAGAATTTGCGACGATTAAGCAAGTAGCCAAAGAAAATGGTGCCTATGCAACCTATCTCTCTGGTGCTGGGCCGACAGTTATGGTTTTGGCTTCTCATGACAAGATGCCAACGATTAAGGCCGAATTGGAAAAGCAACCCTTCAAAGGCAAACTGCATGACTTGAAGGTTGATACCCAAGGTGTCCGTGTAGAAGCAAAATAAAGAATAGAAGATAGGATGGGGAAACTCTCGACCAGAGGGCTTCCTATCCTTTTTTTGAAAAGAATTCGAGTTAAAAACTTGATAAAGGAGAAATGAAGATGGCAGAAATTTATCTAGCAGGTGGTTGTTTTTGGGGCCTAGAGGAATATTTTTCACGCATTTCTGGAGTGCTAGCAACCAGTGTTGGCTACGCTAATGGTCAAGTCGAAACGACCAATTACCAGTTGCTCAAAGAAACAGACCATGCAGAAACGGTTCAAGTAATTTATGATGAGAAGGAAGTAGCACTTAGAGAGATTTTACTTTATTATTTCCGTGTCATCGACCCCTTGTCAATCAATCAACAAGGGAATGACCGTGGACGTCAGTATCGGACAGGTATATATTACCAGAATGAAGCAGACTTGCCAGCTATCTACACAGTGGTGCAGGAGCAGGAGCGCATGCTTGGTCGAAAAATTGCAGTAGAAGTGGAGAAACTACGTCATTACATTCTGGCTGAAGATTACCATCAAGACTATCTTAAGAAGAATCCTTCAGGTTACTGTCATATCGATGTGACCGATGCTGATAAGCCATTAATTGATGCCTCTAACTATGAAAAGCCTAGTCAAGAAGTGTTAAAGGAAAGCTTAACTGAAGAGTCCTATCGTGTCACCCAAGAAGCTGCTACAGAGGCTCCATTTACCAATGCCTATGACCAAACCTTTGAAGAGGGAATTTATGTAGACATCACGACAGGTGAGCCACTCTTTTTTGCCAAGGATAAGTTTGCCTCAGGTTGTGGTTGGCCAAGTTTTAGCCGTCCGATTTCCAAAGAGTTGATTCACTATTACAAGGACCTTAGTCATGGAATGGAGCGAATTGAGGTTCGTTCTCGGTCGGGGAATGCTCACTTGGGTCATGTTTTCACAGATGGACCGCGTGAGTTTGGTGGCCTCCGTTACTGTATCAATTCTGCTTCCTTGCGCTTTGTGGCTAAGGATGAGATGGAAGAAGCAGGCTATGGCTATCTACTGCCTTACTTAAACAAATAAAACAGAGAGGGTGGGCGCTTCCCACTTTCTTCATTTCCAGAATAAGAATAGAAGGGATTTATGAAACACCTATTATCTTACTTCAAACCCTATATCAAGGAATCAATTTTAGCACCCTTGTTCAAGTTACTAGAAGCTGTGTTTGAGCTCTTGGTTCCCATGGTGATTGCTGGGATTGTTGACCAATCCTTGCCCCAGAAAAATCAAGGTCATCTCTGGATGCAGATTGGTTTGCTCCTTATCTTTGCAGTAATTGGTGTTGTAGCGGCCTTAATAGCCCAGTTCTACTCAGCTAAGGCTGCGGTTGGATTTGCCAAAGGACTGACAAACGACCTCTATCGTCATATTCTTTCATTGCCAAAGGATAGCAGGGACCGTCTGACCACTTCTAGCTTGGTCACTCGCTTGACTTCGGATACCTACCAGATTCAGACTGGTATCAATCAATTCCTGCGTCTCTTTTTGCGAGCGCCTATTATCGTTTTTGGGGCCATTTTTATGGCCTATCGCATCTCAGCTGAGCTGACTTTCTGGTTCTTGGTCATGGTTGTGATTTTGACTATCGTCATTGTAGGGCTATCTCGACTGGTCAATCCTCTCTACAGTAGTCTCAGAAAGAAAACGGACCAACTGGTTCAGGAAACGCGCCAGCAAATACAAGGTATGCGGGTTATTCGTGCTTTTGGTCAAGAAAAACGAGAGTTACAAATTTTTCAAACCCTTAACCAAGTCTATGCTAGATTACAAGAAAAGACAGGTTTCTGGTCTAGTTTATTAACACCTCTGACCTATCTGATTGTTAATGGAACCCTCCTTATTATTATCTTGCAAGGCTATATTTCTATTCAAGGAGGATTACTCAGTCAAGGTGCTCTCATTGCCCTTATCAACTATCTCTTACAGATTTTGGTGGAATTGGTCAAGCTAGCCATGCTGATAAATTCTCTCAATCAGTCCTACATCTCAGCTAAGCGAATCGAGGAAGTTTTTGCTGAGGATCCAGAAGATATTCATTCCGAGTTAGAACAAAAGCAAGCTACCAGTGATCAGGTTTTACAAGTTCAAGAACTGACCTTTACCTATCCTGATGCGGCCCAGCCTTCTCTGAGAGACATTTCCTTTGCTATGAAGCAAGGGCAAATTCTTGGTATCATTGGGGGAACGGGTTCTGGTAAATCAAGTTTGGTGCAACTCATCCTTGGACTTTATCCAGCAGACAAGGGGAGCATTGACCTTTATCGAGATGGATCTAGTCCTCTTAATTTGGAGCAGTGGCGGTCCTGGATTGCTTATGTGCCCCAAAAGATCGAACTCTTTAAGGGAAGCATTCGTTCCAACTTGACTATAGGTTTACATCGAGAAGTAACTGACCAAGAACTCTGGCAGGCCTTGGAAATTGCACAAACCAAGGATTTTGTCAGTGAAAAGGAAGGACTCTTGGATGCCCTAGTTGAAGCAGGAGGACGAAATTTTTCAGGTGGACAAAAACAAAGGCTGTCTATTGCTCGCTCAGTCTTGCGCCAGACTCCGTTTCTCATCCTAGATGATGCTACTTCGGCCCTCGACACTATCACTGAGTCCAAGCTCTTGAAAGCTATTCGAGAAAATCTGCCAAATACGAGCTTAATTTTGATTTCTCAACGGACTTCGACGCTTCAGATGGCAGACCAGATTCTCCTCTTAGAAAAAGGTGAGCTCCTAGCTATCGGAAATCACGAGGAATTGATGAAATCCAGCCAAGTCTATCGCGAAATCAATGCATCTCAACATGGTAAGGAGGACTAGTATGAGACGACAAACTGCAAACCAGACGCTCAAACGTTTGGCAAAAGATTTAGCAAGCCATCCCTTCCTCCTTTTCCTAGCCTTTCTAGGAACTATTGCCCAGGTTGGCTTATCGATCTACCTACCTATTCTGATTGGGCAGGTCATTGACCAGGTCCTAGTGGCTGGTTCTTCACCAGTTTTTTGGCAGATTTTCATTCAAATGATCTTGGTGGTCATAGGAAATACCATTGTGCAGTGGGTCAATCCTCTCCTCTATAATCGCCTAATCTTCTCTTATACCAGAGACTTGCGAGAGCGAATCATCCATAAGCTCCATCGGTTACCGATTGCTTTTGTGGATCGACAAGGCAGTGGAGAGATGGTCAGTCGTGTGACCACAGACATCGAACAGTTGGCAGCTGGCTTGACCATGATTTTTAACCAATTTTTTATTGGCGTCTTAATGATTTTGGTTAGTATTCTAGCCATGCTCCAAATTCATCTCCTCATGACCCTCTTGGTCTTGCTGTTGACGCCACTATCCATGGTGATTTCACGCTTTATTGCCAAGAAATCTTATCATCTCTTCCAAAAGCAAACGGAGACAAGAGGGATTCAGACCCAGTTGATTGAAGAATCGCTTAGCCAGCAGACCATTATCCAGTCCTTTAATGCTCAGACAGAGTTTATCCAAAGACTGCGTGAGGCTCATGACAACTACTCAGGCTATTCACAGTCAGCTATCTTTTATTCTTCAACGGTCAATCCTTCGACTCGTTTTGTCAATGCACTCATTTATGCCCTTCTAGCTGGAGTAGGAGTTTATCGTATCATGATGGGTTCCACCTTGACCATCGGGCGTTTAGTGACCTTTTTGAACTATGTCCAACAGTACACTAAGCCCTTTAACGATATTTCTTCAGTGCTAGCTGAGTTGCAAAGCGCTATAGCTTGTGCAGAACGTGTCTATGCTGTCTTAGAAAGCTCTGAGGTGGCTGAAACAGGCAAGGAAGTCTTGACCAGTGACCAGGTTAAGGGAGCTATTTCTCTTAGACATGTCTCTTTTGGATACAATCCTGAAAAGATTTTGATTAAGGATTTATCTATTGACATTCCAGCTGGTAGCAAGGTAGCTATTGTTGGTCCGACAGGTGCTGGAAAATCAACCCTTATCAATCTCCTCATGCGTTTTTATCCCATTAACTCGGGAGATATCTTGCTGGATGGGAAATCCATTTATGACTATAGTCGTGCCTCTTTACGCCAGCAGTTTGGTATGGTGCTCCAAGAAACCTGGCTCAAGCAAGGAACCATTCATGACAATATTGCCTTTGGAAATCCTGAAGGCAGTCGGGAGCAGGTGATTGCTGCTGCCAAAGCAGCCAATGCAGACTTTTTCATCCAACAGTTACCTCAAGGCTATGATACCAAGTTGGAAAATGCTGGAGAATCTCTTTCTGTTGGTCAAGCCCAGCTCTTGACCATAGCCCGAGTCTTTATGGCTATTCCAAAGATTCTTATCTTAGACGAGGCAACCTCTTCCATCGATACGCGGACAGAAGTGCTGGTTCAGGATGCCTTTGCAAAACTCATGAAGGGGCGTACAAGCTTTATCATTGCCCACCGCTTGTCAACCATTCAGGATGCGGATATGATTCTAGTCTTAGTGGATGGTGATATTGTTGAGTATGGGAACCATCAGAAACTCATGGCTCGAAAGGGCAAGTATTACCAAATGCAAAAAGCTGCAGCTTTTAGCTCTGAATAGTCATTTCTAATTTCGAACTCCTATGGACAAAAAAAGTTGCCTTCGGGTGACTTTTTTGTTACAATAGCTAGAAAAAAATCAAGGCCTTAGAAGGAGAAAAACAATGAAAGTCTATCAGCATGTAAATATCGTGACTTGTGACCAAGATTTTCATGTCTATCTGGATGGAATCTTAGCTGTTAAGGATTCTCAAATGGTCTATGTCGGTCAAGAGAAGTCAGAGATTTTAGAGCAAGCTGAGCAGATTATAGACTATCAGGGAGCCTGGATCATGCCTGGTTTGGTCAATTGCCACACCCATTCTGCTATGACAGGCTTGAGAGGGATTCGAGATGACAGCAATCTCCATGAATGGCTCAATGACTATATCTGGCCAGCAGAAGCTGAGTTCACTCCCGACATGACTACTAAGGCAGTCAAAGAAGCTCTGACAGAGATGCTCCAGTCGGGAACAACAACCTTTAACGATATGTATAATCCCAATGGTGTGGATATTGAACGGATTTATCAGGCAGTCAAGGCTTCCAAGATGCGTTGTTATTTCTCACCGACCCTCTTTTCTTCAGATACAGAAACAACTGCTGAGACTATAAGCAGAACACGAGCTATTATCGAAACAATCATAGGATATGAAGATCCAAATTTCAAGGTGATGGTGGCACCACATTCTCCCTACAGCTGTAGTAGAGACTTGCTGGAAGAGAGTCTAGATATGGCAAAAGAGCTTGCTATTCCCATCCATATCCATGTGGCGGAGACCAAGGAGGAATCAGGAATTATCCTAAAACGATACGGCAAACGCCCCCTCACCTTTCTAGAAGAACTGGGTTACTTAGAGCATCCGTCTGTCTTTGCTCACGGGGTCGAATTAAACGAGCGAGAAATTGAACGCTTAGCAACTTCTCAAGTAGCTGTTGCGCATAATCCTATTAGTAACCTCAAATTGGCATCAGGGATTGCTCCCATCATCCAACTGCAAAAAGCAGGAGTAGCAGTCGGAATTGCGACTGACTCGGTTGCTTCTAATAATAATTTAGACATGTTTGAGGAAGGACGAACTGCAGCCCTTCTTCAGAAGATGAAAAGTGGAGATGCCAGACAATTTCCTATCGAAACAGCTCTCAAGGCGTTGACAATTGAAGGAGCTAAGGTTCTTGGAATGGAAAATCAGATAGGAAGTCTGGAAGTTGGCAAGCAGGCAGATTTTCTTGTTATTCAACCACAAGCAAGAATTCATCTCCAACCTCAAGAAAACATGCTCTCTCATCTAGTTTATGCAGTCAAATCTAGTGATGTTGATGATGTTTATATCGCTGGAGAACAAGTCGTTAAGCAGGGTCAAGTCCTGACTGTAAAACTTTAAAAGAAAAATCACGAAAAAATTTTAAAAAAAGTTTGCAAAAATCTTGCATTCTTTTTTTGACTATGCTATACTTATATACGGTTTGAAAAAACTGCCTAAGACAGTAGGGGAGCTCGACTCATAAGTATCCTACCGAGGACAAAACGTATCATGTAAAAAGAAGCGTATTGTACTTTCGTGTCTAGGTTTGGGCGCGTTTTTCTTTTGGAAAAATTCCCCAAGCAAAATAATAACGGAGGTGAACACACTAATGAGTGAAGCAATTATTGCTAAAAAAGCGGAACTAGTTGACGTAGTAGCTGAGAAAATGAAAGCTGCTGCATCTATCGTCGTTGTAGACGCTCGTGGTTTGACAGTTGAGCAAGATACAGTTCTTCGTCGTGAGCTTCGTGGAAGCGAAGTTGAGTATAAAGTTATTAAAAACTCAATCTTGCGTCGTGCAGCTGAAAAAGCTGGTCTTGAAGATCTTGCATCTGTATTTGTTGGACCATCTGCAGTAGCATTTTCTAACGAAGATGTTATCGCACCAGCGAAAATCTTGAACGACTTTTCTAAAAACGCTGAAGCACTTGAAATCAAAGGTGGTGCAATCGAAGGCGCTGTCGCATCTAAAGAAGAGATTCTTGCTCTTGCAACTCTTCCAAACCGCGAAGGACTTCTTTCTATGCTCCTTTCTGTACTTCAAGCGCCAGTGCGCAACGTTGCTCTTGCAGTCAAAGCGGTTGCAGACAACAAAGAAGACGCAGCTTAATCTTAAGCTACGCAGCGTAGCCTAGCTACGAAAATCTATTATAAATTTAAAACATATTTGGAGGAAATAACAATGGCATTGAACATTGAAAACATTATTGCTGAAATTAAAGAAGCTTCAATCCTTGAATTGAACGACCTTGTAAAAGCTATCGAAGAAGAATTTGGTGTAACTGCAGCTGCTCCTGTAGCTGTTGCTGCAGCTGGTGCTGCTGACGCTGGTGCTGCTAAAGATTCATTCGACGTTGAATTGACATCTGCAGGCGACAAAAAAGTTGGCGTTATCAAAGTTGTACGTGAAATCACAGGTCTTGGACTTAAAGAAGCTAAAGAACTTGTTGACGGTGCACCAGCACTTGTTAAAGAAGGCGTTGCAACTGCAGAAGCTGAAGAAATCAAAGCTAAATTGGAAGAAGCTGGAGCTTCAGTTACTCTTAAATAATAGAGCGACTACATTAGTAGCTTAAAAACATGATTAAACCGCTATTCTTAGGAGTAGCGGTTTTTCTTTTTGTTCAAGAAGGGGCAAAAAAGGGGGCGAGTAAGTAATTTTCCAACTTTTTAATTCAAGCTAAAAATCCCCAATCAGAGCGATTGAGGATTAAGCAAATGAGTCTTAAACAATACCTTGTGCAATCATAGCGTTTGCTACATTTTCAAAGGCAGCAATGTTAGCTCCTGCAAGGTAGTCTTTATCAAGACCGTATGTTTCTGAAGTTGTTTTAGCTGTGTTGAAGATGTTTGTCATGATGTCTTTGAGACGTCCATCAACTTCTTCACGAGTCCATGAAAGGCGAAGACTATTTTGGCTCATTTCAAGGGCTGAAACGGCTACACCACCAGCGTTGGCAGCTTTGGCAGGTCCGTAGAAGATACCATTTTCTTTGTAAACTTTGATGGCATCAAGGTCGCTTGGCATGTTGGCACCTTCAGATACACAGATAATGCCTTGAGCAACCAAACGTTTAGCTGCTTCACCGTTGATTTCGTTTTGAGTCGCACATGGAAGAGCGATGTCATAGTTTCCAGCGTAAGTCCATACAGAACCTTCATGATAAGTAGCGGTTGCTTTCTCAGCTGCATACTCAGTCAAACGAGCGCGACGTTTTTCTTTAACGTCAACCAAAAGATCGAAGTCGATACCATTTTCATCGATGACATAACCATTTGAATCAGATACAGAGATAACAGTTGCACCAAGTTCAGTCGCTTTTTGAAGAGCGTATTGAGCAACGTTACCAGAACCTGAAATAACAACTTTCTTACCAGCAAAGCTATTACCGTTAGCTTTGAGCATTTCTTCAGTGTAGTAAACCAAACCGTAACCAGTTGCTTCTGGACGAATCAAGCTACCACCAAATCCAAGAGGCTTACCAGTCAAGACACCAGCATCAAATTGGTTAAGGCGTTTGTATTGACCGTAAAGGTAACCAATCTCACGTCCACCAACACCGATATCACCAGCAGGTACATCAAGTGATGGGCCGATGTATTTTTGCAGTTCAGTCATGAAGCTTTGGCAGAAGCGCATCACTTCAGCATCTGTTTTACCTTTAGGATCGAAGTCTGATCCACCTTTACCTCCACCGATAGGGAGTCCAGTCAAGACGTTTTTAAAGATTTGTTCAAATCCGAGGAATTTCAAAATCCCTTGGTTTACAGTTGGGTGGAAACGAAGTCCGCCTTTGTATGGTCCAACAGCTGAGTTGAATTGAACACGGTAGCCACGGTTTACTTGAACTTTTCCATCACGGTCAACCCAAGGAACACGGAAAGAAATCACGCGCTCTGGTTCAGTAATACGTGCCAAGATATTTTCTTCGATATACTCAGGGTGTTTTTCAAATACAGGTTCCAAAGTGTTGAAAAATTCTTCAACAGCTTGGAGGAATTCAGCCTCGTGCCCGTTACGAGCTTTTACAGTTTCAAACACGCTTTGGATATATTCTTTAGCAGATGTCATATCGTTCTCCTTAAATTCTAATTTAATTATGTGTGTCATTATAGCAGAATTTTTTTTAACTGTAAAGAGAAAAACAAAAATTTTCTAAAAATTCTATCAATTTGGTTTTAACATTTAGTTTTGAGGCTTTTTGAAAATCTATAAAAATACGAACGTTTTCTTGGAAATATCTTTCTCAAAGAGAAAATGTGAAAATATGGTATAATATTAGCAATAAAAGGAATCTGGAGGATCAGAATCATGGTATCAACGAAAACGCAAATTGCTGGTTTTGAGTTTGACAATTGCTTGATGAATGCAGCAGGTGTAGCTTGTATGACGATAGCGGAGTTAGAAGAGGTCAAAAACTCAGCAGCAGGTACTTTTGTTACGAAGACTGCGACCTTGGACTTTCGTCAGGGAAATCCTGAACCACGCTATCAAGATGTTCCACGTGGTTCTATCAACTCTATGGGCTTGCCAAATAATGGCTTAGATTATTACCTAAACTATCTTCTGGAATTACAAGAAAAGGAACCGAATCGTACCTTCTTTCTATCCTTAGTTGGAATGTCTCCAGAGGAAACCCATACTATCTTGAAAAAAGTCCAAGAGAGTGAGTTTCGTGGTCTGACTGAGCTAAATCTTTCCTGTCCAAATGTTCCAGGTAAACCTCAGATTGCCTATGATTTTGAGACAACTGACCGAATTTTGGCAGAAGTATTTGCCTACTTTACCAAACCTCTTGGGATTAAATTACCACCTTATTTTGACATTGTTCACTTTGACCAAGCGGCAGCTATTTTCAATAAATATCCGCTCAAGTTTGTCAACTGTGTTAACTCGATTGGGAACGGCCTTTATATAGAAGATGAATCTGTCGTTATTCGACCTAAGAATGGTTTTGGTGGGATTGGTGGGGAGTACATCAAACCGACTGCTCTAGCCAATGTTCATGCTTTTTATCAACGTCTCAATCCTCAAATCCAAATCATTGGAACAGGTGGTGTTCTGACTGGTCGAGATGCTTTTGAACACATCCTCTGTGGTGCTAGTATGGTACAGGTGGGAACCACCCTTCACAAAGAAGGTGTTGGTGCCTTCGAACGTATTACCAATGAACTGAAAGCAATCATGTCGGAAAAAGGGTATGAGAGCTTAGAAGATTTCCGTGGGAAATTGCGCTACATTGACTAAATTAAATCGAAAAATCAGAAGAAAGGAGAGAAGATGCTAGCTATTGAAGAAAGCCAGAAGTTGACTTTATCAAATTTACCTAGTCTGAGCCTATTTACAGGGACAGACCAGGGTCAGTTTGAAGTGATGAAGAGTCAAGTGTTGAAACAGATTGGCTATGATTCTGCTGACCTCAACTTTGCCTACTTTGATATGAAAGAAGTGGTCTACAAGGATGTGGAACTGGAGTTGGTCAGCCTTCCTTTCTTTGCGGATGAGAAAATCGTGATATTAGACCATTTTGTCGATATCACAACAGCCAAGAAACGCTTTTTAACAGATGCTGAGCTCAAGTCGTTTGAGGAATACCTTGACAATCCTTCACCAACAACCAAGTTGTTAATCTTTGCAGAAGGAAAGCTGGATAGCAAAAGACGGCTGGTAAAATTACTTAAGCGTGATGCCAAGGTCTTTGATGCAGTAGAAGCCAAAGAACAAGAATTGCGCCAGTATTTCCAAAAGTGGAGTCAGAAAGAAGGTCTGCAGTTTACCAATCATTCTTTTGAAAATCTCCTTATCAAATCTGGTTTTCAATTTAGCGAAATCCAGAAAAATCTGCTTTTTTTACAGTCCTATAAGGAAGACTCTGTTATCGAGGAAGAGGATATTGTCAATGCAATTCCCAAGACCTTGCAGGACAATATTTTTGATTTAACTCAGTTTATTCTGACTAAAAAGATGGACCAGGCGCGTGATTTGGTTAGAGACTTGACCTTGCAAGGTGAAGATGAAATCAAACTGATTGCAGTCATGCTGGGACAATTTCGGACTTTTACTCAGGTGAAAATTTTGGCGGAGTCTGGACAAGCAGAATCTCAGATTGCAAGTAGTTTAGGAAGTTTTCTCGGACGTAATCCTAATCCCTATCAAATCAAGTTTGCGTTGAGGGATTCAAGAGGACTTTCCTTGAGCTTTTTGAAGCAAGCTATTTCTTATTTGATTGAGACAGACTATCAGGTTAAGACAGGTCTTTATGAAAAGAGTTTCCTTTTTGAAAAGGCACTCTTACAGATTGCTAGTCAGGTAAATTGATATTTTTTTGAAACTACAACCCGCGTCAAGATTATCTTGTCGTGGGTTTCTTGCTGATTTGCTTGTTTTATTAGAAAGTATCTCAGTGATTTCCTTATCTATAAGCAAAAAACTTGAAAAAAGTGAATGTTTGCGTTATCATTTTCATATAGAAAGAAAAAGAGGTATTACAGATGGCTATTATCTTACCAGATCTTCCATATGCATACGACGCTTTGGAACCATACATCGATGCGGAAACAATGCACTTGCACCATGACAAACACCATCAAACTTATGTCAACAATGCTAATGCAGCTCTTGAAAAACACCCTGAAATTGGTGAAGACCTTGAAGCCTTGCTTGCTGATGTAGAATCTATCCCAGCTGATATCCGTCAAGCACTTATCAACAATGGTGGTGGACACTTGAACCACGCTCTTTTCTGGGAATTGATGACTCCTGAAAAAACAGCTCCATCAGCAGAACTTGCAGCAGCAATCGATGCAACATTTGGTTCATTTGAAGAATTCCAAGCGGCCTTTACAGCAGCAGCTACAACTCGCTTCGGTTCTGGATGGGCATGGTTGGTTGTCAACAAAGAAGGTAAACTTGAAGTGACTTCAACAGCAAACCAAGACACACCAATCTCAGAAGGTAAAAAACCAATCTTGGGCTTGGACGTTTGGGAACATGCTTACTACGTGAAATACCGCAACGTGCGTCCTGACTACATCAAAGCTTTCTTCTCAGTCATCAACTGGAATAAAGTAGATGAATTGTACGCAGCTGCTAAATAATGATAGTTGGAGGGAAGAATTGTTCTTCTCTTTTTAAGGTTATATTATTTGGTCTGACAAAATCGTCAGACTTTTTTCATTTTTATGAGAAACGTGCTAACTGCTGGAAATTATGGTAGAATAAAGTATTAAGTAATCGTGGAAAAAGGATATCTATGCGAAAAGAAATTGCACCTGAATTATACAACTATAACAAGTTTCCTGGTCCTGAGTTTCATTTACACGGGGACAAGGTTGAAACGGAAGGGATAGCTTTTTCCTTGGTGGAAAATATCAAGGAAGCCTTTGATGTGACGACTTTTAATCAGCGTTTTTCAGAAGTCTTAACCAAGTTTGATTATATCGTGGGAGACTGGAGCAACGAACAGCTTCGCCTACGAGGTTTTTACAAGGATGACCGAACAGAGGAAAATCTTGAAAAAATCAGTCGTTTACAAGACTATCTTTTAGAGTATTGTAGTTATGGTTGTGCCTATTTTGTCCTAGAAAATGAAGCCCCTAAGCGAGCATCATTTGACAAGAAAATGCGTAAGAAGGAAGAAGAACAGCCTTCTAGAAAAGGAAAGAAACCGGCTCAAACAAAACGAAAACCGAATGCAGATAAGAAAAATAGACGTCGTCAAAAGGACCAGCATTCTCAGAAAGAGGACAAGGGGCAACGTCATTTTGTCATTCGTCAGAAGTGAGTAGAGAATAAGGAGAAGAGATGAAACCGTCAATTTATAGTTTAACACGTCAAACCATGCAGGAATGGGTTTTGGAGCAGGGAGAAAAGAAATTCCGTGCAGATCAAATTTGGGAATGGCTTTACCGTAAACGTGTCCAGTCATTTGAAGAAATGACCAACCTGTCAAAAGATTTGATTGCTAAGCTCAATGACCAGTTTGTGGTCAATCCCTTGAAACAGCGTATCGTTCAAGAGTCTGCTGATGGCACTGTCAAATATCTCTTTGAGTTGCCTGATGGTATGTTGATTGAGACTGTACTTATGCGTCAACACTATGGTTTGTCAGTCTGTGTGACCACTCAGGTCGGCTGTAATATCGGTTGTACCTTCTGTGCCTCTGGTTTGATTAAGAAACAACGCGACCTCAATAATGGAGAAATCGTAGCGCAGATCATGCTGGTTCAGAAATACTTCGATGAGCGTGGTCAGGACGAACGCGTCAGCCATATCGTTGTCATGGGAATCGGTGAGCCCTTTGATAACTACAACAATGTCTTGAATTTCGTTCGTACTATCAATGATGATAAAGGAATGGCCATCGGTGCTCGTCACATTACGGTTTCAACCTCAGGTTTGGCCCATAAAATTCGTGATTTTGCTAATGAAGGAGTTCAGGTCAATCTTGCCGTTTCTCTTCACGCACCGAACAATGAATTGCGCTCAAGCATCATGAAGATTAACCGTGCCTTTCCGATTGAAAAACTTTTTGCAGCCATTGAGTACTACATCGAAACAACAAATCGTCGTGTGACCTTTGAATATATCATGCTCAATGAAGTTAACGATGGTGTAGAACAAGCCTTGGAATTGGCTGAATTGCTCAAGAATATCAAGAAATTGTCTTATGTAAACTTGATTCCTTATAACCCAGTTAGTGAACATGACCAATATAGCCGGAGTCCTAAAGAGCGCGTCATGGCCTTCTATGATACGCTTAAGAAAAAAGGGGTTAACTGTGTTGTTCGTCAAGAACATGGAACTGATATTGATGCAGCTTGTGGACAATTGCGTTCTAATACAATGAAACGTGACCGCCAGAAAGCAGTCGCAGCAGTCAATCCGTAATGATGAAGAAACCTTATAATCATGTTTTGCTCTGGGGAGTCATTTTCTATAGCATTTGCATTGCTTATTTTTGCTTTACTCCTCAAGAACATTCTCCCGTGGGAGTGGAAACTCCAGGTATTCAGCATCTTGGAAGCCTGGTTTTTCTTTTGACTCCTTTCAATTCTCTCTGGAAACTGGGCGAAGTGAGTGACATAGGACAATTATGTTTGCTTTTTCTACAAAATATCCTTAATGTCTTCTTACTTTTTCCTTTGGTGTTTCAATTCCTTTATCTCTTTCCGAATTTAAGGAAAACAAAAAGAGTTCTTTTTTTCAGTTTTCTAGTGAGTCTTGGAATCGAGTGTACGCAGTTAGTCTTGGACTTTTTCTTTGATTTCAATCGAGTCTTTGAGATTGATGATTTGTGGACCAATACCTTGGGTGGCTATCTGGCTTGGCTCCTCTATAAACAATTACATAAAAACAAGATAAGGAATTAAAATGAGTATTTTAGAAGTTAAAAACTTGAGTCACGGTTTTGGTGACCGTGCAATTTTTGAAGATGTGTCCTTCCGTCTCCTCAAGGGAGAACATATCGGTCTGGTCGGTGCCAATGGTGAAGGGAAATCAACCTTTATGAGCATTGTGACTGGTAAGATGTTGCCAGATGAAGGGAAAGTCGAATGGTCTAAATATGTGACGGCAGGTTACTTGGATCAGCACTCTGTCCTTGCTGAAGGTCAATCTGTTCGTGATGTTCTCCGTACAGCCTTTGATGAGCTTTTCAAAGCGGAATCTCGTATCAATGACCTTTATATGGAAATGGCTGAAGACGGAGCGGATGTTGATGCTCTCATGGAAGAAGTTGGCGAACTTCAAGACCGTCTGGAGAGTCGTGATTTCTATACCTTAGATGCTAAGATTGATGAAGTGGCGCGTGCCCTTGGTGTCATGGACTTTGGCATGGATACGGATGTAACCTCTTTGTCAGGTGGGCAAAGAACCAAGGTGCTTTTGGCTAAACTCCTCCTTGAAAAGCCCGATATCTTGTTGTTGGACGAGCCGACCAACTACTTGGATGTTGAGCATATTGATTGGCTCAAGCGCTATCTCCAAAACTATGAGAATGCCTTTGTTCTTATTTCACACGATATTCCATTCCTGAACGACGTGATTAATATTGTCTACCATGTGGAAAATCAACAGCTGACGCGTTACTCTGGTGACTACTACCAGTTCCAAGAAGTCTATGCTATGAAGAAATCTCAGCTAGAGGCAGCCTACGAACGTCAGCAGAAAGAGATTGCAGATCTCAAAGACTTTGTCGCACGTAATAAAGCGCGTGTTGCAACACGAAACATGGCCATGTCTCGTCAGAAGAAATTGGATAAGATGGATATTATCGAACTGCAAAGTGAGAAACCAAAACCATCCTTTGATTTCAAACCAGCTCGTACGCCAGGGCGCTTTATTTTCCAAGCCAAGGATTTGCAAATTGGTTATGATCGTCCTCTGACAAAGCCTTTAAATCTTACCTTTGAACGCAATCAAAAGATTGCCATTATCGGTGCCAATGGTATCGGTAAAACAACTCTATTGAAGTCTCTCTTGGGAATTATCCCGCCAATTGCTGGGGAAGTTGAACGCGGTGACTACCTAGAACTTGGCTACTTTGAGCAGGAAGTAGAAGGTGGCAATCGTCAAACACCACTTGAAGCTGTCTGGAATTCCTTTCCTGCACTTAACCAAGCAGAAGTCCGTGCAGCCCTT
Organism: Streptococcus mitis; assembly: GCF_946188685.1. Lineage (GTDB taxonomy): Bacteria > Bacillota > Bacilli > Lactobacillales > Streptococcaceae > Streptococcus > Streptococcus mitis_CC. The sequence continues at coordinate 112,853 of NZ_CAMHWH010000002.1, forward strand.
GCCCGTTGTGGTCTGACAACCAAGCATATTGAAAGCCAAATTCAGGTCTTGTCAGGTGGGGAACAAGCCAAGGTTCGTTTCTGTCTCTTGATGAATCGTGAAAACAATGTTTTAGTGCTGGACGAGCCGACCAACCACTTGGATGTGGATGCCAAGGATGAACTCAAACGCGCTCTCAAAGAATACAAGGGATCTATTCTTATGGTCTGTCACGAACCAGACTTCTATGAAGGCTGGATGGACCAAATCTGGGATTTTAATAATTTAACTTAAGAATGAGAGTAAAAGAAATACAGTACCGAATGTGGATACTGTATTTTTTGGTTTTTAAGATTTAAAATCGTAGTCTTTCACCACTTCGATGCTGTCGATTGTGATAGCAGTAGTTGGCTTGTCTTTTTCATCTTTTTCGGCTTTAGCAATTTTATCTACAACATCCATACCGTCAATCACTTGACCAAAGACTGGGTGTTTGCCATCTAGACTAGGGTTTCCCCCTTCTTTATAGGCTTCGATGATTTTCTTTGGATACTTGCTTGTAGGGAGTTTAGCAGAGGTATCTGTAGAGTTTTGGTTGATGAAGAACTGGCTGCCATTGGTGTTTGGTTGACCAGTATTAGCCATAGAAAGAGCACCACGGATGTTATAGAGATAAGGAGTAATCTCGTTTTTGAAACCAGTTCCCTTGTCTTTTGTCTTATCCTTGTCATGCCAGATAGACTGACCACCTGTACCATCCCCTTTTGGATCTCCAGTTTGAACCATGAAGCCATCGATGACACGGTGGAAGGTAATGCCGTTATAGTAGCCTTCTTTGGCATGAGTGAGGAAGTTTTCAACCGCTAGAGGAGCGAGTTTAGGGAAGAGTTTGATATGGATATCTCCTTGACTTGTGTGGAGAATGACTTCAGCCTCGTCTTCAGCAACTTCTTTAGATAGTTGTGGGAAATTGGCGTTTTCGTTTGTTAAAGCATCGTTTAACTCCTTGGCAGATTGGGCTGCTGCTTTGGAACTTTCCTCAGCGGCCAAGCTAGAATCTACATAGTCATCACCACGCAAACTACGTTGGATGTTGCTACATCCAGCTAGGGCTACAGTGGATAGTAAAAGAAGGGTTGCTAGTTTTTTCATTCTGTTCCTCTCAAAAATTTATTTCTACCATTGTACCCTAAAAGGAAGTGGATTTCAAATGTTAGTGACAAGGTAGTTTTAGAGAAAGTCAATCCAAAAATCGCTTGCTTAGAGATTCTTCTTTGGATGGCGGTTGATAATTCCCTTGTATTGTTCCAGTATCTGCTCCCCTTTGGAGTTAATTTGTAGCCACGAACGGTAAAGTGACTTGCTAATTCTTCTTCTGAAAAGTTGTTATGAAGGGTTTGCTCCAGATCTGCAGCCTTCATCTTAGATAGTCCTGTAATTCCCTTGCTTTTCAGAATATTCTTTTTCATAGTAGCATTGAGATGATCAAGTGAGTCAAAAGCTGTTTCAATGACTGCATAACCTTTTTCCACCAGAGTTTTTAAATGTTTAGGGGCATCAATGTCATAAGTATACTCAAAGTATTTTGGAAACCAGATCTTAAGAAAGCTCGTAAAGCATCACAATTTAGTAAACGTTAATTCGAAAGAATTACTATACTTAAAAAGATTACTTTTTTGGGTGTTCTTTTTTATTTTCTTAAAAAATAATTAACTAGACAATAAATGTCCATCCTTTTTTGTAAAATTAATTTATTATAAAAAGAGGTGAGAGTGAATGAATTACTATCAAGTTGAATTTAAGAATCCTGATGATTTTTTTAAAACTCAGACGAATGATTTTATTACGTCTAATCATTTAATTTTTTTGAAAGAAGGAGAATCATACTATCTTATTTCTCAAGAAAATTACAATGACCAAGAAATTATGAAAAAAATAAATGATTTTTTTGATTATGAGTTCTTACTAGCTAAGGTAGAGCCTTTAATAGAAAGTGATTTTATCAAGAAACTTGGCAGAAGTGATATAGGAGATTTAGTCAAATTCTTACTTAGTGCAGAAAAAGAAAGATTTTCTGAACAATTAAAACCCAATTTAGAAAAGTTGGACGAGTTGAATGATATTATTGCCCTAATTGAATTTAAAGGAGCTATTCGAGAATTCATTGATTATATATCCTTCCAAGAAAAAATAAGCAATAATGAAAATCAACAACATTTTTATATTTTTACTGGTGAGAAAGGAACGGGTAGAAAGTTTGCAATCAAGTTTCTAGAGTCTATCTTTGGTATGAATGCGATATTTGTTAATTGCAATCATTATTTTGTTCCTAAAATGAGTGAAAAAGATTTCGCTGTATTAGTTGATTATCTTTCGGCAAGATCAAAAACAAAATCAGATATTTTTGATAATTTTCGACAAAAGAAGGGGAATTCCTTTAATATTATTATTTCTAGAAGCATTCAAGAAGCAGAAGCTATTAGAAAAGAGTTACTCGATGTTTTTAATAAGGTATCAATTATTAATTTCCCCCGGTATGATGAATCAGAGCTTAAAGGAATTGGTATTCAAATGCTAAATCAAAAAGGTGTTCATTTGAGTAACGAAGATTTTGAACGATTAGTAGCTGAAAATCACGTGCTAAAGGATGCCAAAGAAGTTCGCCTTTTTGTTCAAGAGCTTATTGAATTTGCAGTGCAAAATAATTATGATCCTTCAGAAAAAAATGAATTAAATCTCGATGGATTCATTCTCCAAAATAAATCTTCAGTTGAAGATGAAGAAAATGCGGAGAAAAAGCTGAGTGAATTAATTGGTTTAGAAGAAGTGAAAATGGTCCTAAAGCAGCAGTTAGCATATAGTCGAGTTTCTGTAATGCGTCAGGCACATGGATTTAGTAACGAAGTATTAAATCGTCATCTTGTTTTTTCCGGAAATCCTGGGACTGGGAAAACTGTAGTTGCTAGGCTCTTTTCAGAAATTTTATACAACAATAAGATAATTAAAGAGAATAAGTTAGTGGAGGTAGGTAGAACGGAATTAGTTGGTGAATATGTTGGTCAAACTGCTCCAAAAGTAAAAAGAGTTTTTGATGATGCAAGAGGGGGAGTACTCTTTATAGATGAGGCCTATAGTCTTATTCCAAGTAGTGATAGAGATTTCGGACATGAAGCTATTTCAGCGATTATACAGGAAATGGAAAATCGTCGGGATGAGGTTTTGGTTATTTTTGCTGGTTATGAAGAATTGATGGCTCAATTCATTGAAACTAATCCAGGATTATCCTCTAGAATTTCCAGAGAAATAAAATTTTTCGATTATACAATTGATCAACTAATTGCTATTTTAGAATTGATGATAAATAAAAGACATTATCAATTAACCGACGATTGTAAGATGGTACTACGTCAGCATTTTTCAGAAGTTGTAAATTGTAGCAATTTTGGAAATGCTCGATACGTTCGTAAATTAGTAGATGAGATTGTCTTCTGTCAAGCACAACGCGTGGTTGAAGGTGATAAGATTCAATTAGAAGATGAAAACTTTTTAAATCAAATTACATTGACAGATATCAATAAGGCTATTGTAGCTATTGAAGCAAAATCTTCAAAATCAATATCGTTGATAGGATTCGGAAGGTAGAGAAATCTATAGTAGGCTCTAAAAGAAGAAATCGGTGCTTGAAAAAGAGTACTATCAGTAAAAGATTTGAACTAAGAAATTGATTGAATCTGAACCATTGGGAATGCTATAATATTAGTAAAGGATTAGAATTATATGAACGACCAAGAACGCTTATTAACTATATTTTTACGCTTACAGTCTGGCGCGCATTTATCTAAGGCTCAGCTTGCTGATGAATTTGGTGTTAGTGAAAAAACTATACAACGAGATTTTTCTCTCTTGTCTGGTTTCTTAGATACACAACCAATGGTTGCAGCAGAGCTTGCTTATGATGCAAAGCACCATACAAGATACTTAAAAGGAAAATCTTTGTTTAATAAAAAGGATATTCTTGTAATTTCAAAGATTTTACTAGAAAATCGATCTTTGAATAAGGAAGAAAACAAGTCATTACTTGATAGTTTATTAGCACTTATTTCAAAAGATGAGCAAAATGAAGTTTCCAGTATTATTGCAAGTGAGTTGCTAAATTATGCACCATTGTCAGATACACAAAATCGTATTGATAAGGTTTGGGAATGGTCTGAAATGATTCGTAAGGAATTGCTACTAGATATTGAATATCAATCTCCCTATAATACTAAAAAGCATCATACCATTTTCCCGGTATCGCTTTATTATGATACTCATTACTTTTACATAGTAGCTTATAATTTAGTTTTTGATTCTTATATGACCTTGAAACTAGATAGAATTCTTAGTTGGGTAGAATCTAAAGAAAAGAAAAAACCTTCTCTCTCATATGGAAGAAAATTTCGTGATGGAGACATTCGTAATAAACGTGTAGATCCATTCATAGGAAAAGAGTTAAAGATCAGAGTCCTATTTGTCAATGATTCAGCAATTGTTGTTGATCAATTCCCAACAGCAAAAATTATTGAAAAAACATCAAATGGTAATATTATTGAATTTGTGAGTCAGGATACACCAGGGCTGAAGAGGTGGCTATTGGGTCAAGCGGAATCCTTAAGGGTATTGTCTCCACAGTCGTTAATTGATGACATGAAGATTCTTATTAAGAAAATGGAAGAAAATTACATTGACTAGATGTTTGAGAAAGACTGGGAGAAAGTTTTATCTGTTATAAAAGAATACTGTGAATTTCACCAACTAAAGGAGAAGATGAAATGAGTAGAGTTATATATAGAACTCGTCCATTTAGCCCCTACGCTAAGTATAGCAAGTATTGGAACGAATACATTCAAGAGGGTGACGAGATTATTAAGTACGTTTTTAATAAAGTTAAATTTCCCGACAGAGAATTAAGAAATAAAATATACTCAGATGAGAAACAAAGATGGACTATAGGTGATATTAATCTTCCTGATTGGTTATATGGATATGTGGTCAACGCTGATTTATCTGACAATGCCAAAAAAATTGTCAAACAATGGAGATTAGAGAAGTATATTTTTGAGTTAAATAATTACAAAGAAAAAGGCTATTTCATTGATGAAGAAAAGAAAATTGTGATAACGGATCGGGAAATATTAATGTTCCGAGAAGACTCAGAAATACCTTATTGGGATAAAATCACTTCCTTAGTAAAAGAAGCTTATAATCGTATTCGTATTACGCCTCAAATGTTGGAGTTGGTAAAAAAAGATTTTGAGACTCAAACAGTGGATTATGAAATACTTTGTGAAATGGCTGAACAAAATAGGAAGAAAAACGAAGAGAAAGAAAAAGAATTTTTAGCCAAGCAGCAAGAATTACAAGAGAAAAAAGATTACGAAGTAGCTATTCAATTGTTTTTAAGACTACAAAAAAACTTAGTTGATATAAAGCCAAAGTTAAGTGAAGAAGGAAGAAAAGAAATTGATCATCTTCTTAATTTAATCGATGAATCAGAAGTAAGTCGTGTTAGATATGATATTTTACATCAAGCGGGAGTCGAAATAATCTTGAAAGAAAAAAGTAAGAGAGGCTAATTTGAATGGATTATGTGACTAGAATACATTTAAAAAGAGACGATAACATTAGGAAAGAGTTAATTGGCTTCTGTTTAAATAATTCTGAACAGTATCTTGCACTTGGTTGGAGTCGCTTAAGTAGCGATATTCGGGAAGAAGACTTTAATGAATACTATGGACGAATAAAAAAAGAAAGAGGCAGAGCGAATCCAGCAATAAATGTTTTTAAGGATGCTCAGATAGATGATTTATTCTGGACACGAGATTTAAGTGGAAATTATTGGATATGTAAAGCGAAATCTCAAGCCAAAGTAGTTTGTGATACTCATTTGGATATTGGATCAGTTATCCAAGTTGATGCATTTAACGTGGGAATGCAAGTCCCTGGACAGATAAAGTCATCGTTTAATAGACCTCTTGGTGGTACAGTTGAGAGGATACGGGATAAAAGCATAATTGAATATTCAAAATTGATATTTAATAAATTTTCGAAAAAGAATTATTTTGAGGTAACAACCTATAGTGGAGGTCTCCTCGATAATCTACCTGAATTTGATTTAGAAGAACTTGTCATCTCATATCTTCAAATTAAGGAAAACTACTATGTCCTTTCTAATTCAATTGCAAAGAAATCAACTACTATAAAAATTGAATGTGAAATGATTTCAAGAGAAATTGATAACCCGAGAAAAGCAGTAGTTCAAGTGAAAGGAAAGAAAGCAAAGGAACTTGACGCCTTAGAATTTAAACAATACTTAGATGAAGGCTATATAGTATATTTATATGCTCCGAGAGTGATAAATTTAGATAAGATTGAAAATGTAGTTAGGATAGGGGACAACGATTTGTTAGATTTCTATGAGAAGTATAAGTTGATCCTACCAGCATCTATCACTCAGTGGGAAAACTTATTTATTGGGGATTGATAAATGATGAATATGTCGCAATTTCATGAATATATAATTGTATGAACTTTTTAGTAAAATTTAGCTCAATTCGTGTGTTTTTAGGGTGAAATTCACACCATTTAATTGAAAGTTATTCAAATTAGATGAAAATTTGTTTTCTAAAAAAACGAGAAAACGTTGATTTTAAGAGAATTTTGAATCATATTCGAATGGAAATTTTTAAAATCATGTTTCGGTGGTAAAAGTTCCAAAGTGGATTCTCCATAGTAGAATGATATCTCCTGCCAGGAGATTGTCTTTAAGTAGTACCATATTTCGTTTAGGAACGGGCTTGGGATTTAGGAGCCAAGCATCCACATCACGTTCAGGAGAGATAAAGGTTTTGACTTGATGGTCTTTGTAAATGTTCTCTATTGTAGTATTCATAAAGTTTCTCTTTCTAATTTATCTTTATTAGTCTAACCAATTTATAAATGGTGTAAAAATTTTATAGTCTGTCAAGTTTTTTTCTTGACACCTGCCAGAAATCTGCTATAATAGAACATGTGCTAAATAGCTCAGCTATTTCACCGAAATAAAAAATAAGAAAAGAGACTTTAAAAATGGCAGTTAAAATCCGTTTGACTCGTATGGGTTCTAAGAAAAAACCTTTCTACCGTATCAACGTAGCAGATTCACGTTCACCACGTGACGGACGTTTCATCGAAACAGTTGGAACTTACAACCCACTTGTTGCTGAAAACCAAGTAACTTTGAAAGAAGACCGCGTTCTTGCATGGTTGGCTGATGGAGCTCAACCTTCAGATACAGTTCGCAACATCCTTTCAAAAGAAGGTGTATTGAAGAAATTCCACGATTCTAAATTCTCAAAATAAGTTTAAAGTAGGTTGACAGATGGATACGATTGAAAATCTCATTATTGCGATTGTGAAACCCTTGATTTCACAACCAGATGCCTTAACTATCAAGATTGAAGATACACCAGAGTTTTTGGAATATCATTTGGATCTTGATCAAAGCGATGTGGGTCGTGTAATCGGTCGTAAGGGTCGCACTATTTCTGCGATAAGAACGATTGTCTACTCTGTCCCAACTGAAGACAAAAAAGTAAGAATCGTTATTGACGAAAAATAAGAAGGGCGGGACGAATGTCTCGCTTTTTTTGCAAGTAGCAGGATATGAAGGATTTAACGTTTAGACAATTACAAGACTACCTACTGGAACATTACCAGCAGTCTCGGACTGAGGAAGGTCTCTTTATGAAGTTAGTGGAGGAAGTCGGAGAAGTAGCTGAAGTTTTGAATGGGCGCTCTGGTCGAAAAGAGGGAGTTCAAGATTCGAACGAGGAACTAGCAAAAGAACTGGCTGATATCATTCACTATACAGTTGCTATCGCAGCTATTAATGATATTGACCTTATCAAGACTATCTTTGAGAAAGACAAAACTGCAGCCATTAAGTACCAACATGAACGTGATTTGGAAGGATTTTTGAAGGGGGACCTCTAAGACAATAATAAATGATTTTTACTAATAAAGAAGGTATTAGTAAATATAAGAAAGAGAAAGCAAGGAAAATGGTAGATTATGCTATAAAAGTAAGGAATTTCCAAGAGGTAGACAAGCTAGAACTTGTGAGATAAGAACGAGAAAAGCAGGTCAGCATAGCTGCCTCCTTTATAGGCAACGAGAAAGCATTTATCAGCTTGAAAGAGTGATAGTAGGCATAAAATATAAATCCTAGAAATAGCATCTAGCATTTTACTATGCTACAATGGAAAGACAGTCTCAAAGAATTCTAGTCAATTAATCTTTAGAATAGCTATTTTTAAAGGGAGTAACAGTCTATGAACGAGAAAACAAAAGCTTACCTAGCAGCTTTATCCTTTTCAGCAATCATTGGATTTTCTTTTTTATTTACTAAGATTGCTTTAGGCTATGCCAGTCCTCTCACAAACTTAGCGCATCGCTATACAATCGCAGCTTTAGTAATGGTTGTTCTTTATCAAACCAAACTTATTAAAGTGAGTTTAAGTAGAAAAGATATTCTTTCTATTCTGCCTATGAGTCTTTTCTATCCTCTTCTCTTTTTTATTTTTCAATCCTTTGCTTTACAGTATATATCGTCTTCTGAAGCTGGAATTTTACAGGCTCTTGTCCCGATTTTTACTCTCCTTTTAGCATCGGCCTTTCTCAAGGAAAAGACAAGCTTGCTTCAAAAGTTCTTTTTATTTTTATCCGTAGCAGGAGTAGTTTTCATCTTCCTTAGCAAAGGAGCTAACTTCGGTACTGAGACTGCTAGCTTTGGCTTTCTCTTGATGTTGGGATCTGTTCTCGCCAATGCAATAAGCAATATCCTCAGCAAGTCCAAAGGAGGTCGCTATCAGGCCATAGATATGACAGCTGTTGTGATATTTGTTGGCTTCGTCACCTTTAATACGCTGAGTCTGACCTCGCACTATCTAGATGGCAACATATTAGCTTACTTTGCGCCACTTGGACAGGTATCTTATCTGCTTTCAATTCTCTATTTGGGAATTCTAGCCTCTATCGTTACTGGTAGTCTCTCTATCTATGCTATTGTTCAACTTGGAGCATCGACCGTTAGTGTCTTTGGTAATCTTGGAACAGTTTTGACTATTCTAGCCGGAGCTCTTATCCTCCACGAACCAATTTATAGCTACCATGTGATCGGAGCAACATTGATTATTGCTGGAATTTTAGGCATGAATCTGATGAGAAAAAAGTAAAGATTGCTAAGCAGTCTTTTTCTTAATCTAAATGATACAGAAAATTCAAAATTTTTAATGGACTAAGTTTAGAAAACGATGATTTTAATATAGCATGATAAAATAGATAAAAAGAATAATACTAGGATAAAGAAGAGAGAGTTTAGAAATGAAGCAAAATGATATAGCTGAAGCTATTGCTTTTTATAACAGAAAACCCGAGACTTTGGTACGTCACATTATACCAGGCTTAGATTGTGATTTGGTTGTTTATCATCGTCCTGGAAACGCAAGTAAAGGCCACATTATTTTTTATCATGGAGCTTGTGGCCGTAGTCAGATGTGGGCTCACCAGTATGATGCCTTTGAAGGATTTGACCTCTACTTTGTCAATGTTAGAGGACAGGGTGAATCACCTATGAAAGTTGGCCTACCCGACTTGGAAGGCGCTGTTCAAGATGTAGATGCTATTTTGTCCTATTTCCAGTTGGATAAGGTGATATTGGTCGGACATTCTTGGGGAGGGAATCCACTTCAAGAGTACACTTATCGTCATCCAGATCGAGTTCTAGCCTTAGTCATGGTAGATAGTTGGGGACAGCATCGTTACCTATCAGATAAAGAGAGAAATCGCATAAAATATAGTTCCCTTATGTACAAAACGATTCCTTGGAAGTTGATTGCAGATAAGAACTCAAAAATGTGTACAGATAATCCTATCACAAGAGAATTAGTCAAGACGGCAATCATAGAAACTGGGCGAGATGTTTTCTTGAACCTTGGAATCACAGGTTTCTTGGCAGTTCATGAGATAGAAGGATATAAAGGAAACCCTCCTATGCTATTAGTAAGAGGCGAAAATGATTTTCCCAAACACCTAAAAATGATCTACGATGGTATCATTTCCTTAAATCCCAATGCGCGTCAAATAACGATTTCAGATAGTAAACACCAACCGATGAATGATCATCCTGAAGAGTTTAATCAGATAGTTGGTGAATTTTTTGAAGAAGTAGTAGCTCTGTAAGATGAGATTTATCTAACTTGAGAAAATCTTTGGAACGTGTTAAAATAAAGGATAAGGATTTTTAATAATTCATTATATAGAATGAGTGTATTTCTTTATGAAGAGGATTGAAGTATCTACAGAAATTGGTAGTCTCTCAGTTACTTATCAAAAGCAAAAGAAAGTGCTAGTTTGTTTAAGTGGCGCAGGTTTGCTACCAAGTTATGAAAATTTTTCACTTATACTTGAAAAACTTCCTCCTACAATTGGTTATTTGACAATTGATTTTCCGAACACAGGTAGGAGTCCGATTCATGACCAAGCTGGAAAAAATCTAGATAATCTTGCAGATGCGGTTTATGAAGTACTTGAAGAATTAGGGATTTCTGAATATATACTTTGTGTACATAGTTTGAGTGGAATTTTAGCTTGTAAATTGCTCAATAAACCAATTAAGTGTCAGGCTTTAGTAGCAATGGAACCGACAACTAAAAAAGTCATGTTTGCTGATTTTTCAGAAAATCCTTATCCAGAAATGGAAGAGCAGATGAGACTGATTGACGAGTATGGTCCTGAACTTTATTTTAAGAACTTAACTCAAGCAACATTTAGCCCTGAAATTAATAAAGAAATATGGAAAATAATGCAAGAAAAAGGTTCAGAGTTGGAAAATCAAGATCCAGGATTTCAGATATCTGGAGAGATTACTGAGGAAGATTTTGAGAATGTATCTATAGAATCTTATATTCCTGTGTTTATTTTTTGTCAGGCTTATAGAGAAAAAGAGTACAGAGAATCAGAATATTGGACTTCCAATACTAAACTCATTTTAGGAGGGAATAACCATTATTTACAATGGTCAGAATCAGAAAAAATTGCGACTATTATTCGAGAATTGTCAGAATAAGATGGAAAGAAGGAGACTACAGGAGACAAGATGAACTACTTTAATGTTGGGAAAATCGTCAATACGCAAGGATTGCAGGGTGAGATGCGAGTCTTGTCTGTGACGGATTTTGCAGAAGAACGGTTTAAAAAAGGTACTGAGCTGGCCTTGTTTGATGAAAAAGATCAGTTTGTTCAAACAGTGACCATCGCTAGCCACCGTAAACAGAAGAACTTTGACATTATTAAATTCAAAGATATGTACCATATCAATGCTATTGAAAAGTACAAGGGATACAGTCTCAAGGTTGCTGAGGAAGATTTAAATGACCTAGACGATGGTGAATTTTATTATCACGAGATTATCGGTTTGGAAGTCTATGAGGGTGATAACTTGATTGGAACCATCAAAGAAATCCTGCAACCAGGTGCTAACGATGTCTGGGTGGTCAAGCGAAAAGGCAAGCGCGATTTGCTCTTGCCTTATATCCCACCAGTGATTCTCAATGTTGATATTCCAAATAACCGCGTCGATGTGGAAATCTTAGAAGGGTTAGACGATGAAGATTGATATTTTAACCCTTTTTCCAGAGATGTTTTCTCCGCTAGAGCACTCAATCGTTGGAAAGGCTCGAGAAAAGGGGCTCTTGGATATCCAGTATCATAATTTTCGAGAAAATGCTGAAAAGGCCCGCCATGTCGACGATGAGCCCTACGGAGGCGGTCAGGGGATGTTGCTCCGAGCCCAACCCATTTTCGATGCCTTTGATGCTATTGAAAAGAAAAATCCGCGCGTCATTCTCCTCGATCCTGCTGGAAAGCAGTTTGATCAAGCTTATGCCGAGGATTTGTCTCAAGAGGAAGAGCTAATCTTTATCTGTGGGCACTACGAGGGTTATGATGAGCGCATTAAGACCTTGGTGACAGATGAGATCTCCCTGGGCGACTATGTCTTGACTGGTGGAGAGTTAGCGGCTATGACCATGATTGATGCTACGGTACGCCTGATTCCAGAAGTGATTGGCAAGGAGTCTAGCCACCAAGATGATAGTTTTTCTTCTGGGCTTCTCGAGTATCCTCAGTACACACGTCCCTATGATTATCGAGGCATGGTTGTGCCAGATGTACTGATGAGTGGACACCATGAGAAGATTCGTCAGTGGCGATTGTATGAGAGTTTAAAGAAAACCTATGAACGCAGACCGGATTTGCTTGAACATTATCAACTGACAGTAGAAGAAGAAAAAATGCTGGCAGAAATCAAAGAAAACAAAGAATAAAGGAGATACCTATGCAAGTAATCAAACGTGATGGAGAAATTGCTGAATTTAATCCAGATAAGATTTACCAAGCTATCTTAAAGGCAGCCCAGACTGTCTATGTATTGACAGATGATTTGCGTCAAAACCTTGCACAAGTCACTAAGAAAGTGGTTTTGGATTTGGAAGAAGCCAAGGTGGAACGTGCTACCATCAGCATGATTCAGTCTTTGGTTGAACATCGTTTACTGGGAGCAGGTTACATTACCATCGCAGAACACTATATTTCCTATCGTCTACAACGTGACTTGGAAAGAAGTGGTTATGGAGATCATATCGCAGTTCATTTACATTTTGAACAAGTTCGCTAAGAAAAAAGAGTGGGATGAAGCAACAACATCTCACTCTTTCTTAAATCTATTTTTTTGGGCTGTTTGGACAGTTGAAGGGACAAATCGCAGGCGTTGAATATCGCTTATGCGGATAATACGACTTACATTTTTAGCAAAATTTTTCACGATAATTTGCTGGCGCTGTTGATCGTATTTGATGATGTCACCTGTAAAACTTGTCTCAGACAAGATAAGGTGAACAGCTGTTTGTTTCTGGATAGCCTCTTCAATAGTGGCTGTAAGGGAGTTGCTTTCAGTCTGGTCAGGTTGGTCATGTCCATTTAAAAAGTCATGTATTTTATCTAGAACTTGCTGGAATTTATGTCTCATATTGGCCTCCCTTCTTTTATATCAATATTATATAAAATTTTCCTAAAATCTACAAGATTTTACGAATAATCAAATGAAAGCTAAAAAAGGAGAAGAAAATGGCAGAATTTACATTTGAAATCGAAGAGCACTTGTTGACTCTCTCTGAAAACGAAAAAGGTTGGACCAAGGAAATCAACCGTGTGAGCTTTAATGGTGCTCCTGCAAAGTTTGATATTCGTGCTTGGAGCCCAGATCATACTAAAATGGGCAAAGGGATTACTCTCTCCAATGAAGAATTTCAAACGATGGTGGATGCCTTTAAAGGAAACTAAGTTTACAAAATGAAAGAAAAGGATATTGAGTCATGACAACTCGATATCCTTTTTTAGTTAGCAAAGTAAGCCTGATTTTTAAGGCGTTGAAGTAATGGACGGCTAATAAAACTAATAGCCAGAAGTTTAGCAAGGTCTGGAATGATGAAGGGAATGACCCCCACAACAAGAGCTTTTTCAAATGCCATTCCAGCAAGAAAATGTAAGCTGAGAATCCCGCCGACAAAGACAAGGGCATCACCCAAGAGGTTTGCAAGAAAAATCTTAACAACACCACTCTTGCTGTTGGTTAGAGAGGAAGTCAGTCCAGAGTAAACGAGATAAAACCAAAGATAGCCTGCAGTGGGGCCAACTAAAGCCTGAAAACCAGCTCCACCTCCTGCAAAGACAGGAAGACCGATAGCACCTAGAAGAAGATAGAGTCCAACAGAAAGTATAGCCTCTCTCGGTCTAAAGACAGTAGCAATCAAGCCGATTGCAAAGTTTTGCAGAGTGAAGGGGACAGGTCCAATTGGAAGACTGATTTGTGCTAAAACAGCAATGAGAGCAGCCCCAATAGCAGGGATGGCATAAACGTGAGCTTTTTTCAAAATAGTTAACCTCTTTTCTTATGTATAGTAACTATTATACTCGTAGAGTAATTATTGTCAACCTATTTTTGTAACAAAGGTAACAAAAACTGTAACGGCCGATTTTCCTGACTGGGTAAGTTATTTTCATCATTTCGTAAATCATCAAAAAAGAAGCAGATATCTTTGTATCAGCTTCTTTTGTGTCGATTAACGCATGGTTACAAATTCTTCAGATGCAGTTGGGTGAATCGCCACAGTTGCATCAAAGTCTGCCTTGGTTGCTCCCATCTTAATAGCAACGGCAAAACCTTGAATCATTTCATCAACACCGTATCCAATTCCATGAAGTCCGACAACTTTTTCTTCTGAACCAGCTGTGATCAATTTGAAACGTGTTTCTTGGCGGTTGCAAGTGCAAGCAGAGTACATAGAAGTAAAGCTTGATTTGTAAACCTTGATTTGGTCTTGACCGTATTCTTTAATAGCTTGCTCTTCTGTTAACCCAACAGTTCCGATAGCAGGGTGTGAAAAGACAACGGTTGGAATAGTTGAGTAATCCATTTTTGCACTTGTTTTTCCGTTAAAGAGACGTTCAGATAGGGTACGTCCAGCCTTGATAGCAACTGGAGTCAGTTCTTTCTCACCCGTTACATCACCTAAAGCATAGATTCCCTCAACAACAGTATTTTGGTATTCATCCACTTGGATAAAGCCACGTTCGTTCAGAGTTACTCCAGCTTTTTCAAGTTGCAATCCCTTAACGTTTGGACGGCGACCAGTAGCCCAGATAACTTGGCTAGCTGTGTGACTAGTACCATCTTCGAAATGAATGGTAATGCCTTCAGCAGTTTTTTCTAACTTAACAGGGACTTTGTGAGTATGCAGTGGCAAGTTTGTTCTTTCCATTTCTTTGACCAAACCTTCAACGATATAAGAATCAAAACCACGTAAAGGACGATCACGGCGAACAAAGAGGTCTGTCTTGACACCAAAAGTGTGGAGTACGCCAGCTAGTTCAACAGCGATATAACCAGCGCCTAGAATAGCAACTGACTCTGGAAGTTCTTCCCAGGCAAATACATCATCAGAAGAACCACCTAGTTCTGCACCAGGAATATTTGGAATACTTGGATGGGCACCAGTAGCAATCACGATGTGTTTAGCACGAATGAGTTCACCATTTACGCTGACAGTATGAGAATCTACAAATTCAGCATGGCCTTCAATCAGGTCTACGCCGTTGCGTTTAAAACTGCCATCATAAGAAGAACGAGCGCGATCGATGTAGGCTTCACGATTGCGACGGAGGGTTGCAAAGTCAAAGTTAAGATCAGTAGTTTTAAAACCGTAGTCTTCTCCAAATTGATGGAAAGTCTCAGCGATTTGTGCCCCGTACCACATGATTTTTTTAGGAACACAACCGACGTTGACACAGGTTCCACCTAATTTCTTTTCCTCAATAACTGCCGCTTTGGCTCCATGTTCACCAGCACGGTTCATGGTAGCAATTCCACCGCTACCTCCACCAATAGCAATGATATCATATTCTCTCATTGAAAACTCCTTTGTACTCTTTTAAATAGTAGAGTATCATTTTTTGATAGTCATATTCTATCTTTTTTTTGATGTGATTGCAAAAATCTGCTACGTTCAAAAAAATTAAGAAAAAGGCTTGCGAAAAAGAAAAATAAAGTGTATCATATAACTAGTACAATGATTGTGAAATGAATTCCGAACAATAATTTAGTCCTGAAATGTCATTATTTCGTTCTAAACTGTTATTGTTTATATTTGGTAATTTTTGTATAATATTCTTAAGGACTTTAAATCAAAAAGGAGTTTCACTATGAAAAAGAATGGTAAAGCTAAAAAGTGGCAATTGTATGCAGCAATCGGTGCTGCCAGTGTAGTTGTATTGGGTGCTGGAGGGATTTTACTCTTTAGACAACCTTCTCATACTGCTGTAAAAGATGAGGCTACTCATCTGGTTGTTGCCAAGGAAGGAAGCGTGGCCTCCTCTGTTTTGTTATCAGGGACAGTAACAGCAAAAAATGAACAATATGTTTATTTTGATGCTAGCAAAGGAGATTTAGATGAAATCCTTGTTTCTGTGGGTGATAAGGTTAGTGAAGGACAGGCTTTAGTTAAGTACAGTAGTTCAGAAGCACAGGCGGCCTATGATTCAGCGAGTCGAGCAGTTGCAAAGGCAGACCGTCATATCAACGAACTCAACCAAGCACGCAATGAAGCTGCTTCAGCTCCGACTCCACAGTTGCCAGCGCCAGCAGGAGGAGAAGGTGCAGCAGCGCAAACTCCAGCTCCAGTAGCAGGAAATTCAGTTTCATCTATTGATGCACAACTAGGTGATGCTCGTGATGCCCGTGCAGATGCAGCAGCGCAATTAAGCAAGGCTCAAAGTCAGTTGGATGCAACGACTGTTCTCAGTACCCTAGAGGGAACTGTGGTCGAAGTCAATCGCAATGTTTCTAAATCTCCAACAGGGGCTAGCCAGGTGATGGTTCATATTGTAAGTAATGAAAACTTACAAGTTAAGGGGGAATTATCTGAATACAACCTTGCCAACCTATCTGTAGGACAAGAAGTAACCTTCACTTCTAAAGTTTATCGAGATAAGAGCTGGACTGGTAAGATTAGCTATATCTCCGACTATCCTAAAAACAATGGCGAAGCAGCAAGTGCAGCTCCTGCCGCAGCAGCTGGTAATTCTGGTTCTAAATATCCATATACCATTGATGTGACAAGTGAAATTGGTGATTTGAAACAAGGATTCTCAGTAAGTGTTGAGGTCAAGAATAAGAGTAAAGCCATTTTGGTTCCTCTAACAAGTGTTGTGACTGAAAATGATAAGAACTATGTCTGGGTGCTTGACGAGCAGAAAAAGGCCAAGAAAGTGGAAGTTGGTTTGGGCAATGCTGATGCAGACAACCAAGAAATCACTTCAGGTCTGACAAATGGAGTCAAGGTCATCAGTAACCCAACGTCTTCTCTAGAGGAAGGAAAAGAGGTGAAGGCTGATGAAGCAACTAATTAGTCTAAAAAATATCTGCAGAAGCTACCGTAATGGCGACCAAGAACTGCAGGTTCTCAAAAACATCAACCTAGAAGTGAATGAGGGTGAGTTTGTTGCCATCATGGGACCATCTGGTTCTGGTAAGTCTACTCTCATGAATACCATTGGCATGTTGGATACACCAAGCAGTGGCGAATATTATCTTGAAGGCCAAGAAGTAGCTGGACTAGGTGAAAAACAACTAGCCAAGGTCCGCAACCAACAAATCGGATTTGTCTTTCAACAGTTCTTTCTTCTATCTAAACTCAATGCTCTACAAAATGTAGAATTGCCCTTGATTTACGCAGGAGTTTCATCTTCAAAACGTCGCAAGTTAGCTGAGGAATATTTAGATAAGGTTGAATTGACAGAACGTAGTCACCATTTGCCTTCAGAATTATCTGGTGGTCAAAAGCAACGTGTAGCTATTGCGCGTGCCTTGGTAAACAATCCTTCTATTATCCTAGCCGATGAACCGACAGGAGCCTTGGATACCAAAACAGGGAACCAAATTATGCAACTATTGGTTGATTTGAACAAAGAAGGAAAAACCATTATCATGGTAACGCATGAGCCTGAAATAGCTGCTTATGCCAAACGTCAGATTGTCATTCGAGATGGAGTTATTTCGTCTGATAGTGCTCAGTTAGAAAAGGAGGAAAACTAAGATGCAGAATCTGAAATTTGCCTTTTCATCTATCATGGCTCATAAGATGCGTTCTTTGCTTACCATGATTGGGATTATCATCGGTGTTTCATCCGTTGTTGTGATTATGGCTCTGGGAGATTCTATGTCTCGACAGCTCAATAAAAACATGACCAGATCTCAGAAGAATATCAGTGTCTTTTTCTCTTCTAAAAAAAGTAAAGATGGGTCTTTTACTCAGAAACAATCAGCTTTTACGATTTCTGGAAAAGAAGAGGAAGTTCATGTTGAACCACCAAAACCGCAAGAATCTTGGGTCAAGGAGGCAGCCAAACTCAAGGGAGTGGATAATTACTATGTAACCAACTCAACGAACGCCATCTTGACTTATAAAGATAAAAAGGTTGAAAATGCCAATTTGACAGGTGGTAACAGAACTTATATGGAGGCTGTTAACAATGAAATTCTTGCAGGTCGTAGTCTGAGAGAGCAAGATTTCAAAGAATTTGCAAGTGTTATTTTGCTTGATGAAGAATTATCCATTAGTCTATTTGGCTCTCCTCAAGAGGCTATTAACAAGGTTGTAGAAGTCAATGGTTTTAGTTATCGAGTCATTGGTGTTTATACTAGCCAAGAATCTAAAAATTCAAAAATATATGGTCTTGGCGGCTTACCCATTACCACAAATATCTCCCTTGCTGCGAATTTTAATGTAGATGAAATAGCTAATATTGTCTTTCGAGTGAATGATACAAGCTTGACTCAAACTCTGGGTCCAGAATTAGCACGAAAAATGACAGAGCTTGCTGGCTTGCAACAGGGAGAATATCAAGTAGCAGATGAGTCAGCTGCATTTGCAGAAGTTCAACAATTGTTCGGCTTTATAACTACGATTATTAGTGCCATTGCAGGAATTTCCCTTTTTGTTGGAGGGACTGGTGTTATGAACATCATGCTGGTTTCGGTGACGGAGCGTACGCGTGAGATTGGTCTCCGTAAGGCTTTGGGTGCAACACGTGCTAATATTTTAATCCAGTTTTTGATTGAATCCATGATATTGACCTTGCTTGGTGGAGTCATTGGTTTAACCATTGCGACAGGCTTAACCGCTATAGCTGGCATACTCTTGCAAGGTTTGATTGCGGGTATAGAAGTGGGAGTATCAATCCCAGTTGCCCTATTTAGTCTTGCAGTTTCGGCTAGCGTGGGTATGATTTTTGGAGTTTTGCCAGCCAACAAGGCTTCGAAACTTGATCCAATTGAAGCCCTTCGTTATGAATAAGTTAAACAAGATGGACACTTGTCTATCTTGTTTTTGTATGGATTTCCCTATCGAAAATCATTAAAAATGTGATATAATGAAGTGTTAGAAAAACAGGTTTCATTTGCCTGGAAAGGAAAAATTATGTCTGAAAAGAATTTTTATATTACAACGCCGATTTACTATCCATCTGGGAAACTTCACATCGGTTCTGCCTATACCACCATCGCCTGTGATGTCCTAGCTCGTTACAAACGCCTGATGGGCTACGATGTCTTTTATCTGACAGGTCTTGATGAACATGGTCAGAAAATCCAGCAAAAAGCAGAAGAAGCTGGTATCACACCTCAAGCATATGTTGATGGCATGGCAGTTGGAGTCAAAGAACTCTGGCAATTACTAGATATCTCATACGATAAATTTATCCGTACAACTGATGACTACCATGAAAAAGTTGTCGCACAAGTCTTTGAACGCTTGCTGGCTCAAGATGACATCTATTTGGGTGAATACTCTGGTTGGTATTCAGTTTCAGATGAGGAATTCTTTACAGAAAGCCAGCTCGCAGAAGTATTCCGTGATGAAGCTGGAAATGTAACTGGCGGTATTGCTCCATCAGGTCACGAAGTGGAATGGGTTTCTGAAGAATCATACTTCCTTCGCCTCAGCAAATACCAAGATCGTCTGGTGGAATTTTTCAAAGCTCATCCTGAATTTATCACTCCAGATGGTCGTCTGAATGAAATGCTTCGCAACTTTATTGAGCCAGGTTTAGAGGATTTGGCGGTTTCTCGTACAACCTTTACATGGGGTGTGCCGGTACCATCAAATCCTAAACACGTTGTATACGTTTGGATTGATGCCCTTCTTAACTATGCGACAGCGCTTGGATACGGTCAAGATGAACATGGTAACTTTGACAAATTCTGGAATGGCACAGTCTTCCACATGGTAGGAAAAGACATCCTTCGTTTCCACTCAATCTACTGGCCAATCCTTCTTATGATGTTGGATATCAAATTGCCAGATCGTTTGATTGCTCACGGTTGGTTCGTCATGAAAGACGGCAAAATGTCTAAATCTAAAGGGAATGTCGTTTACCCTGAAATGTTGGTAGAGCGTTATGGACTAGATCCACTTCGTTACTATCTCATGCGTAGCCTTCCAGTTGGTTCAGACGGAACCTTCACTCCTGAAGACTATGTAGGCCGTATCAACTACGAATTGGCCAATGACCTTGGAAACCTCCTCAACCGTACGGTTTCTATGATTAATAAGTACTTTGGCGGGCAAGTCCCTGCCTATGTAGAGGGTGTAACAGAGTTTGACCATGCTCTTGCTGACGTTGCAGAACAATCAATCGCTGACTACCACACCTACATGGAAGCAGTTGACTACCCACGTGCCCTAGAAGCAGTATGGACTCTTATTTCACGTACTAATAAATACATCGATGAGACCGCACCATGGGTCTTGGCTAAGGATGAAGCACTTCGCGATCAATTGGCAAGTGTCATGAGTCACTTGGCAGCTAGCCTTCGTGTCGTTGCTCACTTGATTGAGCCATTTATGATGGAAACCAGTCGTGCAGTCTTGAATCAACTTGGCTTAGAAGAAGTAGCGAGCCTTGAAAACTTGAACTTGGTTGACTTCCCAGAAGATGTGACTGTAGTTGCCAAAGGAACACCAATCTTCCCACGTCTGGATATGGAAGAAGAAATCGCCTATATCAAGGAACAAATGGAAGGCAACAAACCAGCAGTCGAAAAAGAGTGGAACCCAGACGAAGTTGAACTCAAACTAAACAAGGAAGAAATCAAGTTTGAAGATTTTGACAAGGTCGAAATCCGTGTCGCAGAAGTCAAAGAAGTGTCTAAAGTAGAAGGTTCAGATAAGTTGCTTCAATTCCGCTTGGATGCTGGTGATGGTCAAGATCGTCAAATCCTCTCAGGAATTGCAAAATACTATCCAAACGAACAAGAATTGGTCGGCAAGAAAGTCCAAATCGTTGCCAATCTCAAACCACGTAAAATGATGAAGAAATATGTCAGCCAAGGTATGATCCTATCAGCTGAACATGATGGAAAATTAACCCTTCTCACAGTTGATCCAGCTGTACCGAATGGAAGTGTGATTGGGTAACAATAGACAGGACTAGTTCATGCTAGTTCTGTTTTTTATTTACACTCAATGAAAATCAAAGAGCAAACTAGGAAACTAGCCGCAAGTTGCTCAAGACACTGCTTTAAGGTTGTAGATAGAACTGACGAAGTCAGATCAAAACATGATTTTGAGGTTGTAGATGAAACTGACCAAGTCAGTAACCATACATACGGCAAGGCGACGCTGACGTGGTTTGAAGAGATTTTCGAAGAGTATTAACTATTATGTTTTACAAACTAGTGTGGAAGTGGTATATTATAGATGAAGCTACTAGTAGGTATTACAAAATAGATAGAAGGGGGAAGGGATGAAGGAAACTCAACTATTAAAAGGTGTTCTTGAAGGTTGTGTCTTGGATATGATTGGTCAAAAAGAGCGATATGGTTATGAGTTGGTTCAGACTCTACGAGAGGCTGGATTTGATACTATCGTTCCAGGAACTATTTATCCTTTGTTGCAAAAGTTAGAAAAAAATCAATGGATAAGAGGCGACATGCGTCCGTCGCCAGATGGTCCAGATCGGAAGTATTTTTCATTAACTAAAGAAGGAGAAGAGCGTGTCTCGGTTTTTTGGCAACAATGGGACGATTTGAGTCAAAAAGTAGAAGGAATTAAGAATGGGGGTAAACCATGAAGAAAATGAAGTATTATGAAGAAACAAGCGCTTTGTTGCATGAGTTTTCTGAGGACAATCAGCAGTATTTTGAGGAACTGTGGGATAGTTTTAACCTTGCTGGATTTCTCTATGATGAGGACTATCTCAGAGAGCAGATCTATTTGATGATGCTAGATTTTTCAGAAGCAGAACGAGACGGGATGAGTGCTGAGGATTATCTAGGTAAGAATCCTAAAACAATAATGAAAGAGATACTCAAGGAAGCGCCACGCAGTTCTATCAAGGAGTCCCTTTTGACGCCAATTCTTGTCCTAGCGGTATTACGTTATTATCAACTACTAAGTGATTTTTCTAAAGGTTCTCTCTTAACAGTCAATTTGCTCACATTTTTAGGGCAACTTCTTCTTTTTCTGATTGGATTTGGACTTGTGGCCACAATCTTACGTTGGGGGCTAGTCCAAGATTCTCCTAAGATGAAAATTGGCACTTATATTGTCGTTGGAATTCTTGTTCTGCTAGTCGTTCTAGGATATGTAGGAATGGGAAGTTTCATACAAGAAGGAGCCTTTTATCTTCCTGCTCCCTGGGATAGTTTCCTTGTTTTTACGCTTTCTCTAGTCATCAGTATTTGGAATTGGAAAGAAGCGGTCTTTCGTCCCTTTGTCAGTATGATTGTTGCCCATCTTGTGGTAGGTTCTCTGCTTCGTTACTATAAGTGGATGGGAATTTCAAATGTTTTCCTTACAAAATTCATTCCTTTAGCTGTTCTTTTTATTGGTATTTTTCTCTTGTTCCGTGGGTTTAAGAAGATAAAATGGAGTGAAATATAGTCAAAAAGCCGTTGCAAAGCGGTTTTTTGTTATAATGAAGGGAAGAATGTTAGAAATTAAAGGAGACAAATTTGATGAGATACATAACTCTTGGTCAAGATGACAAAGAATTATCAGAAATTGTTCTCGGAATGATGAGAATAGAAGATAAGTCTGTAAAAGAAGTTGAAGAGCTTGTAGAAACAGCACTGTCTGTTGGAATCAATGCTTTTGACTTGGCTGATATTTATGGTCGTGGTCGTTGTGAAGAACTGTTAGGTCTTGTCCTAAAAAATCGTCCAGATTTAAGAGAAAAGATGTGGATTCAGTCCAAATGTGGCATTCGCATTGAAGAATTTACCTATTTTGATTTTTCTAAGGACTATATTATAAAATCAGTTGACGGAATTTTGCAAAGATTGAAGATTGATCATCTAGATAGCTTGCTTCTTCATCGACCAGATGCTTTGATGGAATCTGACCAAGTAGCAGAAGCCTTTGATCTCCTTTATAAACAAGGTAAGGTTCGAAATTTTGGAGTTTCTAATCAAAATCCTATGATGATGGAGTTACTTAAAAAAGATGTCAAGCAGCCTCTAACTGTTAATCAGCTACAATTGAGTGCGGCTTTTACTCCAGGATTCGAATCAGGTTTTCATGTTAATATGGAAGATAGTCAAGCAGCTATGCGAGATGGTAGCATTTTTGAATATTGCAAATTACACGATGTGGTCATTCAAGCATGGTCTGTCTTACAATTTGGGTATTTTAAAGGGAATTTTGTTGGAAATGAGAAATTTCAAGCTTTAAATCAAGTACTTGATCGTTTAGCTATTAAATATGGAGTAACCTCTTCAACTATTGCCATTTCTTGGATATTGCGTTATCCAGCAAAAATGCAGGCAGTCGTAGGTACAACAAATCCTAAGCACTTGAGAGAAGTTAGCCAAGCGGGAAACTTTAGCTTAACAAGAAAAGAATGGTATGAAATTTATCTTGCTGCAGGGAATAATTTACCGTAAGTAGAAGCAGATGTAAATAAATCACAGTCAAAAAGCCGTTGCACAACGGTTTTTTGTTATAATTAAATGAAGAATTTAGAATTAAAGGAGAAAAACATGACATTTGAAGAAATTCTGCCTGGGTTAAAGGCTAAGAAAAAATATGTACGTACTGGTTGGGGAGGTGCGGAAAACTATGTCCAACTTTTTGACACTATCGAGCAAAATGGTGTGGCTCTAGAGGTTACTCCTTATTTTTTGATTAACGTATCAGGCAAAGGAGAAGGTTTTTCTATGTGGAGCCCAACTCCTTGTGATGTTTTGGCGATAGATTGGGTAGAAGTGCATGACTAAATGTGTACTCATTACAGGAGTGAGTTCAGGTATCGGATTGGCTCAGGCTCGCCTTTTTTTAGAGAAGGGCTATCAAGTTTATGGAGTGGACCAAGGTGAAAATCCACTCTTACAGGGTGATTTCCATTTTTTACAGAGAGATTTGACCTTAGACCTGGAGCCAATTTTTGATTGGTGTCCTCAGGTTGATGTTTTGTGCAATACTGCTGGAGTTTTGGATGCTTACAAACCACTGTTGGAACAATCAGCGCAGGAAATTCAAGAGATTTTTGAAATCAACTATGTGACTCCTGTTGAGTTGACTCGGCATTATTTGACACAAATGCTGGAGAATAAAAAAGGAATCATTATCAATATGTGCTCCATTGCTTCTAGCCTAGCAGGTGGCGGTGGTCACGCCTATACTTCTTCGAAGCACGCCTTGGCTGGCTTCACCAAGCAGCTAGCTCTAGACTATGCAGAAGCTGGGATTCAGGTATTTGGTATCGCTCCAGGAGCAGTCAAGACGGGTATGACTGCTGCAGATTTTGAGCCAGGTGGATTG
Source organism: Streptococcus mitis (assembly GCF_946188685.1). GTDB lineage: Bacteria > Bacillota > Bacilli > Lactobacillales > Streptococcaceae > Streptococcus > Streptococcus mitis_CC. The sequence continues at coordinate 137,287 of NZ_CAMHWH010000002.1, forward strand.
GCTGACTGGGTTGCTAGTGAAACCCCAATCAAGCGCTGGATCGAGCCAGAGGAAATAGCAGAGATTAGCCTTTTCTTAGCAAGTGGAAAAGCAATCGCCATGCAAGGACAAATCTTGACAATAGATGGTGGCTGGTCTTTGAAGTAGGAGTAGTTAGATGGATATTCAAGAGATCACAGAAGAAAATACATCGCCATTGGTCTTGAAGGTTAAGTCTGAATTATTAGGATTTCCAGAATTGGACAAGACTTCTTACATGAATTGGAAGGTGAATAATGAGAAACCAACTTGCCCTTAGTGGCGAAAAACTTGATGAAAAAGTTTACCCACAACTATTTCATCATGTTGGCATGATTCGTGGGGAATATTTGTTGAGAGAGCTTAATCAAAACATCATATTAGCAAGTTGTCAGCAATTTGTAAAAGATTATCTAGAGACTATCTGCTCCCTGTACTCAGATGAAGAAGTTTGGTATCGTTTTTCTGAATTAACGAATACAGAAGCTAATTGTCTAAAGGGGACTAAAGAGTATTTTGATGAAAATCATCCCTTATTTGGATATAGAGGAACTAGGCGTTTACTGGCGTGTCCGGATGAATTTCAGGCTGAGGCAAATGTTGTTACAGAAGTTTATCAAAACAATCCCAATCTATCTATTATCTTTCCTTTTGTCAATGATGCTGAGCAGTTAAAGCAAGCTATTACAGTATTGCGCCAGCAAGGCTTTACTGGGAAAATTGCCACGATGATTGAATTACCGTCAGCATATTTTGACTTGGATAGGATACTGGAAACGGGCATTTCAAAGATTGTAGTTGGAATGAATGATTTGACTTCTTTTATTTTTGCGACTGTGAGAAACAGTCAATGGCATGATATGGAAAGTCCAATTATGTTAGATATGTTGAGACAGATGCAGGATAAAGCAAGAAAGAACAAGATTGATTTTGCTGTAGCAGGCTATCTGAATACTTCTTTCATACAAAAAATGAATCAGATGGATATCAAATGTATTCTCCATTACAGCTCTATTCCGGAGATTTTTGATTTAGAAATCGACCATCCATATCATCTTAAACATATAAAAGAAGAAAGTAAAAAATTACAAAGGAGCAACCCATGACACCGCAGGAAATGTGGAATGCATACAAGAAAATTAACCCCTCTATAGGAGATGAAATCGATGCTTGGGCTTTTGGAGTGGAACCAGACCTTTTAGCAGATTTGGTTTTAAGAGGCGAAAAGACTGCAACAGCATCAACCTACGATCTCTATGCACTAGAAGCCGAGTCTCTTCCTCAAGAAGGAACTTTTGATGTCATTTTAGATAGTCAAAATCAGGCTGTTTGTATTGTCGAAATTACAAAGGTTTCTGTCCAGCCCTTCAATCGAGTGTCAGCTGAACATGCCTATAAGGAAGGTGAGGGAGACAAATCACTTACCTATTGGCGTCAGGTTCATGAGAATTGTTTCGCCGAGTGGCTGAAAGAAGTAGGACTGACTTTTACACCTGAAAGCAAGGTTGTTTTAGAAGAATTTCGCAAGGTCTACCCACTGTAGACTATTAGAAGGAAGAAAGTTTTGGAAATCGCCGTCCAATCCTTTTTTCTCCAGCAAAACATGATATAATAAGTTTGTTTGAAGAAGAGCTCTAGCTCTTAAACTTAGATAGGAGAAAACTATGCAAGCAGTTGAACATTTTATTACGCAATTTGTTCCTGAACATTATGATTTATTTTTAGACTTGAGTCGTGAGACCAAGACGTTTTCAGGGAAAGTGACCATCACTGGTCAAGCACAGAGTGACCGCATCTCCCTCCACCAAAAAGACTTGGAAATCGCTTCTGCAGAAGTTGCAGGGGAAGCTCGTCCATTTACAGTTGACCATGAAAATGAAGCCCTTCATATTGAATTAGCTGAGGCTGGTCAAGTTAAAGTGGCTATCGCTTTCTCAGGAAAAATTACAGACAACATGACAGGGATTTACCCTTCTTATTACACAGTTGATGGAATCAAGAAGGAAGTTTTGTCTACTCAGTTCGAGAGTCATTTTGCGCGCGAAGCCTTTCCATGTGTGGATGAGCCAGAAGCCAAAGCAACTTTTGACCTCTCTCTACGTTTTGACCAAGCAGAAGGTGAATTGGCCTTGTCTAACATGCCAGAAATCGATGTTGAAAACCGTAAGGAAACAGGTATCTGGAAGTTTGAGACAACACCTCGCATGTCTTCTTACTTGTTAGCCTTTGTTGCGGGTGATTTGCAAGGTGTGACGGCTAAAACTAAAAACGGTACCCTTGTAGGTGTCTACTCAACCAAAGCCCACCCATTATCTAACCTTGATTTCTCACTGGACATCGCTGTTCGCTCAATCGAGTTTTACGAAGATTACTATGGAGTTAAGTATCCAATCCCTCAATCTCTCCATATCGCCCTTCCTGACTTCTCAGCTGGTGCTATGGAAAACTGGGGTCTTGTGACCTACCGTGAAGTTTGCTTAATTGTAGATGAAAACTCTACATTTGCCAGTCGTCAACAAGTTGCTCTGGTTGTGGCCCATGAATTGGCTCACCAATGGTTTGGCAATCTCGTTACTATGAAATGGTGGGATGACCTTTGGCTCAATGAAAGCTTTGCTAACATGATGGAATATGTCTGTGTGGATGCCATTGAGCCAAGCTGGAATATCTTTGAAGATTTCCAAACAGGTGGAGTGCCTCACGCTCTTGAACGAGATGCGACTGATGGTGTTCAGTCTGTCCACGTCGAAGTTAAACATCCAGATGAAATCAATACGCTCTTTGACGGAGCTATCGTCTATGCCAAAGGAAGTCGCCTCATGCACATGCTTCGTCGTTGGCTAGGTGATGCCGATTTTGCCAAAGGTTTGCATGCCTACTTTGAAAAACATCAGTACAGCAATACAATTGGTCGTGACCTTTGGGATGCTCTTGGTCAAGCGTCTGGCCGTGATGTTTCAGCCTTCATGGATTCTTGGTTGGAACAGCCTGGTTACCCAGTTCTCACTGTTAAAGTTGAAAATGATGTCTTGAAGATTTCACAAAAACAATTCTTCATCGGTGAGCACGAAGATAAGAACCGTCTCTGGGTTGTGCCACTAAACAGCAACTGGAAAGGTTTGCCTGATACACTCGAAACTGAAAGCATCGAAATCCCTGGCTACGCAGCCCTTCTTGCTGAAAATGATGGAGCTCTTCGTCTCAACACTGAAAATACAGCTCACTACATTACAGACTATCAAGGAGACTTGCTAGATGCTATTCTTGCTGACCTAGTTGAGCTTGATAATACAAGCAAACTGCAAATCGTCCAAGAACGTCGCTTGCTTGCTGAAGCAGGGCACATTTCTTATGCAGACTTGCTTCCAGTCCTTGATAAACTTGCTAAAGAAGAATCTTACCTTGTCGTTTCAGCTGTCTCTCAAGTAATTTCTGCCCTTGAGCGCTTTATCGATGAAGGAACAGAAGCTGAAAGAGCCTTCAAAGCCTTGGTTGCTAAATTGGCTCGTCACAACTATGACCGTCTTGGTTTTGAAGCTAAAGACGGAGAATCAGATGAGGATGAGTTGGTTCGTCAGCTGGCTGTTTCGATGATGATTCGCTCAAATGATGCAGAAGCTAGTCAAGTCGCTAGCCAAATCTTCGAAGCTCACAAGGATCAGCTTGCAGGACTTCCAGCAGCTATTCGCTCACAAGTCCTTATCAATGAGATGAAACATCATGAGACCAAAGACTTGTTAGCACTTTATCTTGATACTTATACTCACGCAACAGATGCTGTCTTTAAACGCCAGTTGGCAGCAGCTCTTGCGTACAGTACAGATGCGGACAATATCCAAAACTTGATTGCTGCTTGGAAGGACAAATTTGTGGTTAAACCACAAGACTTGTCTGCTTGGTATTACCAATTCCTAGCTCACCAAGTAACTCAGGAAACAGCTTGGTCTTGGGCTCGTGAAAACTGGGCTTGGATTAAGGCAGCCCTTGGAGGAGATATGAGCTTTGATAGCTTTGTTATCCTTCCTGCGCATGTATTTAAGACTCAGCAACGTTTGGCAGAGTACAAGGAATTCTTTGAACCGCAACTTTCTGACCTTGCTCTTAGCCGTAACATCGGTATGGGAATCAAGGAGATTGCAGCGCGTGTTGACTTGATTAACCGTGAAAAAGCTGCAGTGGAAGCAGTCGTTCTTCAGTACGGAAATGCATAAATAAGCCTAAAATAAAAAGAAAACTCAGCTATCTCATGTAAAATGCAGAGAGTTGAGTTTTTTTTAAGGCAAATTTGGTATAATGGTTTTAATAAGGAGGAGTTTCTCATGATAAAAATCTTATTAGTTGAGGATGACCTAGGCCTGTCAAATTCGGTATTTGACTTTTTAGACGATTTTGCGGATGTCATGCAGGTATTTGATGGGGAAGAAGGTCTCTACGAAGCTGAGAGTGGAGTCTATGATTTGATTTTGCTCGATTTGATGTTGCCTGAAAAAAATGGCTTCCAAGTCTTGAAAGAATTGCGCGAAAAGGGGATTACGACTCCAGTTCTGATCATGACTGCCAAGGAAAGTTTGGATGACAAGGGACATGGTTTTGAACTAGGAGCGGATGATTATCTGACCAAACCTTTCTACCTAGAAGAACTCAAAATGCGGATTCAAGCCCTTCTCAAACGTTCAGGTAAGTTTAATGAAAATACCTTGACTTATGGAAATATTGTGGTTAATTTGTCAACCAATACCGTTAAGGTTGAAGATACTCCTGTCGAATTACTGGGGAAAGAGTTTGATTTATTAGTTTATTTCCTTCAAAATCAAAATGTTATTTTACCCAAGACTCAGATTTTTGATCGTCTATGGGGATTTGATAGTGACACAACGATTTCGGTTGTCGAAGTTTATGTTTCAAAAGTCCGTAAGAAATTAAAAGGAACCACTTTTGCAGAGAATTTGCAAACCTTGCGCAGTGTTGGGTATATTTTAAAAGATGTTCAGTAAACTAAAAAAAACATGGTATGCGGATGATTTTAGTTATTTTATCCGCAACTTTGGTGTCTTCACTCTGATTTTCTCTACCATGACTCTGATTATTTTGCAGGTCATGCATTCGAGTCTCTATACTTCGGTGGATGATAAGCTTCATGGGCTGAGTGAAAATCCTCAGGCAGTTATTCAGCTTGCTGTAAATAGGGCAACAGAAGAGATTAAAGACTTAGAGAATGCTACTACAGATTCTAGCAAGACTGAGGTGAAACCAAATGTCAGCTCCAATACGGAGGTTATTCTTTTTGATAAGAATTTTACCCAGCTCCTTTCTGGAAATCGATTTTTGGGATTGGATAAGATTAAGTTAGAGAAGAAAGAACTAGGTCATATCTATCAGATTCAGGTTTTTAATAGCTATGGACAAGAAGAAATCTATCGCATGATTTTGATGGAAACGAATATCAGTTCAGTTTCAACCAATATCAAGTATGCGGCTGTCTTGATTAATACCAGTCAGTTGGAGCAAGCAAGTCAAAAGCATGAGCAATTGATTGTGATTGTGATGGCAAGTTTCTGGATTCTGTCTTTGCTTGCCAGTCTCTATCTGGCTAGGGTCAGTGTTCGTCCTCTTCTTGAGAGCATGCAGAAGCAACAGTCCTTTGTGGAAAATGCCAGTCATGAGTTACGAACTCCACTCGCAGTTTTGCAAAATCGCTTAGAGACCCTTTTTCGCAAGCCAGAGGCAACCATTATGGATGTGAGTGAAAGCATTGCATCGAGTTTGGAAGAAGTCCGAAATATGCGGTTTTTGACGACGAACTTGTTGAATTTAGCTCGTAGAGATGATGGGATTAAGCCGGAACTTGCAGAAGTTCCAACCAGTTTTTTCAATACGACTTTCACAAACTATGAAATGATTGCTTCGGAAAATGACCGTGTCTTCCGTTTTGAAAATCGCATCCATCGAACGATTGTCACAGATCAACTTTTACTAAAACAACTGATGACCATCCTATTTGATAATGCTATCAAATATACTGAGGAGGATGGTGAAATTGATTTTATGATTTCAGCGACTGATCGTAATCTGTATTTACTTGTGTCTGATAATGGAGTCGGTATTTCCGCGGAAGATAAGAAGAAAATTTTTGATCGTTTTTATCGAGTGGACAAGGCTAGAACCCGTCAAAAAGGTGGTTTTGGTTTAGGTTTATCCCTAGCCAAGCAAATTGTAGATGCCCTAAAAGGAACCATTACTGTTAAAGATAATAAACCAAAGGGAACAATCTTTGAAGTGAAGATTGCCATCCACACACCATCTAAAAAGAAAAAATAAAAATATCGCTCCAGACGGGGCGATATTTTGGATTTATCTTCTACGTTTTCGTTTGATGATAGACCGTTGAACTTTTAAAACAAGTAAGCTGGATCCGATTGCTGCGGCAAATGCAAGAGCAGGTGATAATTTTAATGCTAAAAAGATAAAACTAAAGATAGCAATACAGATACAAAAAACAGCGATATTAACAAAAAATAGGATTTCCTTGAGATTGGCATCAGATTGCGCTTCAGGTGTATAATCTTGATAGCGAGGAACCTGCTGACTTAATTCTTCTTGATAGTCTACCTCATAGGATTGTAATTTTCTTACGGGCATTATTCTCTCCTTAACAGTACATACCTATTTTATCATTTTTTCAGCAGAGAATTATTACAGAAAGGTTACAAAAAGAATAAAGTCCCTTTTCAAAATCACTTTTCTTGACACCATAATGTGAAAATGATAGGATGGATGGACACCAAATACTTATTAATATTCATAATTGCTTATATTATCAAGGAAATAGAGCTACCAAATGATTCTTTTTTACGAAAATGTGTTTCCTTATTTTCTTGATTTTATTTAATTTGATTAGTGAGATTTGTTTTGAATACAGAGACAGATTTTCTGTCTCCTATTTTTATAGTAGTAGGGTGTCTAATCGATACCTCTTGAAAAGTTAAAGGAGATAAGCATGTATCTTGCTATCAAAGAAATATTACAAAACAAACTTCGATATAGTTTGATTTTAACTACCATTTTTCTTATCGCTTTCATGGTCTTTTTTATGACCAGCTTAGCTCTTGGTCTTGTGCGAAACAACCGAGCCGCTATTGATAATTGGCAAGCGACGGGTGTGGTTTTATCTGACTACGCAAATGATAATTTGACGGCATCTTTTATTCCTGAAAAGGATTATAAGGATAAGAGTTCTAAAGAGGCAGCTCCACTGGGTTATATGTTCGCTGTGACCAATCTAGTCGGTGATAGTGAAAAGGTCAATGTTTCCATCTTTGCTCAGGAGTGGGACTCTTTTATTTCACCTAGTTTGAAGGAGGGGCGTTATCCTGAAGGGGACGATGAGGTGGTTGTGGATCAGTCCTTTGAGAATTATGGAATCAAGCTAGGTGATGCCATTCAACTCAATGGAAGCGAAGTAAGTTACAAGATTGTAGGGCTGACTCAAGGAAATAAATTTTTTACTGAGCCTGTTGTCTTTTCGAGTTTGACAACTTATTGGACCTTACAAGGAACTTTAAAATCTAATAAATCGATCTCTGCCTTGGTATTGAAAAATGATATAGAATTGGCTGGCGATGGATTGAAACAGATTTCCATCCCAAAAATGATTTCGAAAATTCCTGGTTACACACCTCAAGTTAATGTATTTTCAGGGATGATTCTTGCTATGATTATCATTACAGGCTTGATTGTGGGTATATTTGTTTATATCATTACCATACAAAAACTAGGACTTTATGGAATAATGCGGGCTCAGGGAATACAGATCAAAACTATTGTATGGTCTCTTTTCTGTCAAATCTTCTTCCTAGCTGGTATGGGGATCGCTTTAGCCTTGCTTGCTATTGGAGGAGTGATTTTAGTCTTGCCAGCTACCTTCTTTTTCTACCCAAGTTGGTTAGCCTATTCTGTCCTAAGCTTGGTGATTTGTTTGATGGCCATGCTAGGTGGTGTCATTTCACTTCCACGCTTGCTAAAGGTGGACCCGATTACTGCGATTGCAGAATGATAAGGAGAATAGTATGACAGCATTGATTGAAATGACTCAAGTGACAAAAACCTACGGGGAAGGAAAGATGAAAGTCGTAGCCCTGCATGAGACGAATTTTCAGCTAAATGCAGGAGAGTTCGTAGCTATCGTTGGGCCTTCAGGTTCTGGAAAGACGACTTTTCTAACGACTCTAGGACAACTTCAGGAAGCATCGAGTGGAAAGATTTTGGTAAAGGGGAAGGAAACAGGCAGTTTGACGGAGAAGGAGAAAACAGACCTCCGTTTTAGAGAGTTTGGCTTTATTCTTCAGGCTTCAAACTTAATTCCTTTTCTAACGGTCAAGGAACAGCTGGATTTGATTGACAGACTAGATAAGGGAAAAAATAGTAAAAGTGATCGAAAAGAGTTACTTGACTTGTTGGATTTGGAAAAGGTACAAGATCAGTATCCCAAGGCTTTATCAGGTGGCGAATGTCAACGGGCCGCAATTGCTAGAGCACTTTATAACAATCCAAGCATCGTTCTTGCAGATGAGCCGACAGCCAGTCTGGATACCCAGCGTGCTTACCAAGTAACGGAGATGTTGGCTGCCATTGCCCACGAACAAGGTAGAGGAGTTATCATGATTACACATGATACACGACTTCTTGATAAGGTTGACCGTATTTATGTTATGAATGATGGTTACCTAGTTGAAAAATCACTTACATAAAATGAGAGTGAACTGTGCTAGTTACTGTTCACTTTTTAATTGCAAACCTTAAAAAATGACTTTGCCTTTTTTAGAAAATTCCCAGTATTCATAGCTGATTTTTGAGAAATGTGGTATAATTTTTCTTATGGAAAAGATTATCATTACAGCAACTGCTGAAAGTATTGAACAAGTTAAACAACTGCTCGAAGCTGGCGTAGACCGTATCTATGTCGGTGAGAAAGATTTTGGTCTTCGTCTGCCAACGACCTTTAGTCATGACCAATTGCGTGAAATCGCTAAGCTGGTTCATGATGCTGGTAAGGAATTGATCGTTGCAGTCAATGCCCTCATGCACCAAGATATGATGGATCGTATCAAGCCCTTCCTCGATTTCTTGGAAGAAATCAAGACAGACTATATTACGATTGGGGATGCAGGTGTCTTTTACGTAGTCAACCGCGATGGTTATTCATTTAAGACCATCTACGATGCTTCGACTATGGTAACTAGCAGTCGTCAGATAAACTTCTGGGGACAAAAGGCTGGCGCATCTGAGGCTGTATTGGCGCGTGAAATTCCATCGGCTGAACTCTTTAAGATGCCAGAGATTTTGGAAATTCCTGCTGAAGTGTTGGTTTATGGAGCTAGTGTCATTCATCATTCTAAGCGTCCGCTCTTGCAAAACTACTATAACTTCACGCATATCGATGATGAAAAGACTCGCAAGCGTGACCTTTTCTTGGCAGAGCCAAGTGACCCAGAGAGCCATTATTCCATTTTTGAAGATAATCATGGTACCCACATCTTTGCCAACAATGATCTTGATTTGATGACCAAATTGACAGAATTGGTAGAGCATGGTTTCACTCACTGGAAACTAGAAGGGCTCTACACTCCAGGTCAGAACTTTGTTGAGATTGCAAAACTCTTTATCCAAGCGCGTAGCTTGATTCAAGATGGTAACTTTAGCCATGACCAAGCCTTCTTGCTGGATGAAGAAGTGCGTAGACTTCACCCTAAAAACCGTTTTCTTGATACAGGATTCTACGACTACGATCCTGACATGGTTAAATAAAGTAAATGATTCGTTGAGAGAAGGAAGATGCAAACATTTCTTCTCTCAATTTTTTCTTATTCTCCAATATTTTCAAAAAATTAGTAGGCTAGAATGCTCTGTTTGTTGGGATTTTTAATACAAGTAACCTTCTTGAGTTTGAAAATTATCCCATGTTTGCAGGTGCCAAATAGCCCTTTTTTTGGTATAATTTTTATAATGAAAACGATTGGTAATCGCTATGTTGTGGTGGATTTAGAGGCAACTAGCACAGGTAGTAAGGCTAAAATTATCCAAGTGGGGATTGTTGTGATTGAGGACGGAAAAATCGTCGATCACTATACGACGGATGTCAATCCACATGAACCCTTGGATGCTCATATCAAAGAACTGACAGGATTGACAGACCAACGTCTGGCGCAAGCACCTGATTTTTCGCAAGTTGCTAGAAAAATCTTTGACTTGGTGGAGGATGGGATTTTTGTAGCACATAATGTTCAGTTTGATGCTAATCTCTTGGCGGAAAATTTATTTTTTGAAGGCTATGAACTAAGAAATCCTCGTGTTGACACGGTCGAATTGGCTCAGGTCTTTTTCCCTGAACTGGAAAAATATAGTTTGCCGATATTGTGTCGAGAATTAGGAATTCCTCTTAAACACGCTCACACAGCCCTTTCAGATGCCCAAGCTACAGCGGAATTACTTCTTTTTTTACGAGAAAAGATGGCCCAACTTCCTAAAGGACTCTTGGAACGCTTGCTGGAAATGGCTGACGCCCTCTTATATGAGTCCTACCTGGTTATTGAAGAAATTTATCGCAGCCAATCTATCCTGAGTTCTCCAGACTTGGTCGAAGTTCAAGGACTGTATTTCAAGAAAACTGGAGCTCCCCTGGAGCCACGAAAACTATCCCAAGATTTTTCTAAAAATATTTCTTTGTTGAACCTTGAAGTGAGGGAACGACAAGAAAGTTTTGCTAAAGAGATTGGCTTGCTATTGAAAGATGAGCCTGTCTCTCTGATTCAAGCGCCGACAGGGATTGGGAAAACCTATGGCTATCTCTTACCCGCTTTATCTCAAGCCAAAGAGCATCAAATTGTTCTTAGTGTTCCGACAAAGATTCTTCAAAATCAGATCATGGAAGAAGAAGGTAAACATCTCAAGGAAGTGTTCCATATAGATATTCATAGTTTAAAGGGACCACACAATTATCTGAAGCTGGATTCCTTTTATCGTTCCTTGCAGGAAAATGATGAAAATCGCTTATTTAGACGCTTTAAAATGCAACTCTTGGTCTGGCTGACTGAGACAGAGACAGGAGATTTGGATGAAATCGGGCAACTATACCGTTACCAACATTTTCTAACAGATCTTCGTCATGACGGGAATTTATCATCTCAGAGCTTATTTGTGACGGAAGATTTTTGGAAACGTAGTCAAGAAAGGGCACAAACCTGCAAGCTTTTAGTGACCAATCATGCCTATCTTGTAACCAGACTTGAAGATAATCCTGAATTTGTCAGCGACCGTTTATTGATTATTGATGAAGTTCAAAAGATTTTGTTAGCTCTAGAAAATCTGCTTCAAGAGACCTACGATATCCAGTCTATTATCGATTTGCTTGATAAGGCTTTACTGGAGGAGCAAAATAAGGTTCAGCAACGAATACTAGAAAGTATTCGCTTTGAGTGCCTTTACTTGATTGAACAATTTCAGTCTGGAAAATCTAGGAAAAATATCTTGGATTCTCTGACCAATCTCCATCAGTATTTTTCAGAATTAGAGGTAGAAGGCTTTGAGGAGCTGGTTCGCTATTTTACAGCTGACAGAGATTACTGGCTTGAAGCAATTGAAACGAGTCAAAAGAAAATTCAGATTTCTTCTACAAAATCAGGCCGTATTCTTCTATCTTCTTTAATACCTAATTCATGTCAAGTCTTGGGAGTGTCGGCTACTCTTGAGATTAGTCAGAGGGTTTCTTTGGCAGATCTTTTAGGCTACCCTGAAGCCAAATTTGTCAAGATTGAAGCTCGGGGAAAACAGGATCAAGAAGTGGTCTTGGTCAAGGATTTTCCCTTGGTAACAGAAACCTCCTTAGAAGTCTACGCCAAAGAGGTAGCTGATTTGCTGATGGATGTTCAAGATTTCCAGCAACCGATTTTAGTTCTCTTTACTGCTAAAGACATGCTTCTAGCAGTATCGGATTTACTTCCAGTTAGCCACTTGGCCCAGTATAAAAATGGGGATGTTCATCAGCTTAAGAAACGCTTTGAAAAAGGTGAACAACAAATCCTGCTAGGTGCAGCAAGTTTCTGGGAGGGAGTTGATTTTTCAAGTCATCCTTTTGTGATTCAAGTTGTACCAAGACTTCCTTTCCAAAATCCTCAAGAGCCCTTGACGAAAAAGATTAATCAGGAACTGAATCAGGAAGGAAAAAATGCCTTTTATGATTATCAGTTGCCAATAGCCATTATTCGTTTAAAGCAAGCTTTGGGAAGAAGTATGAGACGCGAACACCAACGTTCCTTAACTCTTATTTTGGATAGGAGAATTGTCGGAAAGCGATATGGCAAACAGATAGTAGCATCTCTAGCAAAAGAAGCGACCGTTAAAACCGTCTCTCGATCCGAAGTTGATGAGGCTATTGATAAATTTTTAAATGAACTTTGATAAATAGTATTGTATGAAGGTATAAGGTTAGTATATATGAAACGTTCTCTCGACTCTAGAGTCGATTATAGTTTGCTCTTGCCAGTATTTTTTCTACTGGTTATTGGCGTGGTGGCTATCTATATAGCTGTTAGTCATGATTATCCAAATAATATTCTGCCCATTTTAGGGCAGCAGGTCGCCTGGATTGCCTTGGGGCTTGTGATTGGTTTTGTCGTCATGCTCTTTAATACAGAATTTCTTTGGAAGGTGACTCCTTTTCTGTATATTTTAGGCTTGGGACTTATGGTCTTGCCGATTGTCTTTTATAATCCAAGCTTAGTTGCATCAACGGGTGCCAAAAACTGGGTATCGGTAAATGGTGTTACCTTGTTCCAGCCGTCAGAATTTATGAAGATATCCTATATCCTCATGTTGGCTCGTGTGATTGTCCAATTTACAAAAAAACATAAGGAATGGAGACGTACAGTTCCGCTGGACTTCTTGTTGATTTTCTGGATGATTCTCTTTACCATTCCAGTCCTAGTTCTTTTGGCACTTCAAAGTGACTTAGGGACGGCTTTGGTTTTTGTAGCCATTTTCTCAGGAATCGTCTTGCTATCAGGAGTTTCTTGGAAAATTATTATCCCAGTTTTTGTGACTGCTGTAACAGGAATTGCTGGTTTCTTAGCTATTTTTATCAGCAAGGACGGCCGGGCTTTTCTCCATCAACTGGGAATGCCGACCTACCAAATTAACCGTATTTTGGCTTGGCTCAATCCATTTGACTTTGCCCAAACAACCACTTACCAACAGGCTCAAGGACAGATTGCCATTGGAAGCGGTGGCTTATTTGGACAAGGGTTTAATGCTTCGAATCTGCTTATTCCAGTTCGAGAGTCGGATATGATTTTTACGGTCATTGCAGAAGATTTTGGCTTTATTGGCTCTGTCCTTGTTATCGCCCTTTATCTCATGCTGATTTACCGTATGTTGAAGATTACTCTTAGATCAAATAACCAGTTCTACACCTATATTTCCACAGGTTTGATTATGATGTTACTCTTCCATATCTTTGAGAATATCGGTGCCGTGACGGGCTTGCTTCCTTTGACTGGGATTCCCTTGCCTTTTATTTCGCAAGGAGGGTCGGCTATTATCAGTAATTTGATCGGTGTTGGCTTGCTTTTATCGATGAGTTATCAAACCAATCTAGCTGAAGAAAAGAGCGGAAAAGTCCCATTCAAGCGGAAAAAGGTTGTATTAAAACAAATCAAATAAGGAGAAAATCATGGTAAAAGTAGCAGTTATGTTAGCTCAGGGCTTTGAAGAAATTGAAGCTTTGACAGTTGTGGATGTTTTGCGTCGGGCAAATATCACTTGTGATATGGTTGGTTTTGAAGAGCAAGTGACGGGTTCGCATGCAATCCAAGTAAGTGCAGACCGTGTTTTTGATGGTGATTTATCAGACTATGACATGATTGTTCTTCCTGGCGGCATGCCTGGTTCTGCACATTTGCGGGACAATCAGGCCTTGATTCAAGAGTTGCAAAGCTTCGAGCAAGAAGGAAAAAAACTAGCAGCCATTTGTGCTGCGCCAATTGCCCTCAATCAAGCAGGGCTATTGAAAAACAAGCAGTACACTTGTTATGACGGCGTTCAAGAGCAAATCCTTGATGGTCACTACGTCAAGGAAACAGTAGTGGTAGATGGTCATTTGACAACCAGTCGAGGCCCCTCAACAGCCCTTGCCTTTGCCTACGAGTTGGTGGAGCAATTAGGAGGAGACGCAGAGACTTTACGAACAGGAATGCTCTATCGAGATGTCTTTGGTAAAAATCAGTAAAACGGGAGTCAAACTCTCGTTTTTTTATGTGGAAAACTCAGGGAAATCATCGCTTTTTTCATAAAAAAATGCTATAATGAAGGGTATGAAATATCACGATTATATCTGGGATTTAGGTGGAACTTTACTGGATAACTATGAAACTTCAACAGCTGCCTTTGTTGAAACATTGGCATTGTATGGCATCACACAAGACCATGACAGTGTCTATCAGGCTTTAAAGGTTTCTACTGATTTTGCGATTGAGACATTCGCTCCCAACTTAGAGAATTTTTTAGAAAAATACAAGGAAAATGAAGCCAGAGAGCTAGAACACCCGATTTTGTTTGAGGGAGTTTCTGACTTATTGGAAGACATTTCCAATCAAGGTGGGCGTCATTTTTTGGTCTCTCATCGAAATGATCAGGTCTTGGAAATTTTAGAAAAAACTTCTATAGCAACCTATTTTACAGAAATAGTGACTTCTAGCTCAGGTTTTAAGAGAAAGCCAAATCCTGAGTCCATGATTTATTTAAGAGAAAAGTATCAGATCAGCTCTGGTCTTGTCATTGGTGATCGACCGATTGATATTGAAGCAGGGCAAGCTGCTGGACTGGATACCCACTTGTTTACCAGTATCGTGAATTTAAGACAAGTATTAGACATGTAAGAAAAAGGAATAAGATGACAGAAGAAATCAAAAATCTGCAGGCACAAGATTATGATGCCAGTCAAATTCAAGTTTTAGAGGGCTTAGAGGCTGTTCGTATGCGTCCAGGGATGTATATCGGGTCAACTTCAAAAGAAGGTCTTCACCATCTAGTCTGGGAAATTGTTGATAACTCAATTGACGAGGCCTTGGCAGGATTTGCTAGCCATATTCAAGTCTTTATTGAGCCAGATAATTCGATTACAGTTGTTGATGATGGACGTGGTATCCCAGTCGATATTCAGGAAAAAACAGGTCGACCTGCCGTTGAGACTGTATTTACTGTTCTTCACGCTGGAGGAAAGTTTGGCGGTGGCGGATATAAGGTCTCAGGTGGTCTTCACGGAGTGGGGTCCTCAGTTGTTAACGCCCTTTCAACTCAATTAGACGTTCATGTCCACAAAAATGGTAAAATTCATTACCAAGAATACCGTCGTGGTCATGTTGTCGCAGACCTTGAGGTGGTTGGAGATACGGATAAAACGGGAACAACAGTTCACTTTACACCGGATCCAGAAATTTTCACTGAAACAACAACTTTTGATTTTGATAAATTAAATAAACGGATTCAAGAGTTGGCCTTTCTAAATCGTGGTCTTCAAATCTCCATCACAGATAAGCGTGAGGGGCTAGAACAAACTAAGCATTACCACTATGAAGGTGGGATTGCTAGCTACGTTGAATATATCAACGAGAACAAGGATGTTATCTTTGATACACCAATTTACACAGATGGTGAAATGGATGATATCACAGTTGAAGTAGCCATGCAGTACACAACGGGTTACCATGAAAATGTCATGAGTTTTGCCAATAATATTCATACCCATGAAGGTGGAACACATGAGCAAGGTTTCCGTACAGCTTTGACACGTGTTATCAACGATTATGCTCGTAAAAATAAGTTACTGAAAGACAATGAAGACAACCTAACAGGGGAAGATGTTCGTGAAGGATTAACTGCAGTTATCTCAGTTAAACACCCAAATCCACAGTTTGAAGGACAAACCAAGACCAAATTGGGAAATAGCGAAGTGGTCAAGATTACCAATCGCCTCTTCAGTGATGCATTCTCTGATTTCCTTATGGAGAATCCTCAAATTGCAAAACGCATTGTAGAAAAAGGAATTCTGGCTGCTAAGGCTCGTGTGGCTGCCAAGCGTGCGCGTGAAGTCACTCGTAAAAAATCTGGTTTGGAAATTTCCAACCTTCCAGGGAAATTAGCAGACTGTTCTTCTAACAATCCTGCGGAAACAGAACTCTTTATCGTCGAAGGAGACTCAGCGGGTGGATCAGCCAAATCTGGTCGTAACCGTGAGTTCCAGGCTATCCTTCCAATTCGCGGTAAGATTTTGAACGTTGAAAAAGCAAGTATGGATAAGATTCTTGCTAATGAAGAAATTCGTAGTCTTTTCACAGCGATGGGAACTGGATTTGGTGCAGAATTCGATGTTTCAAAAGCCCGTTACCAAAAGCTCGTTTTGATGACCGATGCCGATGTCGATGGAGCCCATATTCGTACTCTTCTTCTAACCTTGATTTATCGTTATATGAAACCAATACTAGAAGCTGGTTATGTTTATATTGCCCAACCTCCAATCTATGGTGTCAAGGTTGGAAGCGAGATTAAAGAATATATCCAGCCAGGAGCGGATCAAGAAATTAAACTCCAAGAAGCCTTGGCCCGCCATAGTGAAGGACGTTCCAAACCAACCATTCAGCGTTATAAAGGTTTGGGTGAAATGGATGATCACCAGTTGTGGGAAACAACCATGGATCCCGAACATCGCTTAATGGCAAGAGTTTCTGTGGACGATGCTGCAGAAGCAGATAAAATCTTTGATATGTTGATGGGGGATCGAGTAGAGCCTCGTCGTGAATTTATCGAAGAAAATGCCGTCTATAGTACACTTGATGTCTAAAAAATCGGGAGAAGTAGTTCCCTTGGTCTAAAAAATATGATATAATCATTACGATTGTTTCAAGTTAAAAAGGAGTTTAATATGTCTGGTAGTCTAGTAGTATATCTTATAATTGCAATTGCAATTATATTGCTGATTTCATATGCTATAGCAATTTATGTACGGAAACGCAATGAAAGTAAATTAGCAATTTTAGAAGAGAAAAAAGAAGAGCTGTACAATCTTCCAGTTAATGATGAAGTTGAAGCTGTAAAAAATATGCACTTGATTGGACAAAGTCAAGTGACTTTCCGTGAATGGAACCAAAAATGGGTTGACCTATCTCTTAACTCTTTTGCCGATATCGAAAATAATCTTTTCGAGGCAGAAGGTTATAACAATTCATTCCGTTTTTTTAAGGCTAGTCATCAAATTGACCAAATCGAGAGCCAAATTACCTTGATTGAAGAAGATATTGCGGCAATTCGCAATGCCTTGGCAGATTTGGAGAAACAAGAATCTAAAAACAGCGGTCGTGTTCTTCATACCTTGGATTTGTTTGAAGAGTTACAACACAGAGTTGCTGATCATTCTGAAGAATATGGCCAAGGTTTATCTGAAATCGAAAAACAATTGGAAAATATCCAATCAGAGTTTTCTCAGTTTGTTACTTTAAATACTTCAGGTGACCCAGTAGAAGCTGCTGTAATTTTGGATAATGCTGAAAATCATATCTTGGCTTTGAGTCACATTGTTGACCGCCTGCCAGAGATTGTAAAAACATTATCTAAAGAGCTACCTGATCAATTGGAAGATTTGGAAGACGGTTACCGTAAGCTTTTAGACGCTAACTATCATTTTGCTGAAACGGATATTGAATCTCGCTTCCAATTGCTTTATGAAGCTTTGAAGAAAAACCACGAAAATATTGCACAATTAGAGTTGGATAATGCTGAGTATGAAAATACTCAAGTTCAAGAAGAAATCAATGCACTCTATGATATCTTTACACGAGAAATCGCCGCTCAAAAAGTAGTTGAAGGCTTAGTTGCAACCCTTCCTACATATTTGAAACACATGAAAGATAGTAATGCTGTTTTAGTGGAAGATATTCAACGATTGAGTAACAATTACCTACTATCTGAAACGGATGTTAGTCATGTTCATAGATTACAAGCTGAGTTAGAATCTTTAGAAGAATCTGTATTGGAACTAACTTCTGAACAAGAGGAACATTCTGAACCTTATTCATTCCTTGAAGATCGTTTGGAAAACTTACAAGCGACTTTGAAGGAAATTGAAGATGAACAAGTTGCGGTTAGTCAACGTCTTGCTCAGATTGAAAAAGATGATATCAATGCTCGCCAGAAGGCAAATGTTTATGTTAATCGTCTTCACACAATTAAGAGATATATGGAAAAACGTAATCTTCCAGGTATTCCTCAGAATTTCTTACAGTTGTTCTTTACAGCAAGTAACCATACTGAAGAATTGATGGCTGAACTAGAAGAAGCTCGGGTTAATATCGAAGCTGTGAACCGGATGCTTGAAATTACAACAAATGATATGAACGCACTTGAAGAAGAAACCTATAATATTGTTCAATATGCAACATTGACAGAACAATTACTACAGTATTCGAACCGTTACCGCTCATTTGATGAACGAATTCAAGAAGCCTTTAATGAATCATTAGAAATTTTTGAAAAAGAATTTAATTACCATGCTTCATTTGATAAGATTTCGCAAGCTTTGGAAGTTGCAGAACCAGGTGTAACCAACCGTTTTGTCACTTCATACGAAAAAACACGTGAGACGATTCGTTTCTAACATAATAAAAAAGATTTGGTTCTGTGATAAGCAGCACCAAATCTTTTTTATTTATTCATTCATTGTTTTTAAAAATGCCCAGTTACCAATTGATCTTGAACCGTATTCTATCTCCATAAAGTTTAGTAGGACATAATCGTTTTTTTCGTAGAATGAGGCATTTCTAGCTGTGCTGGTAATGAAACCCAAGTGTTTACAGCCTTTTGATTTGACATAAGGTTCAATCCCTTGTGTCAGAAAAGTACTGCCAATTCCCTGTCCCTTACTTGCTGTATTAACAGCTAAAGCCATCAAATACCAATCAAACTCTCCTGCTTGTTCTAAGTGCTTTTTGGAACGTTTTATAAAGTCAAAGTATTTAAAAAGATTTCGTGGTCGAATGTAGCGAAAAATGTTTGTTCCGCCATTTCGTAGATAGGATAGTATACAGAAATCCTTTTGTTGCAAAAGGGCGACTGCAAGTAATTCTCCATCTTGTTCCGCAACCAAACAGTTTCCTTTTTGAATATAGACTCTAGTAAGCAGAATTTGCAATGTTTCTACAAAAGCAGGATAGGAGTCAGGTTTCTTCAAATCGTCTTTTAAAATCGTTAAAAAAGGATAGTCAAGAAAGGAATTAGCTAATAGTTTTCCAATTTTTTCGCTTTCTTCAAGTCTTGCCTCTCTATATATGATATCTCCCATGTTTGTCTCCTTAATTATCTATAAAATCTTGTATGATAAGATTTCAAGATAAAAAATTGGAGATGATCCAAAAAGCAAGTTAGAACCTCGTTTTGTACTATAAGGTCCAAAAAGCTTTTTAAACTCTCCAATTTTTTATTTGGTTGGAATCGAAATTCCAATTAATTTTTCTGAATAGAGGGTTTTGATATTGGCCTCATCAATAGAGTCCTTATCAATTTTACGTTTCAAGAAAAATTCTTGAATAGCTTCGATTTCAGGTTCACGAATAGCGCGGTGTTTGTTTGAGATGAGGATTTCATAGTGAAGCGGAGCTTGAGTAAAAATAACATCTGTATTCCCTGCAGAATAAACCTCAACAAGGGTTGCATCTGTACTTTCTAGCTGGCTTTTAACAAGTTGCGAGTGTGAGTTTGTCGTATTGATTAGCTTCATAACATTTCCTCCGATTTTCTAATTCTATTATAGCACTTTTTAAATAAAGTAGCTTGATTTAGTCAATCTTATGCTGTTTTTTCCAAGATCCAATAGCCCATTTATGGCTACCACGTTTGAGGTTTTCAATAGCCTCGTCAATAGGGAACCAGGCAATATGATTAAAGTCTTCTAGTGGCTTTTGCACTTCTTTGAAAGAAGTCGCTTCATAGAGGTAGGCAGGGTTGTAGTAGTAGGTGTCACGATGACGAGAGTAGAAATATTCGTCAGCTTGTCCGTAATAGGCACCAATTTCAGCTGTGAAGCCAAGCTCTTCAATCAATTCACGTTTTAGGGCTTCTTGATGATTTTCACCTGCTTCAATTTCGCCACCTGGTAGGAACCAAGCGCCATTGGGTGCTTGAACAAGAACAATTTGTTTTTGTTCAGAATCAGGAATAACTGCATATACGCCATAGCGTGAAACATAGTCTGTATTTGCTTTCTTTTCTCCGAAAGTTGGGTTTGCCATTGCATTTTCCTCATTATCTATTATCTTTATTATTATCTTAATGGACAAAGGCCAAGCTGTCAAGAATTTATAGTGACTTTTGTAAAAAGGAGCAGAAAATTTTCATTTTCTACTCCTTTTCTATAGGATTTATACTTCTTTTTCAGAAGTTTTTACTTTAGCTTTTTTGGCAGATTTGATTTGAATGTTGCCCTTGCTGGTCATAACTGCCTTGAGGTCTTTTTCGCTTGGATTTTCAAGGTAGTAGTCAGTGATTGCGTCCTCAATATAGTCTTGAATAGTACGACGAAGTGGACGTGCTCCCATTTTTGGATCATAACCGAGGTCAACTAATTTTTCCTTGACCTTTTCAGTTACATTTAAATGAATGTTGTTGCTAGAAAGGCGCTTGTTAACGTCTGCTAGCATAAGCTCGACAATCTGAAGGAGATTGTCCTTGCTGAGAGCCTTAAATTCTATAATACCATCAAAACGGTTCATAAACTCTGGGCTAAAGAAGTTGCCGAGTTCACCGAGAACAGAGTTGGTACGTCCTTCGCGAGCTGCCCCGAAACCAACGCTGGCTTCGGCCTTACCTGTCCCTGCATTTGAAGTCATGATAATGATGGCATCCTTGAAGCTAACGGTACGTCCTTGCCCATCTGTCAAACGACCATCGTCCAAGACCTGGAGGAACATATGCATAACATCTGGATGGGCTTTCTCTACTTCATCCAAGAGAATAAGAGAATATGGATTGCGGCGAACTTTTTCAGTTAATTGCCCAGCCTCATCGTAGCCAACATAACCTGGAGGGGCGCCGACCAACTTAGCCACGCTGTGTTTTTCCATGTATTCACTCATATCGAAGCGAATCATGCTGTCAGCAGAACCAAAGAGTTCGATAGCTAGTTGTTTGGAAAGTTCTGTCTTACCGACACCAGTTGGTCCGACAAAGAGGAAGCTTCCAATTGGACGGTTAGGCGTACCGAGACCGACACGATTACGGCGAATAGCCTTGGCAATCTTATCGACAGCATCATCTTGGCCAATAACATGAGACTTAAGATCTTCGGCTAGATGGATGAGTTGAGATTGTTCTTTCTCTTTCAAATCGCCAACAGGGATATTGGTTTTCTGCTCGATAATGTGCTCAATGGTTTTCTCGCTGATGATAGGTGTATCTTGGTCTGTGACCTTTTTCTTTTGCATTTCCTTATACTTGGCAATCTGGTCGCGGAAGTAGGCGGCCTTCTCAAAATCTTCCTCTCGTGTAGCTTGAGATTTGAGATTTTCAGCCTCAATCAAGCGTTGATCAATCACTTTAGGATCCACAAAATTCAAGGTCAAGTTCATTTTAGAACCAGCTTCATCTAGGAGGTCAATGGCCTTGTCAGGCAAGAAGCGATCTTGGATGTAGCGATTGGACAGAGTTGCAGCTGCTTCAATTGCAGCATCGGTATACTGAACGTGGTGGTAGTCTTCGTATTTCTTTTGAATGCCTTTGAGGATAGTGATTGTTTCTTCCACGGTTGGTTCATCGACTTTGACAGGCTGCATACGACGCTCTAGAGCTGCATCCTTTTCAATGATACGGTATTCATTGAGGGTAGTAGCACCAACCAATTGCAGTTCTCCACGAGCAAGGGCGGGCTTGAGGATATTCCCTGCATCCATATTGCCATCGCCCGCAGCCCCCGCACCAACAATTTCATGGATTTCATCGATAAAGAGGATGATGTCCTCACGTTTGCGAATTTCTTCCATGAGTTTTTGCATGCGTTCTTCAAATTGTCCACGGATACCCGTTCCTTGAACTAGGCTAACCACATCCAGACGGATGACTTGTTTACCTTGTAGTTTATGTGGAACATCGCCATCAACGATTTTCTGAGCTAGACCTTCGACAACGGCAGTTTTTCCGACACCTGGTTCACCGATAAGAACAGGATTATTCTTGGTTCTGCGATTGAGAATTTCGATGACACGGATAATCTCATCGTCGCGTCCAATAACGGGATCTATATCTCCACGACGGGCAATTTCAGTTACGTTGATACCAAATTCTTCTAGCAGGCCTTTTTCTTGGCTTGGAGGCGGAGTTTGAGCAGGTCCACGATTTTGGGAACCATAACCGCCATTTCCACCGTAACCTCCACCTGATTGGGTTGGGGGAGTCGGAGGAGTGTTGTTAGAAGGTCTAAAATTGTTTAGGTCATTGAAGAAATCACCAAAGGGATCAAAGTCACGATTGTTCAAATCTGTCATACCTTTGAAGAGACTATTATTAGGATCTGTTTTGATAATCTTATAGCAGTTTTGACAGAGGTCAATTTGTTTTTGCTTTCCATTAAGATTGGTATAAAGATGAATTGTTGAGTCGTTTATTTTACAGTTTTGACAAAGCATACATCTACCTCATTTCTTTCTTTAGGCTGACCCGTTTAAAGGTCAAAAATAGTCAAATTTCTATACTCTCATTATAACAGGATTGGGGTGTAAAGCAAGTAAAAAGATTGCAGCTTTGAGAAGTTGTTACAATGAAAATTTTTGAGATTTTAGGGAATAAAAAAATCCTATTTGTGAGACAAAAAGGATTTTGGTTAGACATGCAGGGTGTAATCCCAGCTTGTTTTGTATTAGTAAAGGAGTTCGTAAATCTCCATTGCAATCAAGTCAATGCTGTCAAACGTATAAGTTTCGCGAGCTTCTACATCACGAAGGGTAAAGATTGATCCGTTTTCTTCGTCGTGGCTGTATGCAACTTCTGCAACAACAACTCCTTCGCGTTCAAAATTACGTTTTAAATTTCCGCCGTCTTTTGCCATTGCTTCAAGGCGGTTGATGATTCTAACCAAATGTGATTCCATTTTGATTCTCCTTCATTTCTTATCGTTACTATTTTACCATAAAGAAGGTCAACTTGCCTAGAAAAAACTAAGATTTCTCGCTAATTCTACCAGCTTAAAGATTTTTTGAATAAATTAGACAAAAGATTTGAATTTTAATTCAATTCATGTTATAATCATACAGTATTCTATTTTAGAAAGCAGTGAGACTATGAATTTTTCTTTTTTACCAAAGTATTTACCTTATTTTAACTATGGGGCTGTTGTGACGGTTCTCATTTCTATCTGCGTTGTCTTTTTTGGGACTATTTTGGGTGTTGTCTTGGCTTTTGGGCAACGTTCAAAGTTTAAACCGCTTGTTTGGCTTGCCAACTTGTACGTTTGGATTTTCCGTGGGACACCGATGATGGTTCAGATTATGATTGCCTTTGCTCTTATGCATATCAATGCTCCGACTATTCAGATCGGGATTTTGGGTGTTGATCTTTCTCGTCTGATTCCAGGGATTTTGATTATCTCAATGAACAGTGGTGCTTATGTTTCTGAGACTGTTCGGGCTGGGATTAATGCGGTTCCAAAAGGTCAACTAGAGGCGGCCTATTCTTTAGGGATCCGTCCTAAAAATGCGATGCGCTATGTGATTTTGCCACAAGCTATCAAAAATATCTTGCCAGCATTGGGAAACGAATTTATCACTATTATCAAGGATAGTTCTCTCTTATCAGCTATTGGTGTCATGGAGTTGTGGAATGGGGCTACAACAGTTTCTACAACAACCTATCTACCTTTAACACCACTTTTATTTGCAGCCTTTTATTACTTGATTATGACTTCTATTTTGACAGTAGCCTTGAAAGCTTTTGAAAAACGTATGGGACAAGGAGATAAGAAATAATGACAGAAACCTTGATAAAAATTGAAAATTTACATAAATCATTTGGAAAGAATGAAGTATTGAAGGGCATCAACCTCGAGATTAAAAGAGGAGAAGTTGTCGTTATCATCGGTCCTTCAGGGAGCGGGAAATCTACCTTGCTTCGTTCTATGAATTTGTTGGAAGAAGCAACCAAGGGGAAGGTTATCTTTGAGGGAGTCGATATTACGGACAAGAAGAATGACCTGTTTGCCATGCGTGAGAAGATGGGCATGGTTTTCCAACAATTTAACCTCTTTCCTAATATGACTGTGATGGAAAATATTACCTTGTCACCTATCAAGACCAAAGGTGAAAGCAAGGCAGTTGCTGAGAAGAGAGCCCAAGAGCTTTTGGAAAAAGTTGGTTTGCCAGATAAGGCAACTGCTTATCCACAGAGTTTGTCTGGTGGCCAGCAACAACGGATTGCCATCGCGCGTGGGTTGGCTATGGAACCAGATGTTTTGCTCTTTGACGAGCCAACCTCAGCCTTGGACCCTGAGATGGTAGGAGAGGTACTGGCTGTTATGCAAGACCTTGCCAAGTCAGGAATGACCATGGTTATCGTAACACATGAAATGGGATTTGCCCGTGAGGTGGCAGACCGTGTCATCTTTATGGCAGACGGAGTGGTTGTTGAAGATGGGACACCTGAGCAGATTTTTGA
Source organism: Streptococcus mitis (assembly GCF_946188685.1). Classification (GTDB taxonomy): domain Bacteria; phylum Bacillota; class Bacilli; order Lactobacillales; family Streptococcaceae; genus Streptococcus; species Streptococcus mitis_CC. The sequence continues at coordinate 162,040 of NZ_CAMHWH010000002.1, forward strand.
ACAGACCCAAGAACAACGGACTAAGGACTTCTTGAGTAAGGTTTTATAATCTATTTTAAAATTTCAAGACAAGATTAGTGAAAAGCTCGACCCGAGCTTTTTCTTATAGTTTGAAACTATAGGGTTGCCTAGGAAAGAAGTGTTAGAGGGGACTAGCAGTTTTTGGTATAATGTAAGATAGTTTGAAAGAAAAGAGAAGTGATATGACACAGATTATTGATGGGAAAGCTTTAGCGGCCAAATTGCAGGGGGAGTTGGCTGAAAAGACTGCAAAATTAAAGGAAGAATCAGGTCTAGTACCTGGTTTGGTAGTGATTTTGGTGGGAGACAATCCAGCCAGCCAAGTCTACGTTCGCAACAAGGAACGGTCAGCTCTCGCTGCTGGCTTCCGTAGTGAAGTAGTGCGAGTTCCAGAGACCATTACCCAAGCGGAATTGTTAGACTTGATTGCCAAATACAATCAAGATCCAGCTTGGCATGGGATTTTGGTCCAGTTACCTTTACCAAAACATATCAATGAAGAGGCAGTTTTATTAGCCATTGACCCCGAAAAAGATGTGGATGGTTTCCATCCCCTAAACATGGGTCGCCTCTGGTCTGGTCATCCAGTTATGATTCCTTCGACACCTGCAGGAATTATGGAGATGTTTCATGAATATGGGATTGATCTAGAAGGTAAAAATGCGGTCGTCATCGGTCGTTCAAATATCGTTGGAAAACCCATGGCCCAGCTTCTTTTGGCCAAGAATGCAACAGTGACCTTGACTCACTCACGGACTCATAATCTTGCTAAGGTGGCTGCAAAAGCGGATATTCTTGTGGTCGCAATTGGTCGTGCTAAGTTTGTGACTGCTGATTTTGTGAAACCAGGTGCGGTTGTCATCGATGTCGGGATGAACCGCTATGAAAATGGTAAGCTCTGTGGGGATGTGGATTATGAGGCAGTTGCCCCACTTGCTAGCCATATTACGCCAGTTCCTGGAGGTGTAGGTCCTATGACCATTACTATGCTGATGGAGCAAACTTATCAAGCAGCACTCCGGACATTGGAGAGAAAATTTTAAAAGTAAGTTTATAAAAGGAGGTATGCGCTTCCTTTTTGTTGTATAATGGAGTGAGGTGATTAGATGATTTTAAAAATTTATAATGGAGAATATAGTTTACAATGGGATAGAATATACTACTTAGCACTAATTGATTATCCAAATATTCAAGAGTGGGAATTAGAAAAAATTGCTAAATTTATAGCTTACGAAAAACTTCATAGACGTCAAACAAGTATTGAGTGTGCTGATTCTTGTTTAAAAAAAGAAATTTTAGATTACATCTGTCAGCATCCCTTTCTGCCACCATTTACCCCTACAGATAAAAGAGTAGCCTCGACTTATGATCTACATAAGAGGTTAGTGACTTCAGACTACTGTAGTCATACTACGACTATAGATGTAGCGATTTCTATCTTTAAAACAGGTCAGATTTTATCTGCTGTGAAAGCCTTTGGGCGAGATGCTGAGGAGTTGGTTTTGGATAGTAGAAATGCTGCATCGGATCCGATAGATTATTTTGACTATGTCATGTTAGGGTGGTCAAATACAAGTTCTGGTTATCGATTGGCGATGGAGCGTTTATTAGGTCGAGCTCCTTCAGAGAAAGAATTACAAGACAAGTTTATTCCTGGAGTAAGTTTTCATTTTATCTATACAGATTTGATTAAAGTTCCTGGTTATATTTTTGATGGTTACCATGCTGTAAAAATTAAGGACATGCTTAATTTATTAAGTGAGTTGTATATTTGCATTATTCCAACTCATAATAAGAGCCAATTTGAAAATATTATTCCAACCAAAATACAAGATAGGGTGTATTATCTTGACTATGCTGGAGAAGACTTAGAAGAGTGGACTAAGAAAGTCTATCAAGTTGTTTTAAAACAATCAGATAAAGGATAGTTGAGGAAAAACGATGAGAGTGATTGAGCAAGCATTATTAGAAAAAGTCATTATTGAACGTTCTCGTACAAGTCATAAAGGAAATTACGGTCGTCTGCTGTTGCTGGGTGGGACCTATCCTTATGGTGGTGCTATTATCATGGCTGCTTTGGCAGCTGTAAAAAGCGGTGCAGGATTGGTGACCGTTGGAACGGATAGGGAAAATATCCCTGCTCTGCACAGCCATTTACCTGAGGCTATGGCCTTTTCTCTGCAAGACCAGCAATTGTTACAAGAGCAATTGGAGAAGGCAGAAGTTGTCTTGCTGGGGCCTGGTTTACGAGATGATGTTTTTGGAGAAGATTTAGTAAAACAGGTCTTTGCTAGCTTAAGACAGAATCAGATTTTGATTGTAGATGGAGGTGCTTTGACTATTCTTGCTAGGACAAGTTTGTCATTTCCGTCTAACCAGCTTATCCTAACTCCCCACCAAAAAGAATGGGAAAAGCTGTCTGGTATTGCTATTGAAAATCAAAGCGAAGCTGCAACGGCTAGTGCCCTGACTTCCTTCCCTCAAGGAACGATTTTAGTTGAAAAAAGTTCAGCTACTCGTATTTGGCAAGTTGGCCAATCTGATTATTACCAGTTACAGGTTGGTGGTCCCTATCAGGCGACTGGGGGAATGGGAGATACTCTGGCTGGGATGATTGCAGGATTTGTAGGCCAATTTCGACAGGCCAGTCTCTACGAACGTGTGGCAGTAGCAACCCATCTTCATTCAGCCATAGCCCAAGAACTATCTCAAGAACATTATGTGGTCTTGCCGACGGAAATCAGTAGTCATCTTCTCAAAATAATGAAAAAAATATCTCAAAAAGGCACCTGATCGTTTCAGGCGCCTTTATATTTTTAGAAAAATCCTTTAATCTTTCCAACGAGGCCATCTAGACCTTCAGAGCCAGAAATTAACTGCTGAGCTTGGGAGAAGTATTCTCCAAGCTGTTCTTGATTTTCTGCAACAAATGTTTTTGCCGCTTCGAAATCTTTTGTTTCGATTAATTCTTTTACTTGGTTAAACAAATCTAATGGGTTCATCTTATTTCTCCTTTTCTGTACTTAACTATTTAATCATCTTTATGATAAAAAATCAACTGTTGCTGCTTTTGGCTAGGACATGTTTTTATCTACAAGTTCTCATAACTAAGATTCTAACTACCAAAACAAGGTGGACATAAAAATAAAAATGTTCGGGTTTTTCTAGTGTATCCATGAAATAAAAAAGGATACATGTTATAATAGAAATAGCTCTTTAATGGAGGTGTTTGAGTGGAAAATCTGAAGAAAATGGCAGGTATCAAGGCTGCTGAGTTTGTCAAGGATGGCATGGTAGTCGGACTTGGAACGGGGTCTACTGCCTATTATTTCGTAGAAGAAATCGGTCGTCGGATCAAGGAAGAAGGATTGCAGATTACAGCTGTAACGACTTCTAGTGTGACTAGTAAACAGGCTGAAGGGCTTAATATCCCACTCAAGTCTATTGACCAAGTAGACTTTGTCGATGTGACAGTCGACGGGGCGGATGAAGTGGATAGTCGGTTTAATGGAATCAAAGGTGGTGGTGGTGCCCTCCTGATGGAGAAGGTTGTTGCAACGCCCTCAAAAGAATATATTTGGGTAGTGGATGAAAGCAAGCTGGTCGAGAAACTAGGTGCTTTTAAATTGCCTGTAGAAGTGGTTCAGTATGGCGCGGAACAGGTCTTTCGTCGTTTTGAACGAGCTGGCTACAAACCAAGTTTCCGTGAAAAAGACGGCCAACGTTTTGTGACCGATATGCAGAATTTTATCATTGACCTTGCCTTGGATGTCATTGAAGATCCAATTGCTTTCGGACAAGAATTGGACCATGTCGTTGGTGTTGTAGAGCACGGCTTATTCAACCAAATGGTGGATAAGGTCATCGTTGCTGGACGAGACGGGGTTCAGATTTTAACTTCAACAAAAGCAAGATAACTAAAATAATAAGGAGATACACTATGTCAAAATTTAATCGTATTCACTTGGTGGTATTGGATTCTGTAGGAATCGGTGCTGCACCAGATGCCAATAACTTTGTCAATGCAGGGGTTCCAGATGGAGCCTCTGACACACTGGGACACATTTCCAAAACAGTTGGTTTGAATGTGCCAAACATGGCTAAAATCGGTCTTGGAAATATTCCTCGCGAAACGCCTTTGAAGACTGTACCGGCTGAAAGCAACCCAACAGGATATGCAACAAAATTAGAGGAAGTATCTCTTGGTAAGGATACTATGACTGGACACTGGGAAATCATGGGACTCAACATTACTGAGCCTTTCGATACTTTCTGGAACGGATTCCCAGAAGAAATCTTGACAAAAATCGAAGAATTCTCAGGACGCAAGGTTATTCGTGAAGCTAACAAACCTTACTCAGGAACAGCCGTTATCGATGACTTTGGACCACGTCAGATGGAAACTGGGGAGTTGATTATCTATACTTCAGCTGACCCTGTTTTGCAAATTGCTGCCCACGAAGACATTATTCCTTTGGATGAATTGTACCGTATCTATGAATACGCTCGTTCGATTACCCTTGAGCGCCCTGCCCTTCTAGGCCGCATCATTGCCCGTCCATATGTTGGTGAACCAGGAAACTTCACTCGTACAGCAAATCGTCGTGACTTGGCTGTATCCCCATTTGCACCAACTGTTTTGGATAAATTGAACGAAGCTGGCATCGATACGTATGCTGTTGGTAAAATCAACGATATCTTTAACGGTGCGGGTATCAACCATGATATGGGACACAATAAGTCAAATAGCCACGGAATTGATACACTGTTGAAGACCATGGGACTTGCTGAGTTTGAAAAAGGATTCTCCTTCACAAACTTAGTTGACTTTGATGCCCTTTACGGCCACCGTCGTAATGCTCACGGTTACCGTGATTGTTTGCATGAGTTTGATGAACGCTTGCCTGAAATTATCGCAGCCATGAGAGAGAACGACCTTCTCTTGATTACTGCGGACCATGGAAATGACCCAACGTATGCAGGAACAGACCACACTCGTGAATATATTCCATTGTTGGCCTATAGTCCTGCTTTTAAAGGAAATGGTGTCATTCCAGTAGGACATTTTGCAGATATTTCAGCGACTGTTGCCGATAACTTTGGTGTTGAAACTGCCATGATTGGGGAAAGTTTCTTAGATAAATTGGTATAAGATGACGCGTTATGCTTTGCTGGTTAGGGGCATTAATGTAGGTGGGAAAAATAAGGTTGTCATGGCGCAACTTCGTCAAGAACTGACAGAGTTGGGACTGGAAAAGGTTGAGACCTACATCAACAGTGGCAACATTTTCTTTACTTCGACAGAACCCAAGGCCCGATTGGTTGAAGAATTAGAGACTTTCTTTGCAGTCCATTATACATTTATTCAAAGCTTTTCTTTGCTGAGTCAGGAAGATTATGAAGAAGAGCTGAAGAATCTACCAGATTGGTGGACCAAAGACCTAGCCCGAAAAGATGTCCTCTTTTACACAGAGGGCTTGGATGTGGATCAAGTCATCGAGAAAGTGAACAGTTTGGAATTGGAAGATGAAGTCGTTCATTTTGGAAAACTTGGGATTTTCTGGGGGAAATTTTCTGAGGAATCCTTCTATGCAACTGCCTATCATAAGTACTTGCTCAAGATGCCTTTTTATCGCAACATCACCATTCGTACTGCCAAAACTTTTGACAAAATCGGTCAAATGCTAAAAAATAATAAAGGAGATACACAATGACATTTTTAGATAAGATCCAAGAAACAGCTGCTTTTCTGAAAAACAAGGGAATCCAAGCACCTGAGTTCGGTCTAATCCTTGGATCAGGGCTTGGAGAACTTGCAGAAGAAATCGAAAATCCTGTTGTAGTAGACTATGCAGATATTCCAAACTGGGGCCGCTCTACAGTAGTCGGTCACGCTGGTAAATTGGTATATGGAGAACTTGCAGGTCGCAAGGTCTTGGCTCTTCAAGGTCGTTTCCATTTCTACGAGGGAAATCCTCTTGAAGTCGTGACTTTCCCAGTACGTGTGATGAAAGTTCTCGGATGTGAAGGTGTCATTGTAACCAATGCAGCTGGAGGTATTGGATTTGGGCCTGGTACCTTGATGGCTATCTCAGACCATATCAATATGACGGGGCAAAACCCATTGATGGGTGAAAACTTGGATGAATTTGGTCCACGTTTCCCTGATATGTCTAAAGCCTACACACCAGAATACCGTGCTACTGCCCATGAAGTGGCTAAAAAACTTGGTATCAAGCTTGATGAAGGTGTCTATATCGGTGTAACTGGTCCGACTTATGAAACACCAGCAGAAATTCGCGCCTATAAGACACTGGGAGCAGATGCAGTTGGTATGTCGACTGTTCCTGAAGTGATTGTGGCAGCCCACTCAGGTTTGAAAGTTCTCGGTATTTCATGTATTACTAACCATGCTGCAGGCTTCCAAGAAGAACTTAACCACGAAGAAGTTGTAGAAGTGACTGAACGTGTTAAAGGCGACTTCAAAGGCTTGCTTAAAGCGATTCTTGCAGAATTGTAATCATGTTAATAGAATTGAGGAGTATTTTTCGAAAAATCCCTTATAATTTTAGATTATTCATAGCAGTAATTCTGCAAGGAATAGTTTCGGGTTTATCTGGTATAGTTCTCCATTATCTTTTAGAGATGGTGGAGGAGCTGGCTTTTGGTCAGTCAGAGCATCATAGTGAATTTTTGACAGATGGAGTTTCCTCTTCACGGATAGGACTAAGTTTAATAATGGTGGGTCTTAGCTCGTCCTTAGTCTGGTACTTCTTGCAAAAAGGGTCGAAGATTTATTCCATCAAAGCTCAGATGAAGGATGAGACTTCACAATACAAGCTTCATTTTTTAAGACAGCTATTTCATTCAATTTGTCAGATCATTGCAGTTGGAGGGGGAGCGCCTATTGGTAAAGAAGCTGCGCCACGAGAGATTGGAACTCTATTTGCAGGGCCAATTGGAAAAATATGTATACTGTCTATGAAGGATCGCATCTTTCTCCTTGCTTGTGGTGCTGGTGCTGGTTTAGCGGCTGTCTATCAGGTTCCATTAACAAGTGTCTTCTTTGTTTTTGAAACCCTAGGAATTGCTCTATCTATTAAACGATTTATCTTAGTCGGTTTGACTACCTATGTCTCAACCTATATAGCAGGCTGGGTTATTTCAGATCAGGCTCTCTACCAGATTCCAGTCATCACATGGTCATTAAAGCAAATATGGATTATTCCCTTATTACTTCTTTTCTTAACCCCACTGGCTTGGCATTTTGGTCGCTTAAGTAAGGCAGCGTCTTCAAAAAGGATAAAAGATAAACGCATACTTCTCACATTGCCTTCAGCTTTTCTTTTTCTTGTTGGATTGGCAAGTTACTTTCCACATCTACTTGGCAATGGACGCATGATGGCTCAGGAAGTATTGAATGGTAGCAATGGCAAAACAGTACTCCTTTTGTTTATATTAAAAGCATTAGTTGTTCTTATTATTCTGTGGGCAGGGGCCTATGGTGGTACCCTTACACCATCTTTTGCCTTGGGGATGGCTGGCGCTGCTCTCTTTGGAATGATTCTAGGTGGGGATAGCCAGCCAAGCATTTTGCTTTTGGGATCGGTTTGCTTTTTGTCTGTGACCTTGAGGGCGCCCATTTCTGCAACCGGATTAGTTATAGGTTTCACTGGGCTAGGTATAGATTCTCTTCCGTATCTCTTAGTAACAGCTGTTTTAGCCTATGAATTTGCAAAAATGCTAGACCGCTTTCCTTGGACTAGCATACTGTGTCAGAAGTCAAAGAATAAAGTAATTAGGTAGGAAATACCCATTTCTTCTAGTCAAGGATTTGATTTAAAAGATAAAAAAATACTCTCAATTTATTTATAACTGTTTTAAATAAAAATGAAGTAGGCTTATCGGAGTCATGGTTGAATCCGATTTTTCCTAGCTATGAAATATAAAAATAAAAAAAAGAAAAGTAGAGCGAGATGTTCTGATTTGAACACGAGCGGAAAACTTTTCTAAAAACTCAGAAGAAAAAGGGAGTTCGGGTTTGAATTGAATCTGGGCTAATCTTCTCAATATCATCAAAATTAAGAAAGAAAGGAATTGAACCCACCCTAAAAGCAGTGGGAAAAAGATAGTTGATCTAGCGAGCATCGCTCACTGCACCCAACTCCTATTTTCCCTTTGCTTTTTGACGGGTTTGGTATCTTATATTATGTCTATCCATATTGCTGCTCAGCAGGGTGAAATTGCTGATAAAATTCTTCTTCCTGGGGATCCTCTTCGTGCTAAGTTTATTGCGGAGAATTTCCTTGAAGATGCTGTTTGTTTTAACGAAGTACGTAACATGTTTGGTTACACTGGTACTTACAAGGGCCACCGTGTATCAGTCATGGGAACTGGGATGGGGATGCCATCTATTTCGATTTATGCGCGTGAGTTGATTGTTGACTACGGTGTGAAAAAATTGATCCGTGTGGGAACAGCGGGTTCTTTGAATGAAGATGTCCATGTTCGTGAATTGGTTTTGGCGCAGGCAGCTGCAACCAACTCAAACATCGTCCGTAATGACTGGCCACAGTACGATTTTCCACAAATCGCTAGCTTTGATTTGCTGGACAAGGCCTACCATATCGCCAAAGAACTCGGTATGACAACCCACGTTGGGAACGTTTTGTCTTCTGATGTCTTTTATTCAAACTACTTTGAAAAGAACATCGAACTTGGTAAATGGGGAGTCAAGGCTGTGGAAATGGAAGCAGCAGCCCTTTACTATCTGGCAGCCCAACACCATGTTGACGCGCTAGCTATTATGACAATCTCTGATAGCTTGGTTAATCCAGACGAAGACACAACTGCAGAAGAACGTCAAAATACCTTCACTGATATGATGAAGGTTGGATTAGAAACCTTGATTGCAGAGTAATTATATCTAAAAAGGAAGCCCTTCTTTATGAATTGGAGGACTTCCTTTTCTTATCTAGAAATTGATCTATCTCTTTTTGTGATCTGAGGATGACCACTTTATATGGATAGTTTTTTTGAATCCACTTGTAGCGTTCCTTAGCGGATTTGCTCCGTCCGTCCCAAAGAATCCATCTGATAAACTCCCAATTAAATTGTTCTTGACAACCAGCTGCCATACTTTCTCTGACCTTGCCTCGGTATGTGAGGTATCGTTTAAAGGCTCGTAGCAGACAATTCCAGCGAGAAAAATTGAGAAAGATGATTTGGTCAGCATCCTGCATTCTTTCCTCATAGAAACACCAAGAATAATTCCCATCAATGACCCAAGCTTCATGCTTTGTGAGAAAATTTTCCATCTCGGTCAACATCCATTCACGATCACTGTCTTGCCAACCGGGTTGAAATTGGAGTGTGTCCATGTGAAGTTTTGGGATGGAGTAGCAGTGAGACAGCTTTTCAGCTAGAGTTGACTTACCAGCACCAGAATATCCGATAATTGCGATTTTCATTTTCTACCTTTTCCTATTTGGGGACAAAAAAACAGCCTCTATGGACTGTTTCTTATTTAGCAAGTTTAGCTGAAAGACGAGCTTTATCGCGGCTTGCTTTGTTTTTGTGAATCAAACCTTTAGTTTCTGCTTTATCGATAGCTGAGCTAGCAGCACGGAAAAGTTCTTCAGATGGGTTTGCTTCGAAAGCTTTGATAGCAGTACGCATAGCTGATTTTTGAGCTGAGTTCTTTTCGTTTTGTTTAACGTTCAATTCAGCGCGTTTGATAGCTGATTTAATGTTTGCCAATGTTCTTACCTCCATATTTACTAACTATACCATTATATCTGAAAACTTACGTTTTGACAAGGGAAAATTATTTTTTTAAGTAAATTTCATCGATTTCATGGTTCTTTGTTTTATGAAGAATCACTTCTGCACGATTTCTAGTTGGTTCAATATAATTTTGTAAATTTGTGAGATTGATACTGGTCCAGACCTGATGGGCAAAGGATTCCACTTCCCCAATCGGCATTTGTGTAAAACGATAATAGTAGCTATCAGGGTCGTTTTGGGCTAGGCTCAGCATTTTCAAGAAACGGTCTAGATACCAACTCTCGATGTCATCGACTGCAGCATCAACATAGATGGAAAAGTCAAAGAAGTCAGTAATGTAGAGACGCTCATTTTGTGGATTTTGAAAGACATTTATTCCCTCAACAATGACAAAATCAGCAGCTTTGACGCTCTGCTTTTCCTCAGGTACGATGTCGTAGACTTCATGAGAATAGACAGGAATATCTACATCTTGTCCATTTTTGATGTGATCCAGGAAGTTGAGAAGAGCTTCCATATCATAGCTTTCAGGAAATCCCTTACGATTTAGAATCCCTTGCTCAATCAAGGTCTGGTTGGGATAGAGAAAGCCATCGGTTGTTACCAACTCAACCCTAGCATCTGTAAGTGTACGGGACAGTAGGATTTGAAGTAGGCGACTGGTTGTGGATTTTCCAACGGCAACACTCCCAGAAACCCCAATGATAAAAGGCTGGGACTTGCTTTCACGTTGAAGGAAAATCCCTTTTGAAAAGGCCAAATCATCCTTGGTACGCTTGTAAATCTGGATGAGATGGGCTAGGGGGAGATAGACATCGGTAACATCCTGCAAGCTAATCTGGTCATTAAAACTCTTGATGGATTCTAATTCCTCTTCTGTCAAAGGAGGTGTTGTCTTTCGATGTAACGATTGCCAAGTCTGGCGGCTGATTTTTTCAAAATGTAAAAATTCGTTGGTCATTTGTTTTCCCCTAGATATTTTGTTTATCATACCATAAAAAGCTAAAAAAATAAAGCGGTTTCTTGATGATAGTAAACCAATATCGTATAATAGAAGTAGATAGGGTTGACCAATTTCTTGATGAGGTAGGAGCTACTTTCTCCTGACTTATAAGCCAATAAAGGGGGCTTTGGGATTCACAATTTATAGGAGGTGTACTATGAAAATCTTAAAAAGTTATATACTGGAACTCTGTTTTATTTTAAGTTTTGCACTACCTTTTTTAAAAGGAGCGAATGCGGATAATGGTAGACGTTTTGTGGAAACCTATTACGGTTTTACTTTTTTGATGGAACATGCCATTGTAACAGCTGTCTTTATCTGTTCGCTCTTGATTGCTTTCTTCCTAAAAAAACGGTGGACGAAATGGTTTGCTGCTGGAAGTTATGTCTTTTTAGTTCTATGGATTGCTACAGAGGGTTATTTCTTCCGCATGTCACTAGAAGATTTAATCCGACTTTGGACAAGTTTGGAAATTCTGACAAAAACGTATCAGTTGGGCTTTTATCTAAACATCTTGTTGGGAATCTTGTTGGTAATGAAGCATTTGAAGGTAAAGAAATAAAAATGTGCCAGACTATAGACTATGAGATATCTAGTCCTACGTGCTTTGTTATTCGGTTATAAAAGTTAAAAGAGATTGAAGAAAAAGTCTTGTTTACTAGCTTTCTTCAGTCTTTTTCGTTTTATGATCAATTTGTAAACGATTTACAATTTAAGTCAAATTATGGTAAAATAGTTTCATGAGTAAAATGTATTATGCAGAGAATCCTGACGCTGCTCACGACATTCATGAGTTGAGAGTGGACTTGTTGGGAGAAAAAATGACCTTTTTGACGGATGCGGGTGTTTTTAGCAAGAAAATGATTGACTTTGGGAGTCAACTCTTGCTCAAGTGTCTTGAGGTCAACCAAGGAGAAACTGTTCTTGATGTAGGCTGTGGTTACGGACCTTTGGGCTTGTCTTTAGCTAAGGCTTATGGAGTTCAGTCGACCATGGTCGATATCAATAATCGTGCCTTGGATTTGGCGCGACAAAATGCTGAACGAAATAAAATAGAAGCGACGATTTTCCAGTCCAACATCTATGAACAAGTTGAAGGACATTTTGACCATGTCATTTCCAATCCTCCTATCCGTGCAGGCAAGCAAGTGGTTCATGAAATCATTGAGAAAAGTAAAGATTTTTTGGAAACTGGTGGGGATTTAACAATCGTTATTCAGAAGAAACAAGGGGCTCCAAGTGCCAAGTCCAAGATGGAAGATGTGTTTGGTAATTGTGAGATTGTCAAAAAAGATAAGGGATACTATATCCTTAGAAGTGTGAACGAATGAGAGCAGTTGATTTAATCCAAAAGAAACGAGATGGTCAAGAACTGACTTCGAGTGAAATTGAATGGCTAGTTGAAGGCTATGTATCAGGAACTGTTCCTGATTATCAGATGTCTGCCTTTGCTATGGCTGTCTATTTCAAAGGAATGACGACACGAGAAATCTCAGATTTGACTATGAATATGGTTAAGACAGGTCAAGAGTTTGATTTATCAGCTATTGATGGGGTTAAGGTTGACAAGCATTCTACGGGTGGTGTTGGTGATAAGGTAACCTTGATTTTGGCTCCTCTTGTTGCTAGCTTTGGTGTGCCTGTAGCCAAAATGAGTGGTCGTGGTCTTGGCCATACGGGTGGAACAATTGATAAATTGGAGTCCATTAAGGGCTATCAAGTAGAACGTAGTCAAGAGGATTTTATTCGTCAAGTACAGGACATTGGTGTATCTGTCATTGGGCAATCAGACCAGCTGGTCAAAGCGGATAAGCTTCTCTACGCCCTACGTGATGTGACCGCAACTGTTGACACGATTCCTTTGATTGCTAGTTCGGTGATGAGCAAGAAAATTGCGGCAGGGGCGGATGCTATTCTGCTAGACGTGACTGTCGGTGAGGGTGCCTTCATGAAGACGGTTGATGAGGCGCGTGAATTGGCTCAAACCATGGTGGAACTTGGTAAGGCAGTTGGTCGAAAGACGGTAGCAGTCATTACGGATATGAGTCAGCCCTTGGGACGAGCAATTGGAAATCGCCTCGAAATTCTTGAAGCACTGGAGACTTTACAAGGTCAAGGTCGTCAGGATATTACCCATTTTATATGCGAATTGGCTCAAATTATGCTTGGTTTAGCAAATGTAAACAAGACAGTTGAAGAAGTTCACCAACATCTTGAGAATGGTCAAGCGCTGGCTAAGTTTGAGGAAATGGTCCAAGCCCAAGGTGGAGACTTGGAAGACCTCTATCGTCCTGTCAATGTTACCCATGTGGTGGAAATCCCTGCCCAGGAAACGGGTGTCATTTCAGCTCTTCCAGCTATGGAATTTGGGCTTTATGCTATGAGACTGGGGGCAGGCCGTGCAGTCAAGTCTGATGCCTTGGACTATGAGACAGGAATTGTTTTTGAAAAGAAAGTTGGAGATTCCGTTCAAAAGGGAGAAATTGTTGCAAAAGTATACACAAATGGAAAAATTTCTCCTCAGCTAGTTACAGATTTTCAAAAATATGTTAAAATAAATGATAGTGTGCAAAGTTTACGAGAAATCATAGAAATAATCTCATAAACTGCAGGAGAATCCGAATATGAAATTAAATAAATATATCGATCATACACTTTTGAAACAAGATGCGACAGTAAATCAAATTGATTGTTTGTTGTCTGAAGCTAGAGAGTATGATTTTGCCAGTGTTTGCGTTAATCCGACCTGGGTTGAACATGCTAAAAAAGGGCTTGAAGGCACAGATGTCAAGGTCTGCACAGTAGTAGGTTTCCCCTTGGGAGCAACAACTTCAACTGTGAAAGCTTTTGAAACCAAGGAAGCTATCCAAAATGGTGCAGATGAGATTGATATGGTGATTAATGTTGGAGCTCTCAAAACAGGTAATCTTGATTTGGTTGAGTCGGATATTCGCGCAGTAGTAGAAGCAAGTGGTGACAAGTTAGTGAAAGTCATTATTGAAGCTTGCCTTCTGACAGACCAAGAAAAAGTTGTGGCTTGCCAATTAGCTCAAAAAGCGGGAGCTGACTTCGTAAAAACTTCAACTGGCTTTTCAACTGGTGGTGCTACGGTAGCAGATGTTAGATTAATGCGTGAAACAGTTGGACCAGAAATGGGTGTCAAGGCTGCCGGCGGAGCTCGTTCTTATGCAGATGCTCTTGCATTTGTAGAAGCAGGGGCGACCCGTATTGGAACGTCAGCTGGGGTAGCCATTTTAAAAGGAGAATTGGCTGATGGCGACTACTGAGTTGATTGAACTAGCAATTGAAACCAGCAAGAAAGCCTATGTGCCCTATTCTCATTTTCCAGTCGGAGCTGTTTTAGTGACAAAAGATGGTAGCACTTATACAGGTGTCAATATTGAGAATGCTAGCTATCCTTTGACCAACTGCGGAGAGCGTACAGCGATTTTTAAAGCAGTTTCCGAAGGCCAAAGAGAGTTTTCCGAATTGATTGTTTATGGACAAACTGAAAAACCAATCTCGCCATGTGGTGCTTGTCGCCAAGTGATGGCTGAATTTTTTGAACAAGATCTAAAAGTGACCTTAGTCGCAAAAGATAAATCGACGGTCGAGATGACGGTCGGGGAGTTACTTCCATACTCTTTTACAGACTTAAACTAGTCTGAGTCGCTCTCTGAGTGGCACGGTCCTTGTGGCCAACCAATCCATACTTGCAACATCGTTGCACATCTTATTTAGGAGGTTCAGTAATGAACAAGAAACAATGGCTAGGCCTTGGTCTAGTTGCAGTGGCAGCAGTTGGACTTGCTGCATGTGGTAACCGCTCTTCTCGTAACGCAGCTTCATCTTCTGATGTGAAGACAAAAGCAGCAATCGTCACTGATACTGGTGGTGTTGATGACAAATCATTTAACCAATCAGCTTGGGAAGGTTTGCAAGACTGGGGTAAAGAACACAATCTTTCAAAAGATAAAGGTTTCACTTACTTCCAATCAACAAGTGAAGCTGACTACGCTAACAACTTGCAACAAGCGGCTGGAAGCTACAACCTAATCTTCGGTGTTGGTTTTGCCCTTCACAATGCGGTTGAAGAAGCAGCAAAAGACCACTCTGATTTGAACTATGTCTTGATTGATGATGTGATTAAAGATCAAAAGAATGTTGCTAGCGTAACGTTTGCTGATAACGAAGCTGCTTACCTTGCGGGTGTTGCAGCAGCTAAAACAACTAAAACAAAACAAGTTGGTTTTGTAGGTGGTATTGAGTCTGAAGTTATCTCACGTTTTGCAGCTGGATTTAAAGCTGGTGTTGAGTCAGTAGATCCATCTATCAAAGTACAAGTTGACTACGCAGGTTCATTTGGTGATGCTGCTAAAGGTAAAACAATTGCAGCAGCACAATACGCAGCTGGTGCAGACGTTGTTTATCAAGCAGCAGGTGGAACAGGTGCTGGTGTCTTTGCAGAAGCAAAATCACTCAACGAAAGCCGTCCTGAAAATGAAAAAGTTTGGGTTATCGGTGTTGACCGTGACCAAGTAGCAGAAGGTAAGTACACTTCTAAAGATGGTAAAGAATCAAACTTCGTTCTTGTATCTACTTTGAAACAAGTTGGTACAACTGTAAAAGATATTGCTAACAAAGCAGAAAAAGGTGAATTCCCTGGCGGTCAAGTGATCGTTTACTCATTGAAAGATAAAGGGGTTGACTTGGCAGTAACAAACCTTTCAGAAGAAGGTAAAAAAGCTGTTGAAGATGCTAAAGCTAAAATCCTTGATGGAAGCGTAAAAGTTCCTGAAAAATAATGGATGGAAGTCATTTCTTAGGAAGCGGCCCTCGGCCGCTTTTTTAAGAGTTGAGACAAAGTCATTTTGTCTCAGTAAAGCTTGCTACTAGGCAAACTAGCAAGTTTTATTGAAATAAAATAAGACTCTGAAAGGAAGAGCACATGGCACACGAAAATGTCATTGAGATGCGTGATATTACCAAGGTGTTTGGTGAATTTGTTGCCAACGACAAAATCAACCTGCACCTACGAAAAGGTGAAATTCATGCACTTTTAGGAGAAAATGGGGCTGGTAAGTCCACGCTCATGAACATGTTAGCAGGGCTTCTTGAACCAACTAGTGGTGAAATTGTGGTCAACGGTCAAGTTGTCAATCTCGATTCACCATCTAAAGCGGCTAGCTTGGGAATCGGAATGGTTCACCAGCACTTTATGTTGGTAGAAGCCTTCACAGTGGCTGAAAACATCATTTTAGGTAGTGAATTGACTAAAAATGGTGTGCTAGATATCGCTGGAGCTAGCAAAGAAATCAAGGCTCTTTCTGAACGTTATGGCTTAGCTGTTGACCCTTCTGCCAAGATAGCAGATATCTCAGTTGGAGCCCAACAACGTGTAGAAATTTTAAAAACCCTTTATCGGGGGGCTGATATCCTTATCTTTGACGAACCAACGGCTGTCTTGACTCCATCAGAAATTGATGAGTTGATGGCTATTTTGAAAAATCTTGTCAAAGAAGGAAAATCAATTATCTTGATCACCCACAAGTTAGACGAGATTCGCGCAGTTTCTGACCGCGTTACAGTTATCCGTCGTGGGAAATCAATTGAAACTGTCGAAATTGCAGGGGCTACCAATGCTGATTTGGCAGAAATGATGGTAGGTCGTTCTGTTTCCTTTAAAACAGAGAAGCAAGCTTCTCAACCAAAAGAAGTGGTCTTGTCAATCAAAGATTTGGTGGTCAATGAAAACCGTGGTGTCCCAGCTGTAAAAAATCTATCCTTGGATGTTCGTGCCGGAGAGATAGTTGGTATTGCGGGGATTGATGGAAATGGTCAGTCTGAACTGATTCAAGCCATCACAGGTCTTCGCAAGGTTGAATCTGGTAGCATCGAGCTAAAAGGAGATTCAATTGTAGGCTTGCCCCCACGTCAGATTACAGAGTTGAGTGTTGGGCACGTTCCAGAAGACCGTCACCGTGATGGCTTGATTTTGGAAATGATGATTTCTGAGAATATTGCCCTTCAAACCTACTACAAAGAACCACATAGTAAAAATGGAATTTTGAACTATTCAAATATTACTTCTTATGCTAAAAAGCTAATGGAAGAGTTTGATGTTCGTGCTGCCAGCGAATTTGTTCCTGCAGCTGCACTCTCAGGAGGAAATCAACAAAAAGCAATTATTGCTCGTGAAATTGATCGAGATCCTGATCTCCTTATCGTCAGCCAGCCAACTCGTGGTTTGGATGTCGGTGCCATTGAATATATCCACAAACGCTTGATTGAAGAGCGTGATAATGGGAAGGCTGTTCTTGTTGTCAGCTTTGAATTGGATGAGATTTTAAATGTCTCAGACCGTATTGCTGTTATCCACGATGGTAAGATTCAAGGTATTGTGTCACCAGAAACAACCAATAAGCAAGAACTTGGTGTCTTGATGGCTGGTGGAAACTTGGGAAAGGAGAAGAGTGATGTCTAAAAAATTACAACAAATTTCGGTTCCCTTGATTTCTGTCTTCCTAGGAATTTTACTTGGGGCCATTGTTATGTGGATCTTCGGTTATGATGCTATTTGGGGCTATGAAGAATTGTTCTATACAGCCTTTGGTAGTCTGCGTGGGATTGGAGAAATCTTCCGTGCTATGGGGCCTTTGGTCTTGATTGGTCTTGGCTTTGCTGTTGCCAGTCGTGCTGGTTTCTTTAACGTCGGACTTCCTGGTCAGGCTTTAGCAGGTTGGATTCTCAGTGGTTGGTTTGCCCTGTTGCATCCAGATATGCCACGTCCCTTGATGATTCTAGCAACTATCGTGATTGCCCTGATTGCTGGTGGAATTGTCGGCGCGATTCCGGGTATTCTGAGAGCCTATCTAGGGACGTCAGAGGTCATTGTGACCATCATGATGAACTACATTGTATTGTATGTAGGAAATGCCTTTATCCATGCCTTCCCTAAAGACTTTATGCAAAGTACAGATTCGACCATTCGTGTTGGGGCTAATGCAACCTATCAGACACCTTGGTTGTCTGAGTTGACTGGTAATTCGCGGATGAATATTGGTATTTTCTTTGCCATCATTGCCGTTGCAGTTATTTGGTTCATGCTCAAGAAAACAACTCTTGGTTTTGAAATCCGTGCTGTTGGTCTTAATCCACATGCTTCAGAATACGCTGGTATTTCTGCAAAACGAACGATTATCCTCTCAATGATTATTTCAGGTGCTTTGGCAGGTCTTGGTGGAGCTGTTGAAGGACTTGGAACCTTCCAGAACGTTTATGTTCAGGGGTCGTCATTAGCTGTCGGATTTAACGGGATGGCGGTTAGTTTGCTTGCGGCCAACTCACCAATTGGTATTCTCTTTGCAGCCTTCCTATTTGGTGTTCTCCAAGTTGGAGCTCCTGGTATGAATGCGGCGCAGGTACCGTCTGAGCTTGTCAGCATTGTAACAGCGTCTATTATCTTCTTTGTCAGTGTTCATTACCTTATTGAACGCTTTGTCAAACCGAAAAAACAAGTTAAAGGAGGTAAGTAAAGATGTCTATTACAACCTTGCTCACCCTCTTGGTGTCTTCTATGCTGATTTACTCAGCACCTCTCATCTTTACAAGTATTGGTGGTGTTTTCTCTGAACGTGGTGGTGTGGTAAACGTCGGTCTTGAAGGAATTATGGTTATGGGTGCCTTTTCTGGAGTTGTCTTTAACCTTGAATTTGCAGAACAATTTGGAGCAGCAACTCCATGGCTATCTTTGCTTGTGGCAGGATTAGTTGGTGGTCTCTTCTCTATCATCCACGCAGCAGCGACGGTTCATTTCCGTGCAGACCATGTTGTCAGCGGTACGGTATTGAACTTGATGGCGCCAGCCTTGGCTGTTTTCTTAGTGAAAGTCCTTTATAACAAAGGACAAACCGACAACCTAAGTCAGACTTTTGGACGCTTTGATTTCCCAGTCTTGGCAAATATCCCAGTGATTGGTGATATCTTCTTCAAGTCAACTAGTTTACTTGGTTATCTGGCCATTGCCTTCTCATTCTTTGCTTGGTTTATCCTTTTCAAGACCCGATTTGGTCTTCGTCTCCGCTCTGTTGGTGAACACCCTCAAGCAGCGGATACTTTGGGAATCAATGTCTACAAGATGAGATATCTAGGAGTTATCATTTCAGGTTTCTTAGGTGGAATTGGCGGAGCGATTTATGCTCAATCCATCTCAGTTAACTTCTCAGTGACAACTATTGTTGGACCTGGATTTATCGCTCTTGCTGCGATGATTTTCGGAAAATGGAATCCAATCGGAGCCATGCTTTCTAGTTTATTCTTTGGGCTTTCACAAAGTTTGGCTGTTATCGGTTCTCAATTGCCGTTCCTACAAGGAGTGCCTGCGGTTTATCTTCAAATCGCACCTTATGTTTTGACAATTCTTGTCTTGGCAGCCTTCTTTGGAAAAGCAGTCGCACCAAAAGCAGATGGTATCAACTATATCAAATCAAAATAAGCATACAAAAAACGTCAGTTCAGAATGAACTGGCGTTTTATTTTTTAGGATGTTGATTGGTTAGGTTCAATCCCCAAGGGACTAAATTTTCAGTCTTGTTTTTGATACGAGCGACATTATCCTTATGACGAATGATAATCAAACTAGCAAGTGCTAGGATAATAGCAATGAAGAGAGGGTCATAGTGACTCAAGATAAAACCAAAAAGTGGAAAGAGTAAAACTCCAATGACAGCCGCGATAGATGCTGTGACACTAGATAGTGAAATCATACTACCAAGATAGAGGGTTCCAAAGAAAACAACTGCAAGGTAGAGACAGAAGACAGGTGCAAATCCGAAAACGACTCCAGCACTGGTTGCGACAGCCTTACCTCCCTTAAATCCTGCAAAGATAGGGAAGGTATGACCAATAACAGCCAAAAGTCCAAAGATGAGAGGCGAAACGCCTTGAAGATGAAAAATAATTGGAAGAAGCGTTGCTAGAGTTCCTTTGAAAAAGTCAATCACAAAGGTCGTCATACCAGCTTTCTTACCTAAAATGCGGAAAGTATTGGTTGTTCCAGTATTTCCAGAACCGTGTTCACGCAGATTTGTCTGAAAGAATACTTGTCCAATCCAGAGACCAGACGGAATCGAACCCAGCAGATAAGCTAGGATTAATAAAACTATTGTAATCATACTCCTATTATATCATGAAATGGAGAAGAAAGGCAGAGAATCTCTTCTGAAATTGTCACACCGGAGAAAGAAAAATTTTGCAAAATCCTTGGAAAACCTGTAGAATAGTAAAGATGAACGAATAGGAGGTTCCTTGTGTCAAAAAAGGAAATCAATATTAACAATTATAATGATGATGCCATTCAGGTGCTAGAAGGGTTGGATGCGGTCCGAAAACGTCCAGGGATGTATATCGGATCGACCGATGGCGCTGGGCTCCACCACCTAGTCTGGGAAATCGTCGATAATGCTGTCGATGAAGCCTTGTCTGGATTTGGTGACCGTATTGATGTGACCATTAATAAAGACGGCAGTTTAACGGTTCAAGACCACGGACGTGGGATGCCGACTGGAATGCACGCGATGGGAATCCCAACAGTTGAGGTTATCTTTACCATTCTTCACGCCGGAGGGAAATTCGGTCAGGGTGGCTACAAGACATCTGGTGGTCTCCACGGGGTGGGTTCTTCCGTTGTTAACGCTCTTTCAAGTTGGCTGGAAGTTGAAATTACCCGTGATGGGGCAATCTATAAGCAACGTTTTGAAAATGGTGGAAAACCTGTCACGACTCTGAAGAAAATCGGTACAGCACCCAAGTCCAAGACAGGTACCAAAGTGACCTTCATGCCTGATGCGACGATCTTTTCTACAATCGATTTCAAGTACAATACCATTTCAGAACGCCTCAATGAGTCAGCCTTTCTCTTGAAAAATGTGACCTTGTCTCTAACGGATAAACGCACAGATGAGTCTGTTGAGTTTCACTATGAAAATGGGGTACAGGACTTTGTTTCTTATCTGAACGAAGACAAGGAAACCTTGACGCCAGTTCTATACTTTGAAGGGGAAGACAATGGTTTCCAAGTGGAAGTGGCCCTCCAGTACAATGATGGATTTTCAGATAACATCTTGTCCTTCGTCAATAACGTTCGCACCAAGGACGGTGGAACGCACGAGACAGGTCTCAAGTCTGCTATCACCAAGGTTATGAATGACTATGCGCGTAAGACGGGGCTTCTCAAGGAAAAAGATAAAAACCTTGAAGGGTCAGACTATCGTGAAGGACTAGCGGCCGTTCTTTCTATCTTGGTTCCGGAAGAACATTTGCAGTTTGAAGGACAGACCAAGGATAAGCTAGGAAGCCCTCTTGCTCGTCCTGTTGTGGATGGAATTGTGGCTGATAAGTTGACCTTTTTCCTTATGGAAAATGGGGAATTGGCTTCTAACCTCATCCGCAAGGCTATCAAGGCGCGTGATGCTCGTGAAGCGGCACGTAAGGCGCGTGATGAGAGCCGAAATGGGAAGAAAAATAAAAAAGATAAGGGCTTGTTGTCTGGGAAATTGACCCCAGCCCAGTCTAAGAATCCAGCTAAGAATGAACTCTATCTAGTCGAGGGGGATTCTGCCGGAGGTTCTGCCAAACAAGGCCGTGACCGCAAGTTCCAGGCAATCTTGCCTCTTCGTGGTAAGGTTATCAATACAGCTAAAGCCAAGATGGCGGATATCCTCAAAAATGAAGAAATCAATACCATGATTTATACCATTGGTGCGGGTGTTGGAGCAGACTTCTCCCTTGAAGATGCCAACTATGACAAGATCATTATCATGACCGATGCGGACACCGACGGTGCCCACATTCAGACTTTACTCTTGACATTTTTCTACCGCTACATGCGTCCGCTAGTTGAGGCAGGACATGTTTATATCGCCCTCCCGCCTCTTTACAAGATGTCCAAAGGTAAAGGCAAGAAAGAAGAAGTGGCCTACGCATGGACAGACGGAGAACTTGAAGAACTCCGCAAGCAGCTCGGTAAAGGCGCTACCCTCCAACGCTATAAAGGTCTCGGTGAGATGAATGCGGACCAGCTCTGGGAAACAACCATGAATCCAGAAACTCGAACTCTCATTCGTGTCACGATTGAAGATCTAGCACGCGCAGAACGTCGCGTCAATGTCCTTATGGGAGACAAGGTCGAACCACGACGTAAGTGGATTGAAGATAATGTCAAGTTTACGCTGGAAGAAGCGACAGTATTTTAAGTTAGTTTTTAATGAATGGGTATAAACATGAGAACTGAAACAGAAATGCTCGATGTAGTTTTAAAGACTGCTGAAACCTTACAAGTCACGGCCGTCGCTATGTCTGGTTCACGGACAAATTCACAAGCACCACAAGATGAATTTCAAGACTATGACGTGGTCTATGTCGTGGACGATTTAGATAATCTGACGAGTGACCTTTCTTGGCTAGACCTGTTTGGGAAGCGCATTATTGAGCAAGAAGTTGGTCTTGGTAATCGTCGTCTCTATCTCATGCTTTTTGAAGATGGCAATCGTATTGATTTGACTCTTTGCCCTAAAGAACACATGCAAGAGTGGGTGGATAGTGAGGCAGGATTTGCTGTTTTGGAAGATCCAGAAAATTTATTTGAAGCCTATTTCCCAAATATAGAGCGTTACTGGATAACCCCAGCTACTGAAAAGGATTTTGAAAAAGCCTGCAATGAATTTTGGTGGGTGTCAGCCTACGTGGTCAAAGGAATCTGTCGCCATCAAGTCATCTATGCCACTGACCATCTCTACGGTATTTGCCAGAAAGAGTTGTTAAAAGT
This sequence comes from Streptococcus mitis, assembly GCF_946188685.1. Classification (GTDB taxonomy): domain Bacteria; phylum Bacillota; class Bacilli; order Lactobacillales; family Streptococcaceae; genus Streptococcus; species Streptococcus mitis_CC. Next base: position 184,674 of record NZ_CAMHWH010000002.1, read on the forward strand.
CTTAGCTTGGCAGGTGGCAAGTGATAAGGGAAAAGTAGACGTCGGAAAGAATTATAAGAATCTCTTTAACTATTTACCCATTGAGAAAGAAAAGGAATTCTCAAATCTGCTTGATTTTTCAAGTATAGATAAAATCACTCAGTCTTTGTTTGCTACAATGAAGCTTTTCCACCAAGAGGCACGATACCTTGCTAACAAGATGGGCTTTAACTACGATAAAGAAGTAGCTGAGAAGATGATTGAGTATGCTGAGGAGAGACTTCTAAATCGCTGACTAATTAAAAAGATTAAACTACAGAAAGGATAGTTTGGTTATTTATAGTAACTGAACACCTTTTCTATAAAAAACTACCCTACATTCTTTGAAAGGAGTTGAACACGCCCTAAATGCTGTGTTAAAAAGAGAAATTCTCTTGTGAGCTTGCTTACTTTAAAAATTTCCTATTTTTCCTTTGTATTTTGAGGGCTCTGTATCCTATATGAGTAACATTCAAAACATGTCCCTTGAGGACATCATGGGAGAGCGCTTTGGTCGCTACTCCAAGTACATTATTCAAGACCGGGCTTTGCCAGATATTCGTGATGGACTCAAGCCGGTTCAGCGTCGTATTCTTTATTCGATGAATAAAGATGGCAATACTTTTGACAAGAGCTACCGTAAGTCGGCCAAGTCAGTCGGGAACATCATGGGGAATTTTCACCCACACGGTGACAGCTCCATCTATGATGCCATGGTTCGTATGTCTCAGGATTGGAAAAATCGTGAGATTTTGGTCGAAATGCACGGTAATAACGGTTCTATGGACGGAGATCCGCCTGCGGCTATGCGTTATACTGAGGCACGTCTGTCTGAAATTGCTAGCTATCTTCTTCAGGATATCGAGAAGAAGACAGTTCCCTTTGCTTGGAACTTTGATGACACCGAAAAAGAGCCGACAGTCTTGCCAGCAGCCTTTCCAAATCTCTTGGTCAATGGTTCGACTGGGATTTCGGCTGGATACGCTACAGACATTCCACCGCATAATTTGGCTGAGGTTATCGATGCGGCGGTTTACATGATTGACCACCCAACAGCCAAGGTGGACAAACTCATGGAATTCTTGCCTGGACCAGACTTCCCGACTGGAGGGATTATCCAGGGTCGTGATGAAATCAAGAAGGCCTATGAAACTGGGAAAGGGCGCGTGGTTGTTCGTTCCAAGACTGAGATTGAAAAGCTAAAAGGTGGTAAGGAACAAATCGTTATTACTGAGATTCCTTATGAAATCAACAAGGCTAATCTAGTCAAGAAAATCGATGATGTTCGTGTCAATAACAAGGTAGCTGGTATTGCTGAGGTTCGCGACGAGTCTGACCGTGATGGTCTACGTATTGCTATTGAGCTAAAAAAAGATGCCAATACAGAGCTTGTCCTCAACTATCTCTTTAAGTACACAGATCTGCAAATCAACTATAACTTTAACATGGTGGCGATTGACAATTTCACGCCTCGTCAGGTTGGGATTGTTCCAATCTTGTCTAGCTATATTGCCCACCGTCGCGAAGTGATTTTGGCGCGTTCACGCTTTGACAAGGAAAAGGCTGAGAAACGTCTCCATATAGTCGAAGGTTTGATTCGCGTGATTTCGATTTTGGATGAAGTCATTGCTCTTATCCGTGCTTCTGAGAATAAGGCTGACGCTAAGGAAAATCTCAAAGTTAGCTATGATTTTACAGAGGAGCAGGCTGAGGCCATCGTTACCTTGCAATTGTATCGTTTGACCAATACCGATGTGGTTGTCTTGCAGGAAGAAGAAGCAGAACTTCGTGAAAAGATTGCCATGCTGGCGGCTATTATCGGGGATGAACGGACCATGTACAATCTTATGAAGAAAGAACTTCGTGAGGTTAAGAAGAAATTTGCGACTCCGCGTTTGAGTAGCTTAGAAGACACTGCGAAAGTCATCGAGATTGATACAGCTAGTCTTATCGCCGAGGAAGATACCTACGTCAGCGTGACCAAGGCAGGTTACATCAAGCGTACCAGCCCACGTTCCTTTGCGGCTTCAACCTTGGAAGAAATTGGCAAACGTGATGATGACCGTTTGATCTTTGTACAATCTGCCAAGACAACCCAGCATCTTTTGATGTTCACGACCCTTGGAAATGTCATCTATCGACCAATCCATGAATTGGCAGATATTCGCTGGAAGGATATTGGAGAGCATCTGAGCCAGAACATTACAAACTTTGAAACTAACGAAGAAATCCTTTATGTGGAAGTCGTGGATCAGTTTGATGATGCGACAACCTACTTTACTGCAACTCGTCTCGGTCAAATTAAACGGGTAGAACGCAAAGAATTCTCTCCATGGCGAACCTACAAATCTAAGTCTGTCAAGTATGCTAAGCTCAAAGACGATACAGATCAGATTGTAGCAGTGGCTCCGATTAAACTAGATGATGTTCTTTTGATTAGCCAAAATGGTTATGCACTTCGTTTCAATATCGAAGAGGTTCCAGTTATCGGTGCTAAGGCTGCAGGTGTCAAAGCTATGAACCTGAAAGCAGATGATGTCCTCCAATCTGCCTTTATCTGTAACACCTCATCCTTCTACCTCTTGACCCAACGTGGAAGTTTGAAACGTGTTTCTATTGACGAAATTCCAGCAACCAGCCGTGCCAAACGTGGGTTACAAGTCTTGCGTGAGCTAAAAAATAAACCGCATCGTGTCTTCTTAGCAGGAGCAGTTGCAGAGCAAGGATTTATTGGTGATCTCTTCAGTACAGAAGTGGAAGAGAACGACCAAACTCTGCTTGTTCAATCGAACAAAGGAACAATCTATGAAAGCCGATTGCAAGACTTGAACTTGTCAGAACGCACTAGCAACGGAAGCTTCATTTCTGATACGATTTCAGATGAAGAAGTTTTTGACGCTTATTTTAAAGAAGTATATACAGAAGCCAAATAAGTGAAATGAAGAATCAGTTCTAAGAGCTGGTTCTTTTTTATTGAAGAAATTTTCTGAAAATTACAAAATATACTTGCTATTTTATAAAAATAGTGTAGAATAAAAGAAATAGGTTTTTAGAATAAGGAGTGGAATATGACAGTAACGATTGATTGGGAAAATCTCGGTTTTTCCTATATGAAATTACCTTATCGCTATATTGCTCATTTTAAAAATGGACAATGGAATCAAGGAGAGTTGACAGAAGATGCAATCTTGCATATTTCAGAGTCTTCTCCAAGTCTTCACTATGGTCAACAAGCATTTGAAGGTTTAAAAGCTTATCGTACTAAGGATGGTAGTGTTCAACTGTTCCGTCCTGATGAAAATGCCAAACGTCTGCAACATACTTGTGATCGTCTCTTGATGCCACAAGTTCCAACAGAAATGTTTGTAGAAGCTTGTAAAGCAGTTGTTCGTGCGAATGAAGAATATGTACCACCATACGGAACAGGTGGAACCTTATATCTTCGCCCTCTTTTGATTGGTGTCGGAGATATTATTGGGGTTAAACCAGCAGAGGAATACATTTTCACCATCTTTGCTATGCCAGTTGGAAATTACTTTAAGGGTGGATTGGTTCCAACCAACTTCTTGATTCAGGATGAATACGACCGTGCCGCTCCAAATGGTACAGGTGCGGCTAAGGTTGGTGGGAACTATGCTGCCAGTCTCTTGCCAGGGAAATTGGCCAAGTCACGTCATTTCTCAGATGTTATCTATCTAGACCCATCAACTCATACAAAGATTGAAGAAGTCGGATCAGCTAACTTCTTTGGAATTACAGCTGATAATGAATTTGTAACACCATTGAGTCCTTCTATCTTGCCATCTATTACCAAGTATTCTTTGCTTTATTTGGCAGAACATCGCTTGGGCTTAACTCCTATTGAGGGGGATGTCCCGATTGATAAGCTTGACCGTTTTGTAGAGGCAGGTGCCTGTGGTACAGCAGCGGTTATTTCTCCAATTGGAGGTATTCAACACGGTGATGATTTCCATGTATTCTATAGTGAAACAGAAGTAGGCCCTGTGACTCGTAAATTATATGATGAATTGACAGGAATTCAGTTTGGTGATATTGAAGCGCCAGAAAGTTGGATTGTAAAAGTAGATTAAAATAAACTAAAGGAGATTTTTTATGAAATCGAAAAAGTGGCTCTTAACAGCAGGAGTGGTCCTGAGCACAACAGCTCTATTAGCGGCTTGTGGAAAAGCTGATAAAGAAGCAGATGCACCGACAACATTTTCATATGTTTATGCAGTAGATCCGGCGTCTTTGGACTATAGTGTAGCGACTCGTACATCTACAACAGATGTCATCGGGAATGTGGTTGATGGATTGATGGAAAATGACCAATACGGAAATGTTATTCCTTCCTTGGCTGAAGATTGGTCTGTGTCAAAAGATGGTTTGACTTATACCTACAAACTTCGTAAAGGAGTTAAATGGTACACTTCTGAAGGTGAAGAATACGCAGAAGTAACAGCCCATGACTTTGTGACAGGACTAAAACACGTAGCTGACGGTAAGTCAGATGGTGTCTCTCTCATCCAAAATTCAATCAAGGGCTTGGATGCCTACATGACTGGTGAGACCAATGATTTCTCTACAGTTGGTGTCAAGGCCTTGGACGATTACACAGTTGAATATACCCTAAACAAACCAGAAAGCTTCTGGAACTCTAAAGTCACCACAGCAACGATGTTACCTGTAAATGAAGAGTTTTTGAAGGCGTCAGGTAAAGATTATGGAGCAGTTACTCCAGCAGGAATTCTCTACAATGGTCCTTATATCTTGAAGACCTTGACGTCTAAATCGTTGATCGAATACGAGAAAAACCCAAATTACTGGGATAAAGAAAAGGTAAAAATCGAGAAGATTAAATTGACTTACTACGATGGTTCTGATCAGGAATCGTTGATTCGTAGCTTCTCTTCTGGTGCCTATACGACAGCCCGTCTCTTCCCAAGTAGCTCAAACTTTGCTTCTACTTTGGAACAATACGGAGATAAAATAACTTATAGCCCACAGGACTCAAGTAGTTATTACTTCACCTTTAACGTAAATCGTCAGTCATACAATAAAACTGCGAAAACAAGTGAAGAGCAAAAGACTTCTACTAAAGAAGCTATGCTTAATAAGGACTTCCGTCAGGCTATCAACTTTGCCTTCAACCGCCATTCTTATGCTGCCCAGCTAAATGGTGAAGACGGTGCGGACAAGATTATTCGTAACAGCCTCGTTCCTGACAACTTTGTACAAGCAGGTGGTAAAAACTTTGGTCAAATCGCTCAAGCAGAGTTGGTGAACTATGGTGACCAATGGAAAGATGTTGAGCTAGTTGACGGTAAGGATTCTATCTACAATCCTGACAAGGCTAAAGCTGCTTTCGAAAAAGCTAAGAAAGACTTGGAATCTAAAGGGGTAACATTCCCAATTCACTTTGATGTCCCAGTTGAACAAACAGATACCATCGCTGTTCAACAAAGCAACTCTTTCAAACAGTCTATTGAATCAACTCTTGGTGCTGAAAATGTTGTTATCGACGTTCTTCAAATGACAGATAATGAAAAGGAAACAATCACTTCTCAAGCGCGTGTTCCTTCTCAAAAAGATTATGATTTGAACAGTACAGGATGGGCTCCAAGCTATCAAGACCCAGCATCTTACTTGAATATCATGGATCCTAAATCAGGTTCTGCTATGAAACACCTTGGTATTACTAAAGGGAAAGATAAGGATGTTGTAGCTAAACTTGGTTTGGACCAATATAAGAAATTATTGGATGATGCAGATTCAGAAACTACAAATCTTGAAGAACGCTATGAAAAATATGCCAAGGCTCAAGCTTGGTTGACAGATAGTTCATTATTGATGCCAACAGCCTCATCTGGTGGTTCTCCAGTTGTAAGTAATGTCGTGCCATTCTCAAAACCATACTCACAAGTTGGTATTAAGGGTGACCCATATATCTTTAAAGGAATGAAATTGCAAAAAGATATTGTTACAACAAAAGAATATGAAGAAGCACTGAAAAAATGGCAAAAAGAAAAATTGGAATCAAATGGTAAGTACCAAAAAGAACTAGAAAAACACATTAAATAATGCGGAAAACTCTATATCGGACAAGCCCGATATAGAGTTTTTTCTTGCTAGTTTTGGGATTTTCTTGTAAAATAGAAAAAGTGAAGAGAGGTATGAAATGAGTAAGAAAGATAAAAAAATTGAAATTCAAGTAGCAGATGCCAAGGTTAATGTAGGAAAAGACAGTTTTGAAGGCTATACATTGACAATTGGTAAAAAAGTTATCGGAGAAATTGCCGAATTAGACGGACAATTTGCCATCATAAAGAATGGAAACGTCGATAGTTTTTATAAAAAATTGGAAAAAGCTGTGGAAATTTTGATTGAAAATTATAATTTAGCAAAATAAGTCTTGTTTTTTTGAAATTTTCATGATATAATGGTCCATGTTGATTGTAGGAGAGATAGCGAAGAGGCTAAACGCGGCGGACTGTAAATCCGCTCCTTCGGGTTCGGGGGTTCGAATCCCTCTCTCTCCATTTCATCAATGGGGTATAGCCAAGCGGTAAGGCAAGGGACTTTGACTCCCTCATGCGTTGGTTCGAATCCAGCTACCCCAGTTCTTAGGTAATGATCAAGATAAAATCAAAATATCTTAGGGTATTTTATTTTTATAATTGAAAGACGTGAACGATATGAACATGTCCTTGCGGGTGCTTAGGAAAAAAATTATAAGTATGTCAAGTTTAAGAAAAACTTGATTGTTGGAGGATTTTTTAGATGAACGAATTTGAAGATTTGCTAAATAGCGTTAGCCAAGTTGAGACTGGTGATGTTGTTAGTGCTGAAGTATTGACAGTTGATGCGACTCAAGCTAACGTTGCAATCTCTGGAACTGGTGTTGAAGGTGTCTTGACTCTTCGCGAATTGACAAACGATCGCGATGCAGATATCAATGACTTTGTTAAAGTAGGAGAAGTATTGGATGTTCTTGTACTTCGTCAAGTAGTTGGTAAAGATACTGATACAGTTACATACCTTGTATCTAAAAAACGCCTTGAAGCTCGCAAAGCATGGGACAAACTTGTTGGTCGCGAAGAAGAAGTTGTTACTGTTAAAGGAACTCGTGCCGTTAAAGGTGGACTTTCAGTAGAATTTGAAGGTGTTCGTGGATTTATCCCAGCTTCAATGTTGGATACTCGTTTCGTACGTAACACTGAGCGTTTTGTAGGTCAAGAATTTGATGCTAAAATCAAAGAAGTTGATGCTAAAGAAAACCGCTTCATCCTTTCACGTCGTGAAGTTGTTGAAGCAGCTACTGCAGCAGCTCGCGCTGAAGTATTCGGTAAATTGGCTGTTGGTGATGTTGTGACTGGTAAAGTTGCTCGTATCACAAGCTTTGGTGCTTTCATCGATCTTGGTGGTGTTGACGGATTGGTTCACTTGACTGAATTATCACACGAACGTAACGTATCACCAAAATCAGTTGTAACTGTTGGTGAAGAAATTGAAGTGAAAATCCTTGATCTTAACGAAGAAGAAGGACGTGTCTCACTTTCACTTAAAGCAACAACACCTGGACCATGGGATGGCGTTGAGCAAAAATTGGCTAAAGGTGATGTAGTAGAAGGAACAGTTAAACGTTTGACTGACTTCGGTGCATTTGTTGAAGTATTGCCAGGTATCGATGGACTTGTTCACGTATCACAAATTTCACACAAACGTATTGAAAATCCAAAAGAAGCTCTTAAAGTTGGTCAAGAAGTTCAAGTTAAAGTTCTTGAAGTTAACGCAGATGCAGAGCGCGTATCACTTTCTATCAAAGCTCTTGAAGAGCGTCCAGCTCAAGAAGAAGGACAAAAAGAAGAAAAACGTGCTGCTCGTCCACGTCGTCCAAAACGTCAAGAAAAACGTGATTTCGAACTTCCAGAAACACAAACAGGATTCTCAATGGCTGACTTGTTCGGTGATATCGAACTTTAATCAAATTGAAAATTCACAAAATCCTTTGTTTACTAAACAAAGGATTTTTCTTTTGTCTGTAAGCCTTTTTTGATATAATAGTCCTATGTTAGAATCAGAAAAAAAATCACGTTATCAAATGTTGAATGAGGGTCTCTCTTTTTTATTGGAAGGCGAAAACAATGTTTTGGCTAATCTTTCCAACGCCAGTGCTCTTCTAAAATCACGCTTCCCTAATACCGTATTTGCAGGCTTTTATTTGTTCGATGGAAAGGAATTGGTTTTAGGTCCCTTCCAAGGTGGTGTTTCCTGCATCCGTATTGCACTTGGAAAAGGTGTTTGTGGGGAGGCAGCTCACTTTCAGGAAACTGTTCTGGTTGGTGATGTAACAACTTATCCCAACTATATTTCTTGTGATGGTCGAGCTAAAAGTGAAATTGTTGTCCCGATTATAAAGAATGGTCAATTACTTGGAGTTCTGGATCTTGATTCTTCAGAGATTGATGATTATGATGCTATGGATCGAGATTATTTGGAACAATTTGTCGCTATTTTGCTTGAAAAGACAGAATGGGACTTTACAATGTTTGGGGAGAAAGCCTAATGTATCAAGCACTTTATCGAAAATATAGAAGTCAAAACTTCTCCCAGTTGGTTGGACAGGAAGTTGTGGCTAAGACTCTTAAACAAGCAGTAGAGCAAGAGAAAATAAGTCATGCCTATCTTTTTTCTGGTCCACGTGGAACGGGAAAAACCAGTGTAGCCAAGATTTTTGCCAAAGCTATGAACTGTCCAAATCAAGTGGGTGGTGAACCATGTAATAACTGCTATATTTGTAAAGCAGTGACAGATGGTAGTTTAGAAGATGTCATTGAAATGGATGCTGCCTCTAATAACGGGGTGGATGAAATCCGTGAAATTCGTGATAAATCTACCTATGCGCCTAGCCTTGCTCGTTATAAGGTTTATATCATAGATGAGGTTCACATGCTGTCTACAGGAGCTTTTAATGCCCTCCTAAAGACGCTGGAAGAGCCAACACAGAATGTGGTCTTTATTTTGGCCACTACTGAATTGCACAAGATTCCTGCCACTATTCTATCCCGTGTGCAACGTTTTGAATTTAAATCGATTAAGACACAGGATATTAAGGAACATATCCACTACATTTTAGAAAAAGAAAATATCAGTTCTGAACCAGAGGCTGTGGAAATCATTGCCAGACGGGCTGAAGGTGGAATGCGAGATGCCTTGTCTATTTTGGATCAAGCCTTGAGTTTGACACAGGGAAACGAGCTGACGACTGCCATCTCTGAAGAAATTACTGGTACCATTAGTCTATCAGCCTTGGATAATTATGTGGCTGCCTTATCTCAACAGGATGTTCCCAAGGCTTTGTCTTGCTTGAATCTTCTTTTTGACAATGGTAAGAGTATGACTCGTTTTGTGACGGATCTTTTGCACTATTTAAGAGACTTGTTAATTGTCCAAACAGGTGGAGAAAACACTCATCATAGTCCAGTCTTTGTAGAGAATTTGGTACTTCCTCAAGAAAATCTGTTTGAAATGATTCGCTTGGCGACAGTCAGTTTAGCAGATATTAAGTCTAGTTTGCAGCCCAAGATTTATGCTGAGATGATGACTATCCGTTTGGCAGAGATTAAGACTGAAGCAGCTCTTTCTGGGGCAGTTGAAAGTGAAATTTCTGCACTGAGACAGGAAGTTGCCCGTCTCAAACATGAACTGGTAAATGTAGGAACTGTATCTAAGCCAACAAATCCAGCTCCTAGTCGTCCAACAGCAGGCAAAACAGTCTATCGTGTGGATCGTAATAAAGTTCAATCTATCCTACAAGAGGCCGTTGAAAATCCTGATTTAGCACGCCAAAATCTGATTCGCTTGCAGAATGCCTGGGGAGAGGTAATTGAAAGTCTAGGAGGCCCTGATAAGGCTCTGCTAGTTGGTTCTCAACCGGTTGCGGCCAATGAACACCATGCTATTCTTGCTTTTGAGTCTAACTTCAATGCTGGTCAAACCATGAAACGGGACAATCTCAACACCATGTTTGGTAACATCCTCAGTCAGGCAGCAGGTTTTTCACCCGAGATTTTAGCTATTTCCATGGAAGAATGGAAAGAAGTTCGCGCAGCCTTTTCAGCCAAAGCCAAATCTTCTCAAACTGAAAAAGAAGCAGAAGAAAGCCTGATTCCAGAAGGATTTGAATTTTTGGCTGATAAAGTGAAGGTAGAGGAAGACTAAAGAAAGATTTCATGATACAATAAGTTTATGAATAGACAACAATTTATTATCATTGCGCTGTTTACAGCTGCTGAGACCTATTTTTTCAATGAAGCCTGGATGACTGGTCGCTATATTATGGCAGCCTTTTGGGCCATTTTGCTCTTCAGAAATTTCCGAGTAAGTTACTTGATGGGCAAGATTGTAGATGTCATTGACCAGCATTTAAAAGGAAAAGACTAGTCTTCAGCTTCTAGACAAAATCAAAGCCTTTTAGGCTTTTTTTTGTTATACTATAAAAGTATATTTATTGACCTTTTACCGTATTTTCTAGGGAAATCAAGTATGTTTTTAGTGAGTTCTGGTAAAGGCCTTGAAAAAGAAAGGAACTATCATGTCAGTATTAGAGATCAAAGATCTTCACGTTGAGATTGAAGGAAAAGAAATTTTAAAAGGGGTTAACATGACCCTGAAAACAGGAGAAATCGCCGCTATCATGGGACCAAATGGTACTGGTAAATCAACTCTTTCTGCCGCTATCATGGGAAATCCAAACTATGAAGTTACCAAAGGTGAAGTCTTGTTTGATGGCGTAAACATCCTTGAGTTGGAAGTTGACGAGCGTGCGCGTATGGGACTTTTCCTTGCTATGCAATATCCATCAGAAATTCCTGGTATTACTAACGCTGAGTTTCTTCGTGCAGCTATGAATGCTGGTAAAGAAGATGATGAAAAGATTTCAGTTCGCGAGTTCATCACTAAGCTAGATGAAAAAATGGAATTGCTCAACATGAAAGAAGAAATGGCTGAGCGTTACCTCAACGAAGGTTTCTCTGGTGGTGAGAAAAAACGTAATGAGATTCTTCAACTTTTGATGTTGGAGCCAACATTTGCCCTTTTGGACGAGATTGACTCTGGTCTTGATATTGATGCTCTTAAAGTTGTTTCTAAAGGTGTTAATGCTATGCGTGGTGAAGGCTTTGGTGCTATGATTATCACTCACTACCAACGTCTTTTGAACTACATCACACCTGATGTGGTACACGTCATGATGGAAGGTCGTGTTGTCCTTTCAGGTGGTCCAGAATTGGCTGCGCGTTTGGAACGTGAAGGATACGCAAAACTAGCTGAAGAACTTGGCTACGACTACAAGGAAGAATTGTAATTCCCTCGTATCTTTTAGGAGAAGTAAATGACTAAAGAAAATATTAAACTTTTTTCAGAAATGCACGCTGAACCAAGCTGGTTGGCTGACCTCCGTCAAAAAGCTTTTGATAAGATTGAGAGTTTAGAATTACCAGTTATTGAGCGTGTCAAATTCCACCGTTGGAATCTGGGTGATGGAACGATTACAGAAAGTGAGCAATCAGCAAATGTTCCAGATTTCACTGCACTAGATAACCACTTGAAATTGGTGCAAGTAGGAACTCAAACTGTTTTTGAGCAAACTCCAGTTGAGTTGGCTGAACAGGGTGTTGTCTTCACAGATTTCCATTCAGCTTTAGAAGAAATTCCAGAGCTGATCGAAGAATTCTTCATGTCATCTGTTAAGTATGACGATGACAAGTTGGCAGCCTACCATACAGCTTATTTCAATAGTGGTGCTGTTCTCTATATTCCTGATAACGTGGAAATTGCTGAACCAATCGAAGGAATTTTCTATCAAGACAGCGATAGTGATGTGCCGTTTAACAAGCATATTATGATTATCGCTGGTAAAAATTCTAAGATTAGTTATCTGGAGCGTTTAGAGTCACGCGGTGAAGGAAGTGCCAAAGCAACTGCTAATATCACAGTAGAAGTGATTGCACGTTCTGGTGCTCAAGTGAAGTTTGCTGCGATCGACCGTCTAGGTGAAAACGTCACTGCTTACATTAGCCGTCGTGGTAAATTAGGCAACGATGCAAGCATTGACTGGGCAATCGGTGTCATGAACGAAGGTAATGTCGTTGCTGACTTTGATAGTGACTTGATTGGTAATGGTAGCCATGCAGACCTTAAGGTCGTAGCACTTTCAAGTGGCCGTCAGGTACAAGGGATTGATACCCGAGTAACTAACTATGGTTGCAACTCAATCGGAAATATCCTTCAACATGGGGTTATTCTTGAAAAAGCAACCTTGACCTTCAATGGTATTGGGCACATTATCAAGGGTGCCAAGGGAGCAGATGCGCAACAAGAAAGTCGTGTTCTCATGCTTTCAGACCAAGCGCGTTCAGATGCCAATCCAATTCTTTTGATTGATGAAAATGACGTAACTGCAGGACACGCGGCTTCTATCGGACAAGTTGATCCAGAAGATATGTATTACCTTATGAGCCGTGGCTTGGACAAGGCAACTGCAGAACGTTTGGTTGTCCGTGGTTTCCTTGGATCTGTTATCGTTGAGATTCCAGTCAAGGAAGTTCGTGATGAAATGATTGCAACTATCGAAGAAAAATTGTCAAAACGCTAAGGGGGAGCCTATGTTAGATGTAGAAGCGATTCGCAAGGATTTTCCAATTTTAGACCAGATTGTCAACGATGAACCATTGGTCTATTTGGACAATGCTGCGACGACACAAAAACCACTAGCAGTTCTGGAGACGATTAACCGCTACTATGAGAACGACAATGCCAATGTTCATCGTGGAGTTCATACCTTGGCTGAAAGGGCGACAGCTTCTTATGAGGCGGCTCGTGAAACCATTCGTAAGTTTATCAATGCAGGGTCTACAAAGGAAGTTCTCTTTACTAGAGGAACGACAACCAGTCTGAACTGGGTGGCGCGTTATGCTGAGGAAGTCTTGACTGAGGGAGACCAGGTCTTGATTTCTGTCATGGAACACCATTCCAACATCATTCCTTGGCAGGAGGCCTGTCGCAAGACTGGAGCAGAGCTTGTCTATGTTTATCTCAAGAACGGAGCTCTGGATATGGATGATTTGCGAGTTAAATTGACTGATAAGGTGAAATTTGTCTCCCTTGCTCACGCCTCCAATGTTCTTGGTGTGGTCAATCCAATCAAAGAAATTACTCAATTGGCCCACCAAGTTGGTGCCATAATGGTGGTGGATGGTGCTCAATCTACGCCTCATATGAAGATTGATGTCCAGGACTTGGATGTGGACTTCTTTGCCTTTTCAGGTCACAAGATGGCGGGTCCAACTGGTATCGGTGTTCTTTACGGTAAAGAAAAGTATCTGCAACAAATGTCACCAGTAGAATTTGGCGGCGAAATGATTGATTTCGTTTATGAACAATCTGCTAGTTGGAAGGAATTACCTTGGAAATTCGAGGCAGGAACTCCCAATATGGCAGGTGCAATTGGACTGGCAGCAGCTGTGGATTATCTTGAAAACATTGGTATGGATGCCATTGAAGCCCATGAACAAGAATTGATCGCATACGTCTATCCAAAACTGCAGGCGATTGAAGGACTGACCATTTATGGTTCACAGGACTTGGCTCAACGTTCAGGTGTTATTGCCTTTAACCTAGGCGACCTTCATCCGCACGACCTTGCGACTGCTTTGGATTATGAAGGAGTGGCTGTTCGAGCAGGTCACCATTGTGCGCAACCTTTGCTCCAGTATTTGGATGTTCCAGCAACAGCTCGTGCAAGTTTTTATATCTATAATACAAAGGCAGATTGCGACAAGCTAGTCGATGCCTTACAAAAGACAAAGGAGTTTTTCAATGGCACTTTCTAAACTAGATAGCCTTTATATGGCAGTGGTAGCGGACCATTCGAAAAATCCACATCATCAAGGAAAGTTGGAAGATGCTGAACAAATCAGTCTCAACAATCCAACCTGTGGGGATGTCATCAACCTCTCTGTCAAGTTTGATGCAGAGGACCGTTTGGTAGATATTGCTTTTCTAAACTCAGGATGTACGATTTCAACTGCCTCTGCTAGTATGATGACAGATGCCGTTTTAGGCAAGACCAAACAAGAAATCTTAGAACTTGCGACCATTTTTTCTGAAATGGTTCAAGGGCAAAAAGATGAGCGTCAAGACCAACTTGGAGACGCAGCCTTCTTATCAGGCGTTGCAAAATTCCCTCAACGAATCAAGTGTGCAACCCTAGCTTGGAACGCTCTGAAGAAAACAATTGAAAATCAAGACAATCAGTAAGACAAATTTCTTTTGTCTTATGAATCAGTAGAAATAAAGAATGAAAGAAAGGATATTATGGCTGAAGAAAGAGTAGAACCAAAACCAATTGACCTTGGTGAATATAAATTTGGTTTCCATGATGATGTAGAGCCTGTTCTATCGACAGGAAAAGGACTGAATGAAGATGTCATTCGTGAGCTATCAGCTGCTAAGGGAGAACCTGAGTGGATGCTAGAATTCCGTTTGAAGTCTTATGAAACCTTCAAAAAAATGCCCATGCAAACTTGGGGAGCAGACTTGTCAGAGATTGATTTTAATGACCTGATTTATTATCAAAAACCATCTGATAAACCAGCTCGTTCTTGGGATGACGTTCCTGAAAAGATTAAAGAAACCTTTGAGCGTATCGGGATTCCTGAAGCTGAGCGTGCTTATCTAGCTGGTGCCTCTGCCCAGTACGAGTCAGAAGTGGTTTACCACAACATGAAGGAAGAGTTCCAAAAATTGGGGATTATCTTTACAGATACAGATTCTGCCCTCAAGGAATACCCAGACTTGTTTAAACAATACTTTGCTAAGTTGGTACCGCCAACAGATAACAAATTGGCTGCCCTTAACTCAGCAGTATGGTCTGGTGGAACCTTTATCTACGTACCAAAAGGGATCAAGGTAGATATCCCACTTCAAACTTACTTCCGTATCAATAACGAAAATACTGGTCAGTTTGAACGTACCTTGATTATCGTTGATGAGGGAGCAAGTGTTCATTATGTAGAAGGATGTACAGCTCCAACTTATTCAAGTAACAGCTTGCATGCTGCCATCGTAGAAATCTTTGCCTTAGATGGTGCTTATATGCGTTATACAACCATCCAAAACTGGTCTGATAACGTCTATAACTTGGTTACAAAACGTGCGAAGGCTCAAAAGGATGCCACTGTTGAGTGGATTGATGGTAACTTGGGTGCCAAAACAACCATGAAATACCCATCTGTTTACCTAGATGGAGAAGGGGCGCGTGGTACCATGCTCTCTATCGCTTTTGCCAATGCAGGGCAACACCAGGATACTGGAGCTAAGATGATCCACAACGCTCCACATACCAGCTCGTCTATTGTGTCTAAATCCATCGCTAAAGGTGGAGGAAAGGTTGACTATCGTGGACAAGTAACCTTTAATAAAAACTCTAAGAAATCTGTCTCTCACATCGAGTGTGATACCATTATCATGGATGACTTATCAGCATCAGATACTATTCCGTTTAATGAAATTCACAACTCACAAGTCGCTTTGGAACACGAAGCTAAGGTATCTAAGATTTCAGAAGAGCAACTCTATTACCTCATGAGCCGTGGATTGTCAGAATCTGAGGCAACTGAGATGATTGTTATGGGATTTGTAGAGCCATTTACAAAGGAGCTTCCAATGGAATATGCTGTTGAGCTGAACCGTTTGATTAGCTATGAAATGGAAGGATCAGTTGGGTAAAATTTGTTTTTATACTCTTCGAAAATCTCTTCAAATCACGTCAGCTTTATTTACAACCTCAAAGCGGTGCTTTGAGCAACCTACTACTAGCTTCCTGGTTTGTTCTTTGATTTTCATTGAGTATTAGATTTACTCAAAATCAAGGATTTTGAAGATGAACTTGTAACAAAAAAATCGCGGTTTAAAATCGCGATTTTTTTATAATTTTTCGTTGATGAAGCGGATAAACTGATTCCACCAAACTTTTAAGAAGAAGGCTTTTTCTACTTTCTTTTCTGCTACCATTTCAAAACTAGGCCGTTCTGTGGTAATGTAACCTTGACCAATCAAGTCTGAGTCTTCATAAGTCAAATGTCCAACCACTGTTCCGGCTTCAAGTGGTGCTGGAATTGCCTTAGAATCAGGTGTGAATTGAATAGATTGGGAAGCTTGACTCCCAACACGTTCAATTAGAGTGATATCATCTTTGGCAACAGCAGTGACAGTATCTTCTTTTCCATCTTGTACAGGGGCTTTGCTATCTTGATAAGCATCACCTTTCTGAACGATTTTACGAAGTGTGAATGTAGAAGAGATATAATCCATTAGTGAAGATGTAGCTGTGAAACGAGCGTAAGGATTATTGTCTTGATGATCTGCATTCAAAACAACTGTGATAACCCTCATCCCTTTTTCGACGGTAGTACCAACAAAAGATTCTCCAGCCTTGTCTGTTGTCCCTGTCTTAAGTCCATCAAAACCACCACGATGAGCAGGCATGCCTTCTAACATATAGTTGGTAGAAGTGATTGTCATTCCAGCAAAAGTAGAAGAAGTTTTTTTGGTGATTTCCAAGACTTGTGGGTATTTTTTGATGAGGTTGCGAGCAACGATAGCGACATCATATGCACTGAGTTTATTTTCCTCATCTTTTTTAGAGCCTGGGTAAATGTTATCCCCTAGAGTCTCATTGTTAAGGCCCGTTGTATTAACAACAGTGGCATCCTGAATTCCCCATTCCAAGAGTTTTGCACGCATCATATCGACGAAATCTTTTTCTGAGCCAGCAATTTTCTCAGCTAGGGCTATAGCTGCACTGTTAGCACTGGATACTAATGTTGCTTCAAGTAGTTGTTCGACGGTATAATTACGAGCCTCCATAGGAACGTTACTCGCTTCAGAATTTGTCGTTAATTTGTATGGATAATCAGAGATATCTACCGGAGTTGATAGTGTAATACTACCGTTTTCCAAGGCTTCATAGACAAGATAAACAGTAATCAATTTTGTGATCGAAGCAATTTCAACTGGCTGGGTTGCATCTTTCTCATAGAGAATTTTACCGGTATTTGCCTCAACAGCAATTGCATGTTTAGCAGCAATATTAAAATCTTGAGCATCAACAGTAGATGCTGCCCCAATAACGGAAAGGCTTAGGAGAGTTAAAATTATTTTTTTCATAGTAAGTTTATTCTATCATAAAGAAAAAAATATTCCCAGTTTCATGATATAAGAAAGAAGCTTTTTTGAAAGTGTGGTAAAATAGATGAATGGAGGTACTTCATGTTTCGTAAGAATAAATTATTTTTTTGGACCAGTGAGATTTTACTATTAACCATCATCTTTTATTTATGGAGACAGATGGGTGGGATTATAACGCCTTTTGTAAGTGTCGCAAACACTATAATGATTCCCTTTCTTTTAGGTGGTTTTTTATATTATTTGACCAATCCTATTGTAAATTTTTTACAAAAGTATTTCAAAATTAACCGTATCATTGGTATTCTACTAACCTTGTGCGCCTTGGTTTGTGGGCTAGTTATTGGGGTCGTCTATCTCTTACCGATTTTGATTAATCAGCTGACAAGTTTGATTGCTACAAGTCAGACAATCTACAGTCGTCTGCAAGATTTGATTATCGATTTATCCACTTATCCAGCCTTTCAAAATTTAGATATTCAAGCGACTATTCAACAGTTAAATCTCTCTTATGTAGATATTCTACAGAATATCCTAAATAGTGTAACGAATAGTGTTGGAAGTGTCTTATTTGCGCTCTTTAGTACTGTTTTGATTATTATCATGACACCTGTATTTTTAATTTATTTTTTGTTAGATGGCCACAAATTCTTGCCGATGCTTGAGCGTACTGTTTTAAAGCGAGATAAGTTGCATATTACAGGTCTTTTAAAAAATTTGAATACTACAATTGCTCGATATATTAGTGGAGTTGCTATTGATGCGATTATTATTGGTTGTTTGGCCTTTATCGGATATAGCGTGATTGGTTTGAAATACGCTTTGGTCTTTGCCATCTTTTCAGGATTGGCCAATCTCATTCCTTATGTTGGACCAAGTATTGGTTTGATTCCGATGATTATCGCCAATGTCTTTACTGATCCTCATAGAATGCTGATTGCAGTTGTTTATATGTTGATTATTCAACAAGTAGATGGGAACATCCTTTACCCTCGAATCGTTGGTGGAGTGATGAAGGTTCATCCAATTACGATTTTAGTATTACTTTTGTTATCAAGTAATATCTATGGTGTCATTGGCATGATTGTCGCAGTACCAACCTATTCTATCTTAAAAGAAATTTCTAAGTTTTTATCACGTTTGTATGAAAATCATAAAATAATGAAAGAACGAGAAAGAGAATTAGCTAAGTAAAAGTCAGGAAATTCCTGATTTTTCTTTTTCATCAAAGAAGCGATAAGAGTAGAAGTAGCATTTGGAGTAGCATATTAAGAATAATTCACAAAAACTTTGTAAAACACTTGCAATTTAGCTGAAATTTGATAAAATAGTAAGGAAAGTTAGACTGTATTGCCTACTGTCTATCTATAAAATATATTTTATTGGAGGCTTTTACTCAAATGGCAAAAGAAAAATACGATCGTAGTAAACCACACGTTAACATTGGTACTATCGGACACGTTGACCACGGTAAAACTACCCTAACTGCAGCTATCACAACTGTTTTGGCACGTCGCTTGCCTTCATCAGTTAACCAACCTAAAGACTATGCGTCTATCGATGCTGCTCCAGAAGAACGCGAACGCGGTATCACAATCAACACTGCGCACGTTGAGTACGAAACTGAAAAACGTCACTACGCTCACATCGACGCTCCAGGACACGCGGACTACGTTAAAAACATGATCACTGGTGCCGCTCAAATGGACGGAGCTATCCTTGTAGTAGCTTCAACTGACGGACCAATGCCACAAACTCGTGAGCACATCCTTCTTTCACGTCAGGTTGGTGTTAAACACCTTATCGTCTTCATGAACAAAGTTGACTTGGTTGACGACGAAGAATTGCTTGAATTGGTTGAAATGGAAATCCGTGACCTATTGTCAGAATACGACTTCCCAGGTGACGATCTTCCAGTTATCCAAGGTTCAGCTCTTAAAGCCCTTGAAGGTGACACTAAATACGAAGACATCGTTATGGAATTGATGAACACAGTTGATGAGTACATCCCAGAACCAGAACGTGACACTGACAAACCATTGCTTCTTCCAGTCGAAGACGTATTCTCAATCACTGGACGTGGTACAGTTGCTTCAGGACGTATCGACCGTGGTATCGTTAAAGTCAACGACGAAATCGAAATCGTTGGTATCAAAGAAGAAACTCAAAAAGCAGTTGTTACTGGTGTTGAAATGTTCCGTAAACAACTTGACGAAGGTCTTGCCGGAGATAACGTAGGTGTCCTTCTTCGTGGTGTTCAACGTGACGAAATCGAACGTGGACAAGTTATCGCTAAACCAGGTTCAATCAACCCACACACTAAATTCAAAGGTGAAGTTTACATCCTTACTAAAGAAGAAGGTGGACGTCACACTCCATTCTTCAACAACTACCGTCCACAATTCTACTTCCGTACTACTGACGTTACAGGTTCAATCGAACTTCCAGCAGGTACTGAAATGGTAATGCCTGGTGATAACGTGACAATCGACGTTGAGTTGATCCACCCAATCGCCGTAGAACAAGGTACTACATTCTCTATCCGTGAGGGTGGACGTACTGTTGGTTCAGGTATGGTTACAGAAATCGAAGCTTAATTCGATTTAGTTCCCAGAAGAACAATTATTTAAGTCAGACACTAAAAGAATCTTGCTTTGCAAGGTTCTTTTTTTAAAAAAATAAAAAGATAGACCTGATAAAGTCCAGATCCATCTAATAAGTTATTTTCAAGTGACTAGTTCGCTCCAAACACTAACATTCGATATAGTAGAGGTTTCACCAGCTGGAACCCATTTGTTAGTTCCTAAGTATCTAACTTCTAGTTTACGAACATTTACTATGTAAGATGCTTTTAGCCTGATGTAACCATAAGTGTAGGGTGGTACGTTATGGGATACTGAGTGATTTAAACTAAGTCAAAATCCAGACTCAGGAGCAGAAAAGCTAACAGCTGCACTTAAAGTTAGGGTAGCTCCAGCTTTTCCACCATAAGCAGTTGAACTTAGAGATCCTGATGTAGCGCTGCTCTTATAAGAGTGAGAGGAGCTAGTTCTATAGTCTGCAACACCAGTTGCATTAGAACGAGTCTGATACGTAGATTTAGACTCTAAATAGGCGTCTCTAAGTTCAGTCGTATAAAATGACAATAACTCTCCTGTGTTGATATCTTTTACAACACGATTAGATACAATTTCATAATTTGTGCAAGGATAGACATCAGCAAAAACCGTAGATGTTGTGACTAAGAAAAATAGATTTGATAGAACAGAGAAAAACAATAATTTCAATTTAATCATAAAAAAATGTCTATTCTTCATGATCAAAAGATTATTTTTTCAATCCTTTGAAAGTCATAATGCAACCCGAAAGGATACTGAGAGTTCCTATAGGTCTCCAATATAGCTGCCAAAAGAATAAATTTATTCTTCCTTTCAGTGTCTCATCGGGTCCAGCATAATAGGGGTTGATGTGAAATAATAAAAAACCAAAACATAAAACTATGATTCCGGTTAAGAATAAAATGTCCTTATTTACTTTCCTCATAAAATCTCCTTTTATTTAATTTTAAGCGTTTTCTATTATTAGTATACGTCAAAAAAATAAAAAAACAAGTCTATTTATTTATTAATTTATATGGTATAATAAAATAGTTGGAGAGTTTTTTTACTACGAATCTTATGTAGTTTTACAAAAAAGAGGCTAGATAAAAACTCAATTTTAGGAGAAAATGAAGTAAAATTTCCCACAATAAAACGCATAATATCAAGGTTCAATACCTGATATTATGCGTTTTTGATTTTAAAGACTTTTTGCCCAGCCTCAATGAGGGCTTTATTTTACATAGAGTTCTTGATTTTTTAGGACAATTTCTCGTACACTTGCAAACTTCTTAAGTTTTTTGATTTCTTCTGGATGAGTGACGAGAGTGATAACGTAACCTTCCTTGCCCATACGACCAGTACGGCCAGCACGGTGAGTGTAGGTTTCGCTATCTCTAGGAACATCAAAGTTTACGACACATTCGAGGCTATCGATATCAATTCCACGAGCCAGAAGGTCTGTTGCGAGAAGTAGGGTTAGTTGCTTGTCTTTAAACTTTTCTAAGATGACTTTTCTGAACTTGACATTGACATCACTAGCGAGGGAAACAGCCAAGATATCCCGATACTGTAGTTTTTCTTCTGCACTTCCAAGGTCTGATAGGCTGTTAAAGAAGACAAGACCTCGGAAATCCTCTACATGAGCCAGTTTTCGTAGCATATCCACTCGGTGACGTTGATCTACCTGCATGTAGAAGTGCTGGATGTTGTCCAATTTTTGGTCAGAGAGATCAATGGTACGTGTGTTAGGCGCAATCTTCTTTTGGTCAAACTTGGTTGTCGCACTCATATAGACAAGTTGGTGGTCACGAGGTGCGTAGTGAGTAATTTTCTCGACAAAGTGTATCTGAGAATCATCTAGTAATTGGTCGAATTCATCCAGGATGATGGTTTCCACATTCATCATCTTGATTTTTTTCAATTTAATCAGTTCAAAGATACGGCCAGGGGTTCCAATCAGAATTTCTGGTCCTTTTTTGAGTCGTTCAATTTGACGTTTTTGACTCGAACCTGATAAGAAGAGTTGGGTAGTTAAGCAGATAGCTTCAGCCCACGTTTTACATACATCAAAAATCTGTCCAGCAAGCTCAGTATTTGGTGCTAGAATCAAGAGTTGTTGGGCTTTTTTCTTTTGTAGTCTGAGAAGACTTGGTAGAAGGTAAGCTAGGGTCTTACCAGTTCCTGTTGGGCTCACTCCTAGGAGGTTTTCTCCAGCAAGAAGGGGCTCAAATAGTTGAGTTTGAATGGGAGTGAATTCTTGGAAATCGAGTTGGTCACTCAGTTCTTGCCATTCAGTCGGTAGTTTGGTTTTCATTTTTCTGCCTCAAATCTAATGCCAGCAGTCTGGCGCATAGTATATAGTAGCTCATGAACTGAACTTGCATCTTCCAGCCAAATTTGGTAGAGATTCAGATCTGGTTGCTGGATCATGTGTGCAAATGCAGCGACTTCCTCAGTCATCGTATGAGGAGTCTGTTGGATAGGGAGTTGGACTTGATTGCCTTGATGGTCGGTAAAAATAGCTGAGCTGACATGTTCGATGGTGTTGAGGGTCAAGGTACCATCTGTCGTATAAATCTCGCAAGGGAGATTGGAAGTGATGTTTTTTCCAGCCTTGATGTGAACTTGAAAGTCTGGGTAGAAGAGGATTCCGTCACCATTTAGGTCAATGCTATTGTCAAGCTGTTGCCCCTGATAGGTTGCGTCCTGAGCCTTTCCAAAGAGACGAACGGCAGCGTAGAGAGGATAAATCCCCAAATCCATAAGCGCTCCACCAGCAAAACGATCTGAAAAGACATTTGGTATCTGTCCCGCCAACAAATCTGGCATTTTAGAAGAATACTTGGCATAGTTGAAATCTGCCCCTAAAATCTGTTTGTCTGCTAAAAAGTTTTTGATGATAGTGAAAGCTTTTTCATGGTAATTGCGAGCTGCTTCGAATATAAAACAGTGATTTTTCTCAGCTGTATGTCTCAAATCCAGCCATTCCTGTGGCTGAGTAACAGCTGGTTTTTCAAGAATAACGTGTTTACCAGCAGACAAGGCAGCTTTTGCCTGAGCAAAATGTAAGGAGTTTGGACTAGCAATATAGACTACATCAAAGGAGCTCTTGAAGAAGTCCTCTACTTGATCAAAGAGTTGGATATCCTGATAGCGAGAAGCAAAGGTTGCCGCAGTTTCTAGTTTTCTAGAGTAGACTGCGACCAGCTGGTATTTTCCACTGGTATGGGCTGCTTCTATGAAGTGGTGGCTGATAGCCCCTGTTCCGATGACACCTAATTTAAGCATAGTTACTCCTTTTCCGATTTCAAATCCTTCTTTCATTATAACATAGATAGACGGGACTATCCAACAGAGGGTGAAAAATTTCAAATAAGCTACTAGGTCTTTTCCAAAGAAAGTGGTACAATAATGAGATGAGTAAATGAAATGGGAGGGAAAATGAGGTTATTACCTATAAGAAAAATATCACGTCAGTCTAAGAGGCTAGCGCTTTTTTTGACTTTTTGTGCAGGTTATGTAGATGCCTATACGTTTATTGTGCGAGGAAACACTCTTGTAGCTGGACAAACTGGGAATGTAGTCTTTCTTTCAGTAGAATTAATTCAAAATAATGTTTCAGATGTTAGGGACAAGGTTCTCACCTTGCTAGCTTTTATGATGGGGGTCTTTTTATTAACTGTTTATAAGGAAAAATTGAGAATTGTGAAAAAGCCAATTCTGTCACTGATTCCTTTGGCAATCTTATCAATCATTATTGGTTTTGTACCGCAAACTGTAGATAATATCTATCTAGTACCGCCCTTAGCCTTTTGTATGGGCTTGGTGACAACTGCTTTTGGTGAAGTGTCAGGTATAGCTTATAATAACGCGTTTATGACAGGGAATATCAAACGGACCATGCTGGCTTTTGGAGATTATTTTCGGACCAAGCACACTCCTTTTTTACGTGAAGGGATTATCTTTGTTAGCCTGCTTAGTAGTTTTGTCCTTGGCGTTGTCTTTTCAGCTTATTTGACGATTTTCTATCATGAAAAGACCATTCTTGGTGTTCCTATTATGATGAGTATTTTTTACCTCAGCATGCTTTTTGCCTCTTGGCAGAAAAAAGTAAAAGAAAAAGCTTCATTTTAGGTGTTATTACTTGTAAGAAAATAGGAGATATGCTATACTTGAAGAGTTGACTATGCACGATCCTGTGCAACCGCACGAACATCGTTGCTTGACTATTCAAGTTTAAGTGGTTTGTCCCACGATGCTAGGCGAGTCTTCACAAAAAAATCGGGGAAACCCATAAAAATCATAGGAGGTGCATAATGAGCACATACGCAATTATCAAAACTGGCGGAAAACAAGTTAAAGTTGAAGTTGGTCAAGCAGTTTACGTTGAAAAATTGAACGTTGAAGCTGGTCAAGAAGTGACTTTTAACGAAGTTGTTCTTGTTGGTGGTGAAAACACTGTTGTCGGAACTCCACTTGTTGCTGGAGCTACTGTAGTTGGAACTGTTGAAAAACAAGGAAAACAAAAGAAAGTTGTTACTTACAAGTACAAACCTAAAAAAGGTAGCCACCGTAAACAAGGTCACCGTCAACCATATACAAAAGTTGTCATCAACGC
Organism: Streptococcus mitis; assembly: GCF_946188685.1. Taxonomy (GTDB): domain Bacteria; phylum Bacillota; class Bacilli; order Lactobacillales; family Streptococcaceae; genus Streptococcus; species Streptococcus mitis_CC. The sequence goes on from NZ_CAMHWH010000002.1 coordinate 209,157, forward strand.
AATCAACGCTTAATTTTAAGGAGAACACATGATACAGGCAGTCTTTGAGAGAGCCGAAGATGGCGAGCTGAGGAGTGCGGAAATTACTGGACACGCCGAGAGTGGCGAATACGGCTTAGATGTCGTGTGTGCATCGGTTTCTACGCTTGCCATTAACTTTATCAATTCTATTGAGAAATTTGCAGGCTATGAACCAATCCTAGAATTAAACGAAGATGAAGGTGGCTATCTGATGGTTGAAATTCCAAAAGATCTTCCTTCACACCAGAGAGAAATGACCCAGTTATTCTTTGAATCATTTTTCTTAGGTATGGCAAACTTATCGGAGAACTCTTCTGAGTTCGTCCAAACCAGAGTTATCACAGAAAACTAACACGGAGGAAAACATTATGTTAAAAATGACTCTTAACAACTTGCAACTTTTCGCCCACAAAAAAGGTGGAGGTTCTACATCAAACGGACGTGATTCACAAGCAAAACGTCTTGGAGCTAAAGCAGCTGACGGACAAACAGTAACAGGTGGATCAATCCTTTACCGTCAACGTGGTACACACATTTACCCAGGTGTGAACGTTGGACGTGGTGGAGACGATACTTTGTTCGCTAAAGTTGAAGGCGTAGTACGCTTTGAACGTAAAGGACGCGATAAAAAACAAGTTTCTGTTTACCCAATCGCAAAATAAAAAGGTCCAGTGAACCTTTTTATTCCGAGCCTTGAAATCTAAAGGCGAGGAAGCTAGAAGTAGCATTAAATAAGGCTTTCCGAGTTTTCGGAGAGCCTATTTTTTTGTTTTGATACCCATGCTGATACCCATATTTTAAAAACCAATGTAAGAAGCGAATTTATCAGCTACTTTATTTTACGTTGAATGTAAAACTTTTACAATAATGAATTTTATAAGGGAATAAGATATTGTAAAAATTGCTAAGATTTGATATTATAATTGTATCTGAGTAAGTAAGCAGGAATATGGAAAGGAGTGAACCTGTATGAAAAAGCTTATCACCATGATAGTCTGTTCAATCTCTTTTCTTGTTCTATCTGCTTGTGTCAGTAAGAAAAAACTTATTCTTCCTGAACCTGAAACTATTTCTGTAATTTCTCTGCAGAAAAAAACCTCTGAAGATATTAAAACTATCAACAAGAGAGAAGAAATTTCAAAATTGATTAAGGAGATACAGAGACAGTCAAAATCTACCTCTTTGGAGAGTGTAAATGATCAACCGACAAATGTTAAAGATTATATCATTATCAAGTTTTATCATCAGAATGAAGAAAAGGATAGTGTAGTCTATCTATATACTAAGAAGAAAAGACAGTATATTGAGCAACCTTATGCTGGTATTTGGCAAGTAAGTCCAGATATAGCCAATAGGATTAAAGAGTTTTTTTCTAGTTGATTTATAGGACAAAAGAAAATGTTAGAGGCTTTTCTTGCAACATATTATAAACGGTAAATCAACAAGATTTGCTGTTTTTATTTGTTTGAACCAAAATGAGGACTGAAAAAGACATTATTCTAATTCTTGTATTGGGTTGTTAGACTCTTCATTGGAATTTGAAAATTTCCAGACTTTTTTCCTTTTTGGAAAACTTCTAAAATATGGTATAATGAAAAGATAAAGAAGTTGGGGGTAGAAGATGAACATTCAACAATTACGCTATGTTGTTGCCATTGCCAATAGCGGTACTTTCCGTGAAGCTGCTGAGAAGATGTATGTCAGTCAGCCCAGTTTGTCCATTTCTGTTCGTGATTTGGAAAAAGAGTTGGGTTTTAAGATTTTCCGTCGGACCAGCTCAGGGACTTTCTTGACCCGTCGTGGTATGGAATTCTATGAAAAAGCGCAAGAATTGGTTAAAGGATTTGATATTTTTCAAAATCAGTATGCCAATCCTGAAGAAGAAAAAGATGAATTTTCCATTGCTAGTCAGCACTATGACTTCTTGCCACCAACCATTACGGCCTTTTCAGAGCGCTATCCTGACTATAAAAACTTCCGTATTTTTGAGTCTACTACAGTTCAAATACTTGATGAAGTAGCTCAGGGGCACAGTGAGATTGGGATTATCTACCTCAACAATCAAAATAAAAAGGGGATCATGCAAAGGGTTGAAAAGTTAGGCCTTGAGGTCATTGAATTGATTCCCTTCCATACCCATATTTATCTTCGTGAGGGGCATCCTTTGGCTCAGAAAGAGGAATTGGTCATGGAGGATTTAGCGGATCTACCAACGGTTCGTTTCACTCAAGAGAAAGACGAGTACCTTTATTATTCAGAGAACTTTGTCGATACCAGTGCTAGTTCACAGATGTTTAATGTGACAGACCGTGCTACCTTGAATGGTATTTTGGAGCGGACGGACGCCTATGCGACAGGTTCTGGATTTTTAGATAGTGACAGTGTTAATGGTATTACAGTTATTCGTCTCAAGGATAAATTGGATAATCGCATGGTCTATGTTAAACGTGAAGAAGTAGAGCTTTGTCAAGCTGGGACTCTTTTCGTAGAAGTCATGCAAGAATATTTTGATCAGAAGAGGAAATCATGAAAAAAAGAGGAATAGTGGCAGTCATTGTACTGCTTTTGATTGGGCTGGATCAGTTGGTTAAATCCTATATCGTCCAGCAGATTCCACTGGGTGAAGTACGCTCTTGGATTCCCAATTTCGTTAGCTTGACCTACCTGCAAAATCGAGGGGCAGCCTTCTCCATGTTACAAGACCAGCAGTGGTTATTTGCTATCATTACACTTGTCGTTATGGTAGGTGCCATTTGGTATCTACATAAGCACATGGAGGACTCACTCTGGATGGTCTTGGGTTTGACCTTGATTATCGCAGGTGGTCTTGGGAACTTTATTGACAGGATAAGTCAGGGCTTTGTTGTGGATATGTTCCACCTTGACTTTATCAATTTTGCAATTTTCAATGTGGCAGATAGCTATCTGACGGTCGGAGTGATTATTTTATTGATTGCAATGTTAAAAGAGGAAATAAATGGAAATTAAAATTGAAACTGGTGGCCTGCGTTTGGATAAGGCTTTGTCGGATTTGACAGAATTATCACGCAGTCTCGCGAATGAACAAATCAAATCAGGCCAGGTCTTGGTCAATGGCCAAGTCAAGAAAGCTAAATACACAGTTCAAGAGGGCGATGTCGTCACTTACAATGTGCCAGAACCAGAGGTTTTAGAGTATGTAGCTGAGAATCTTCCGCTAGAAATCATCTACCAAGATGAGGATGTGGCAGTCGTTAACAAACCTCAGGGGATGGTTGTGCATCCGAGTGCTGGTCATACTAGTGGAACTCTGGTAAATGCCCTTATGTACCATATTAAGGATTTGTCGGGTATCAATGGGGTTCTGCGTCCAGGAATTGTTCACCGTATTGATAAGGATACGTCAGGCCTTCTCATGATTGCTAAAAACGATGAGGCGCATCTAGCACTTGCCCAAGAACTCAAGGATAAAAAGTCTCTCCGCAAATATTGGGCGATTGTTCATGGAAATCTGCCTAATGATCGTGGTGTCATTGAAGCTCCGATTGGCCGTAGTGAAAAAGACCGTAAGAAACAGGCTGTGACTGCTAAAGGCAAGCCTGCAGTTACCCGTTTCCACGTTTTGGAACGCTTTGGTGATTACAGCTTAGTGGAGTTGCAACTGGAGACAGGACGTACCCACCAAATCCGTGTTCACATGGCTTATATTGGTCATCCAGTCGCTGGTGATGAAGTCTATGGTCCTCGCAAGACTCTGAAAGGGCATGGACAATTTCTTCATGCCAAGACTCTAGGTTTTACTCATCCGAGAACAGGTGAGACCTTGGAATTTACAGCAGATATTCCAGAGATTTTTAAGAAAACATTGGAGAGATTGAGAAAGTAAGAATGAAAAAGAAATTAACTAGTTTAGCACTTGCAGGCGCTTTTTTAGGTTTGTCATGGTATGGAAATGTTCAAGCTCAAGACAGTTCAGGAAATAAAATCCACTTTATCAATGTTCAAGAAGGTGGCAGTGATGCGATTATTCTTGAAAGCAATGGACATTTTGCCATGATTGATACAGGAGAAGATTATGATTTCCCAGATGGAAGTGATTCTCGTTACCCATGGAGAGAAGGAATTGAAACGTCTTATAAGCATGTTCTGACAGACCGTGTCTTTCGTCGTTTGAAGGAATTGGGTGTCCAAAATCTTGATTTTATTTTAGTGACCCATACCCACAGTGATCATATTGGAAATGTTGATGAATTACTTTCTACCTACCCAGTTGACCGAGTCTATCTTAAAAAATATAGTGATAATCGTATTACTAATTCTGAACGTCTATGGGATAATCTGTATGGCTATGATAAGGTTTTACAGACTGCCGCTGAAAAAGGTGTTTCAGTTATTCAAAATATCACACAAGGGGATGCTCATTTTCAGTTTGGAGACATGGATATTCAACTCTATAACTATGAAAATGAAACTGATTCATCAGGTGAATTAAAGAAAATTTGGGATGATAATTCTAATTCTTTGATTAGCGTGGTAAAAGTCAATGGTAAGAAAATTTACCTTGGGGGCGACTTAGATAATGTTCATGGAGCAGAAGACAAGTATGGTCCTCTCATTGGAAAAGTTGATTTGATGAAGTTTAATCATCACCATGATACCAACAAATCAAATACCAAGGATTTCATCAGAAATTTGAGTCCGAGTTTGATTGTTCAAACTTCGGATAGTCTACCTTGGAAAAATGGTGTTGATAGTGAGTATGTCAATTGGATCAAAGAACGTGGAATTGAGAGAATTAACGCAGCCAGCAAAGACTATGATGCGACAGTTTTTGATATTCGAAAAGACGGTTTAGTAAACATTTCAACTTCCTACAAGCCGATTCCAAGTTTTCAAGCTGGTTGGCATAAGAGTGCATATGGAAACTGGTGGTATCAAGCGCCTGATTCTACAGGAGAATATGCAGTAGGTTGGAATGAAATCAAAGGTGAGTGGTATTACTTCAACCAAACGGGTATCTTGTTACAGAATCAATGGAAAAAATGGAACAATCGTTGGTTCTATTTGACAGACTCTGGTGCTTCTGCTAAAAATTGGAAAAAAATCGATGGAAGCTGGTATTATTTCAACAAAGAAAATCAGATGGAAATTGGTTGGGTAAATACTGGAAGTCAGAACTATTATTTATCAAACGATGGATCTATGAAGACAGGTTGGCTTCAATATAAGGGGCAATGGTATTACTTTGCTCAATCAGGAGAAATGAAAACGGGTTGGGTAAAAGATAAAGAAACCTGGTACTATATGGATTCTACTGGTATCATGAAGACAGGCGAGATAGAAGTTGCTGGTCATCATTACTATCTAGAAGATTCAGGAGCTATGAAGCAAGGTTGGCTTAAAAAGGCAAATGCTTGGTATTTCTACAAGGAAGATGGTTCACGAGCTGTTGGTTGGATTAAAGACAAGGATAAATGGTACTTCTTGAAAGAAAATGGTCAATTGCTTGTGAACGGTAAGACACCAGAAGGCTATACTGTTGATTCAAGTGGTGCCTGGTTAGTGGATGTTCCGGTAGAGAAATCTGTTACAACTAAAGTCACAAGTCATTCAGAAATAAAAGAATCCAATGAAGTAGTGAAAAAAGATCTTGAAAATAAAGAAACGAGTCAACACGAAAGTATTACAAGTTCTTCAACTAGTCAAGATTTGACTTCTTCAACTTCACAAAGCTCTGAAACGAGTGCAAACAAATCGGAATCAGAACAGTAGTAAAAAAGAAGGTTTTAGGGCCTTCTTTTTCCTATCAACTCTTTTCTATTTCCTACCATTCATGTTATAATGGATAAATATGAAGAATCGGAGTAAGACTATGAAATACAAACGGATCGTCTTTAAGGTGGGGACTTCTTCTCTGACAAATGAGGATGGAAGTTTATCACGTAGTAAGGTAAAGGCTATTACCCAGCAGTTGGCTATGTTGCACGAGGCGGGTCATGAGTTGATTTTGGTGTCGTCGGGAGCCATTGCGGCTGGTTTTGGGGCCTTAGGATTTAAAAAGCGTCCGACTAAGATTGCTGATAAGCAGGCTTCAGCAGCGGTAGGACAGGGCCTTTTGTTGGAAGAATACACGACCAATCTTCTCTTGCGCCAAATCGTTTCTGCACAAATCTTGCTGACCCAGGATGACTTTGTGGATAAGCGCCGTTATAAAAATGCCCATCAGGCTTTGTCGGTTCTACTTAGCCGTGGAGCGATTCCTATCATCAACGAGAATGACAGTGTCGTCATTGATGAGCTCAAGGTCGGGGACAATGACACTCTAAGTGCCCAGGTAGCAGCCATGGTTCAAGCAGACCTTTTGGTCCTCTTGACAGACGTAGACGGTCTATATACTGGAAATCCTAATTCAGATCCAACAGCCAAACGCTTGGAGCGAATCGAGACCATCAATCGTGAGATTATCGATATGGCCGGTGGAGCTGGTTCGTCTAATGGTACAGGTGGCATGTTAACCAAAATCAAAGCCGCAACTATCGCGACGGAATCAGGAGTTCCTGTTTATATCTGCTCATCCTTGAAGTCAGATGCCATGATTGAGGCGGCTGAGGAGACCAAGGATGGTTCCTACTTTGTTGCTCAAGAGAAGGGACTTCGTACCCAGAAACAATGGCTGGCCTTTTATGCTCAGAGTCAAGGTTCTATTTGGGTTGATAAAGGGGCTGCAGAAGCTCTCTCTCAACATGGAAAGAGTCTTCTTTTATCTGGTATCGTTGAAGCAGAAGGCGCCTTTTCTTACGGCGATATTGTGACAGTATTTGACAAGGAAAGTGGAAAATCACTTGGAAAAGGGCGTGTGCAATTTGGAGCATCTGCTTTGGAGGATATGTTGCGTTCTCAAAAAGCCAAGGGTGTCTTGATTCATCGTGACGACTGGATTTCCATTACTCCTGAAATCCAACTACTCTTTACAGAATTTTAGAGGTAAACTATGGTAAGTACACAAGAACAATTTGAACAGGTACAGGCTGTTAAAAAATCGATCAACACAGCTAGTGAAGAGGTGAAAAACCAAGCCTTGCTAGCCATGGCTGATCATTTATTAGCAGCTACTGAGGAGATTTTAGCGGCAAATGCCCTTGATATGGAATCTGCTAAGGGTAAAATCTCAGATGTGATGCTGGATCGTCTTTATTTGGATGTAAGTCGTATAGAAGCGATGGCAACTGGGATTCGTGAAGTGGTTGCTTTACCAGATCCAATCGGTGAAGTTTTAGAAACCAATCAGCTTGAAAATGGTTTGGTTATCACAAAGAAACGTGTGGCTATGGGGGTTATCGGTATTATCTATGAAAGCCGTCCAAATGTGACGTCTGATGCGGCTGCTTTGGCTCTCAAGAGTGGGAATGCGGTTGTTCTTCGAAGTGGTAAGGATGCCTATCAAACTGCCCATGCTATTGTCACAGCCATGAAGAAGGGCTTGGAGACGACCACTATTCACCCAGATGTGATTCAACTGGTGGAAGATACCAGCCGTGAAAGTAGCTATGCCATGATGAAGGCCAAGGGCTATCTAGACCTTCTTATTCCTCGTGGAGGAGCTGGTTTGATCAATGCAGTGGTTGAAAATGCTATTGTACCAGTTATCGAGACAGGAACTGGGATTGTCCATGTTTATGTCGATAAGGACGCAGATGAAGACAAGGCTCTGTCTATCATCAACAATGCCAAAACCAGTCGTCCTTCTGTCTGCAATGCCATGGAGGTTCTCCTTGTTCATGAAGACAAGGCAGCAAGCTTCCTTCCTCGCTTGGAGCAAGTACTGGTTGCAGATCGAAAAGAAGCTGGTCTGGAACCAATTCAATTCCGTTTGGATGAAAAAGCAAGTCAGTTTGTTTCAGGTCAAGCAGCTGAGGCCCAAGACTTTGACACCGAGTTTTTAGACTATGTATTAGCTGTTAAGGTTGTGAGCAGTTTAGAAGAAGCGGTTGCCCATATTGAAACCCACAGTACCCATCATTCGGATGCCATTATGACGGAAAATGCTGAAGCTGCAGCTTACTTTACAGATCAAGTGGACTCTGCAGCTGTCTATGTCAATGCCTCAACTCGTTTCACAGATGGTGGCCAATTTGGTCTGGGTTGCGAAATGGGGATTTCAACTCAGAAACTGCACGCGCGTGGTCCAATGGGCTTGAAAGAGTTGACCAGCTACAAGTATGTGGTCACTGGTGACGGACAGATAAGGGAGTAAGAGATGAAGATTGGATTTATCGGTTTGGGGAATATGGGTGCTAGCTTGGCTAAGTCTGTCTTGCAGGCTAGACCGTCAGATGAGATTCTCCTTGCCAATCGTAGTCAAGCCAAGGTGGATGCTTTCATTGCTGACTTTGGAGGTCAGGCTTCCAGCAATGAAGAAATTTTTGCAGAAGCAGATGTGATTTTTCTAGGAGTTAAGCCTGCTCAGTTTTCTGAACTGCTTTCTCAATACCAGACTATCCTTGAAAAACGAGAAAGTCTTCTTTTGATTTCTATGGCAGCTGGATTGACCTTAGAAAAACTCGCTAGTCTTCTTCCAAGTCAGCACCGAATTATTCGTATGATGCCAAATACCCCTGCTTCTATTGGACAAGGAGTGATTAGTTATGCCTTGTCTTCTAATTGCAAGGCTGAGGACAGTGAGTTATTTTGTCAGCTTTTAACTAAGGCTGGTCTCTTGGTTGAGCTAGGAGAAGGCTTAATCGACGCAGCGACAGGTCTTGCAGGTTGTGGACCGGCTTTTGTCTATCTCTTTATTGAGGCCTTGGCAGATGCGGGTGTTCAGACGGGATTACCAAGAGAAACGGCATTGAAAATGGCGGCTCAAACTGTGGTAGGAGCTGGACAATTGGTCCTAGAAAGCCAAGAGCATCCTGGAGTATTGAAAGACCAAGTCTGCAGCCCAGGAGGTTCGACTATTGCTGGTGTAGCGAGCTTAGAAGCGCATGCTTTTAGAGGAACGGTCATGGAGGCAGTTGGTCAAGCCTACAAACGAACACAAGAATTAGGTAAATAAGAGGTAGTTTTGTCTGCCTCTTTTATGGTGGCTGATACTCTTCGAAAATCTCTTCAAACTGCGTCAGATTCCATCTGCAACCTCAAAACAGTGTTTTGAGCAACCTGCGGCTAGCTTCCTAGTTTGCTCTTTGATTTTCATTGAGTATGAAATGAGAAGACAAAAAGATTGTCACAAACCCCTATTTTTTTGATAGAATAGAAGTAGTAAAAAAGAAATGAGTTAGACATGTCAAAAGGATTTTTAGTCTCTCTTGAGGGACCAGAGGGAGCAGGCAAGACTAGTGTTTTAGAGGCTCTGCTACCAATTTTAGAGGAAAAAGGGGTAGAGGTGTTGACGACCCGTGAACCTGGCGGAGTCTTGATTGGGGAGAAGATTCGGGAAGTAATTTTGGATCCAAGTCATACCCAGATGGATGCGAAAACAGAGCTTTTGCTCTATATCGCTAGTCGCAGACAGCACTTGGTGGAAAAAGTTCTTCCAGCCCTTGAAGCTGGCAAGTTGGTCATTATGGACCGCTTCATCGATAGTTCCGTTGCCTATCAGGGATTTGGTCGTGGCTTGGATATTGACGCCATTGATTGGCTCAATCAGTTTGCGACAGATGGCCTTAAACCCGACTTGACTCTTTATTTTGACATCGAGGTGGAAGAAGGACTGGCTCGCATTGCTGCTAATAGCAATCGTGAGGTCAATCGTTTGGACTTGGAAGGGTTGGACTTGCATAAAAAAGTTCGTCAAGGCTACCTTTCTCTTCTGAACAAAGAAGGGAATCGCATTGTCAAGATTGATGCTAGTTTTCCTTTGGAGCAAGTTGTGGAAACTACCAAGGCTGTTTTGTTTGACAGAATGGGCTTGACCAAATGAAACAAGATCAACTAAAGGCTTGGCAGCCAGACCAGTTTGACCGCTTTGTTCGTATCCTAGAACAAGACCAGCTCAATCATGCCTATCTATTTTCAGGTTTCTTTGGAAGCTTGGAAATGGCACAGTTTTTAGCTAAGAGCCTTTTTTGTACGGATAAGGTAGGCGTTTTACCATGTGAGAAATGCCGAAATTGTAAGCTGATTGAACTGGGAGAATTTCCCGATGTCACCTTGATTAAGCCAGTCAATCAGGTCATCAAGACAGAACGGATTCGAGAATTGGTGGGGCAGTTTTCTCAAGCAGGGATTGAAAGCCAGCAGCAGGTCTTTATTATCGAGCAAGCTGAGAAAATGCACCCCAACGCAGCCAATTCTCTGCTCAAGGTCATCGAAGAACCCCAGAGTGAGGTTTATATTTTCTTCTTGACCAGCGATGAGGAAAAGATGTTGCCGACCATCCGAAGTCGGACCCAGATTTTCCACTTTAAAAAACAAGAAGAGAAGCAGATCTTGCTCTTAGAACAAATGGGACTGGTTAAGAAAAAAGCGACTCTTTTAGCCCAGTTTAGTCAATCGCGAGCTGAAGCAGAAAAGTTGGCTAATCAGGCAAGTTTTTGGACTTTGGTCGATGAAAGTGAACGCCTGTTGACTTGGTTAGTAGCTAAGAAAAAAGAAAGTTATCTGCAGGTTGCTAAATTAGCTAACTTGGCAGATGACAAGGAAAAACAAGATCAGGTTTTACGGATTCTTGAAGTTCTCTGTGGACAAGATATCCTACAAGCAAGAGTAAGAGTGATTCTACAAGATTTGCTAGAAGCTAGAAAAATGTGGCAAGCTAATGTCAGCTTTCAAAATGCCATAGAATATCTGGTCTTGAAAGAAATATAAACTTAAAAATGATTAATAAAGAAAGGAAAGGGCTGTTTTATGGACAAAAAAGAATTATTTGATGCGCTGGATGATTTTTCACAACAGTTATTGGTGACCTTGGCCGATGTGGAAGCCATCAAGAAAAATCTCAAGAGCCTGGTAGAGGAAAATACAGCTCTTCGCTTGGAAAATAGTAAGTTGCGAGAACGCTTGGGTGAGGTGGAAGCAGACGCTCCCGTCAAGGCCAAGCATGTTCGCGAAAGTGTTCGTCGTATTTACCGTGATGGATTTCACGTTTGTAATGATTTTTATGGACAACGTCGAGAGCAGGATGAGGAATGTATGTTCTGTGATGAGTTGTTATACAGGGAGTAGGCATGCAGATTCAAAAAAGTTTTAAGGGGCAGTCTCCCTACGGCAAGCTGTATCTAGTGGCAACGCCGATTGGTAATTTAGATGATATGACCTTTCGAGCTATTCAGACCTTGAAAGAAGTGGATTGGATTGCTGCTGAGGACACGCGCAATACAGGTCTTTTGCTCAAGCATTTTGACATTTCGACCAAGCAGATCAGTTTTCATGAGCACAATGCCAAGGAAAAGATTCCTGATTTGATTGATTTCCTGAAAGCAGGGCAAAGTATTGCTCAGGTATCGGATGCAGGTTTGCCAAGCATCTCAGACCCTGGTCATGATTTGGTCAAGGCAGCCATTGAGGAAGAAATTGCGGTTGTGACTGTTCCAGGTGCCTCTGCAGGAATTTCTGCCTTGATTGCCAGTGGTTTAGCGCCACAGCCACATATCTTTTACGGCTTTTTACCGAGAAAATCAGGCCAGCAAAAGCAATTTTTCGACTTGAAAAAAGACTATCCTGAAACTCAGATTTTCTATGAATCGCCCCATCGTGTGGCAGATACGTTGGAAAATATGCTAGCAGTTTATGGTGACCGCTCGGTCGTCTTGGTTAGGGAATTGACTAAAATCTATGAAGAATACCAACGAGGAAAGATCTCTGAATTGCTGGAAAGCATCGCTGAAACGCCACTTAAGGGAGAATGCCTTCTTATCGTTGAAGGTGCCAGTCAGGATGTGGAAGAAAAAGACGAGGAAGACTTGTTCTTAGAAATCCAAGCCCGCATCCAACATGGTATGAAGAAAAATCAAGCCATTAAGGAAGTAGCAAAGATTTACCAGTGGAATAAGAGCCAGCTTTACGCTGCCTATCACGATTGGGAAGAAAATGACTAAACAGGGAAGTTTGCCTTCTTCCCTTTTTTTGTTATACTAGTAGAAGAAAAAATTAGAAAGATTTGTGGGAGTGAAAAAGTCCTGTGGACTTTTTCAGCCTGAGCCAGGAAATTCGAAAGCGAAGTAAGTCCTGTGGACTTTTTCAGCCTGAGCCAAGAAACTCGAAAGCGAAGTAAGTCCTGTGGACTCTTTCAGCCTGAGCCAAGAAACTCGAAAGCGAAGTAAGTCCGATTGGCTTTTTCAATGTGAACCTTGTCTTCACACTCCCAAAGAGGTATTAGTGTCGTGTCTCAATCTTATATCAATGTTATCGGTGCTGGTTTGGCAGGGTCAGAAGCAGCGTACCAAATTGCAGAACGTGGTATTCCAGTTAAACTCTATGAAATGCGTGGGGTCAAGTCAACACCCCAGCACAAAACAGACAATTTTGCTGAGTTGGTTTGTTCCAATTCTCTTCGTGGGGATGCTCTAACTAATGCTGTTGGGCTTCTCAAGGAAGAAATGCGTCGCTTGGGTTCTGTTATCTTGGAATCTGCTGAAGCTACACGTGTTCCTGCAGGTGGTGCTCTTGCGGTGGACCGTGATGGTTTCTCTCAAATGGTGACCGAAAAAGTGGCCAACCATCCCTTGATTGAAGTGGTTCGTGATGAAATTACAGAATTGCCGACAGATGTTATTACAGTTATCGCTACTGGTCCTTTGACTAGCGATGCCTTGGCTGAAAAGATTCATGCTCTTAATGATGGCGATGGTTTCTATTTCTACGATGCGGCAGCCCCTATTATCGACGTCAACACTATCGATATGAGCAAGGTCTATCTCAAGTCTCGTTATGATAAGGGAGAAGCCGCTTATCTCAACGCTCCCATGACCAAGCAAGAGTTTATGGATTTCCATGAAGCCTTGGTTAATGCGGAAGAAGCACCGCTCAATTCTTTCGAAAAAGAAAAGTACTTTGAAGGTTGTATGCCTATCGAAGTTATGGCCAAGCGTGGCATTAAAACTATGCTTTATGGACCTATGAAGCCAGTGGGGCTTGAGTATCCGGACGACTACACAGGACCTCGTGATGGAGAATTCAAAACCCCTTATGCGGTGGTTCAGCTTCGTCAGGACAATGCAGCTGGTAGCCTCTATAATATCGTCGGTTTCCAGACCCACCTCAAATGGGGAGAACAAAAGCGTGTCTTCCAAATGATTCCAGGTCTTGAAAATGCTGAGTTTGTTCGTTATGGTGTCATGCACCGCAATTCTTACATGGATTCACCAAATCTTCTGGAACAGACCTATCGTTCTAAGAAACAGCCAAACCTCTTCTTTGCTGGTCAGATGACAGGTGTGGAAGGCTATGTTGAGTCCGCAGCGTCAGGTTTAGTTGCGGGAATTAATGCGGCTCGTCTTTTCAAGGGAGAAAGCGAGGCTATTTTCCCAGAGACAACAGCGATTGGAAGTCTAGCTCATTACATCACCCATGCAGACAGCAAGCATTTCCAACCAATGAATGTCAACTTTGGGATTATCAAGGAGTTGGAAGGCGAGCGTATTCGTGATAAGAAGGCTCGTTATGAAAAAATTGCAGAGCGCGCTCTTAGCGACTTAGAAGAATTTTTAACGGTCTAATTTTTTTCAAAGAATTGTTCATGATACTATAAAAATCTTAGAAATTGTGATAAAATAGGTAGGATAAAAAAAGGAGAGTGAAAATGGCGAATCCCAAGTATAAACGTATTTTAATCAAGTTATCAGGTGAAGCCCTTGCCGGTGAACGTGGCGTAGGGATTGATATCCAAACAGTTCAAACAATCGCAAAAGAGATTCAAGAAGTTCATAGCTTAGGTATCGAAATTGCCCTTGTTATTGGTGGAGGAAATCTCTGGCGTGGTGAACCTGCAGCAGAGGCAGGTATGGATCGCGTTCAGGCAGATTACACAGGAATGCTTGGGACGGTTATGAATGCTCTTGTGATGGCAGATTCATTGCAACAAGTTGGGGTTGATACACGTGTGCAAACAGCTATTGCTATGCAACAAGTGGCAGAGCCTTATGTCCGTGGACGTGCCCTTCGTCACCTTGAAAAAGGCCGTATCGTTATCTTTGGTGCTGGAATTGGTTCACCTTACTTCTCAACAGATACAACAGCGGCCCTTCGTGCGGCTGAAATCGAAGCGGATGCTATCCTTATGGCCAAAAATGGCGTAGATGGTGTTTACAATGCCGATCCTAAGAAGGACAAGACAGCTGTTAAATTTGAAGAATTGACCCACCGTGATGTTATCAATAAAGGTCTTCGTATCATGGACTCAACAGCTTCAACCCTCTCAATGGATAACGACATTGACTTGGTTGTCTTTAACATGAACCAACCAGGCAACATCAAACGTGTCGTATTTGGTGAAAATATCGGAACAACAGTTTCAAATAATATCGAAGAAAAGGAATAAGAAAGATTATGGCTAACGCAATTATTGAAAAAGCTAAAGAGAGAATGACCCAGTCTCACCAATCACTTGCTCGTGAATTTGGTGGTATCCGTGCTGGTCGTGCCAATGCAAGCTTGCTTGACCGTGTACATGTAGAATACTACGGAGTAGAAACTCCTCTTAACCAAATCGCTTCAATTACGATTCCAGAAGCGCGTGTTTTGTTGGTGACACCATTTGACAAGTCTTCATTGAAAGACATCGAACGTGCCTTGAACGCTTCTGATCTTGGTATCACACCAGCTAACGACGGTTCTGTTATTCGTTTGGTTATCCCTGCTCTCACAGAAGAAACTCGTCGTGACCTTGCTAAAGAAGTGAAGAAGGTCGGCGAAAATGCTAAAGTGGCTGTCCGCAATATCCGTCGTGATGCTATGGATGAAGCTAAGAAACAAGAAAAAGCAAAAGAAATCACTGAAGACGAATTGAAGACTCTTGAAAAAGATATTCAAAAAGTAACAGACGATGCTGTTAAACACATCGACGACATGACTGCCAACAAAGAGAAAGAACTTTTGGAAGTCTAAAAATAAACAGAAAAACTCAGTTGGCATTGCTGGCTGAGTTTTATTCGAAAGAAGGAAATATGAATACAAATCTTGCAAGTTTTATCGTTGGACTGATAATCGATGAAAATGACCGTTTTTACTTTGTGCAAAAGGATGGCCAAACCTATGCTCTTGCTAAGGAAGAAGGTCAACATACAGTAGGGGATACGGTCAAAGGTTTTGCCTACACGGACATGAAGCAAAAACTCCGCCTGACAACCATAGAAGTGACGGCCACTCAGGACCAATTTGGTTGGGGAACTGTAACGGAAGTTCGTAAAGACTTGGGTGTCTTTGTGGATACAGGCCTTCCTGACAAGGAAATCGTTGTGTCACTCGATATTCTCCCTGAGCTCAAGGAACTCTGGCCTAAGAAGGGCGACCAACTCTACATCCGTCTTGAGGTGGACAAGAAAGACCGTATTTGGGGACTTTTGGCTTATCAAGAAGACTTCCAACGTCTAGCTCGTCCTGCCTACAACAACATGCAGAACCAAAACTGGCCAGCCATTGTTTACCGCCTCAAGCTGTCAGGTACCTTTGTCTATCTGCCAGAAAATAACATGCTTGGCTTTATCCATCCTAGCGAGCGTTACGCAGAGCCACGTTTGGGGCAAGTTTTAGATGCGCGTGTTATTGGTTTTCGTGAAGTGGACCGCACATTGAACCTCTCCCTCAAACCACGTTCTTTTGAAATGTTGGAAAATGATGCTCAGATGATTTTGACTTACTTGGAAAGCAATGGCGGTTTCATGACCTTAAATGATAAGTCATCTCCAGACGACATCAAGGCAACCTTTGGCATTTCTAAAGGTCAGTTTAAAAAAGCTCTAGGTGGTCTTATGAAGGCTGGTAAAATCAAGCAAGACCAGTTTGGGACAGAGTTGATTTAGGGAGACTTATGAGAAAATCATTTTACACTTGGCTCATGACCGAGCGCAATCCTAAAAGTAACAGTCCCAAGGCTATCTTGGCAGACCTAGCTTTTGAAGAGTCTTCCTTCCCAAAACACACCGATGATTTTGATGAGGTGAGTCGCTTTTTGGAGGAGCATGCCAGTTTCTCTTTTAACCTAGGAGACTTTGACGCTATCTGGCAAGAATACTTAGAACACTAGCATGATTCATTGGGTTTGGGCTAGTAATTTCTCCACCCCTTTGCTATAATAAAAAGAAATAAAAGGATTAGAGAGGTTCTTTATTTGAAGGAACATTCAATAGACATTCAACTGAGTCATCCAGATGACTTGTTTCATCTTTTTGGTTCCAATGAGCGCCATCTTCGTTTAATGGAAGAAGAGCTTGATGTGGTGATTCATGCTCGTACGGAGATTGTCCAGGTTTTGGGAGAAGAGGCTGCTTGTGAGGAAGCACGTCAGGTTATTCAGGCTTTGATGGTCTTGGTAAATCGTGGAATGACCGTTGGTACGCCAGATGTGGTGACTGCAATTAGCATGGTCAAAAACGATGAAATCGACAAGTTTGTCGCCCTTTACGAAGAAGAAATCATCAAGGATAATACTGGGAAGCCTATCCGTGTCAAAACCTTGGGTCAAAAACTTTATGTGGACAGTGTCAAACAGCATGATGTGACCTTTGGAATTGGGCCAGCAGGTACAGGGAAGACCTTCCTTGCAGTGACCTTGGCTGTGACAGCTCTTAAACGTGGTCAGGTTAAGCGGATTATCCTAACACGCCCGGCAGTGGAAGCTGGCGAGAGTCTAGGTTTTCTTCCGGGTGATCTTAAAGAGAAGGTAGATCCTTACCTTAGACCTGTTTATGATGCCTTGTATCAGATTCTGGGAAAAGACCAAACAACTCGACTCATGGAGCGTGAAATTATCGAGATTGCGCCCCTTGCCTATATGCGTGGACGAACCTTGGATGATGCCTTTGTCATTCTCGATGAGGCGCAAAATACGACTATCATGCAGATGAAGATGTTCTTGACGCGTTTAGGCTTTAATTCTAAGATGATTGTCAATGGAGATATCAGTCAGATTGACCTTCCGCGTAACGTCAAGTCCGGTTTGATTGATGCCCAAGAAAAGCTCAAGAACATTCACCAGATTGACTTTGTTCATTTTTCAGCCAAGGATGTGGTTCGCCATCCAGTTGTCGCTCAGATTATCCGAGCTTATGAACCAGCTCCAGTTAAAAATGAAGAGCGTGAAGAAGTCCAAGAAGAAACAGAATAACAAAAAAGAGCAGTTCAGGTGGACTTGCTCTTTCTTTTATCTGATAATTATATTTTTTAGACTAGTTCATCAATTGGAGTATGTTTTTTATCGAGACCTTGGGCTACTGGAAGACTGGTTAAGTAACCTTGATAAGTGGTCACACCTTGACGCAAGCCCTTATCTTCAGAGATTGCTTGTATAAAACCTTTACCAGCCAAAGCTTCGATATAAGGAAGAGTGACATTGGTTAGGGCGATGGTTGAAGTACGGGCAACTGCACCAGGGATGTTGGCAACGGCATAGTGGAGAACGCCGTATTTTTCATAGACAGGTTCATCGTGCGTTGTGACACGGTCAGCTGTCTCGATAATGCCCCCTTGGTCAACGGCGACGTCCACAATGACAGAGCCTGGACGCATTTGCTTGACCATCTCATCTGTCACCAATTTTGGTGCTTTGGCACCTGGGATGAGAACCGCTCCGATCACCACATCCGCATCTCTCACACTGGCTTCGATGTTGAGCGAATTGGACATAAGGGTTTGAATTTGATGACCAAAGACCTCCTCTAAAACGGAGAGACGTTTAGCACTAATATCAAGGATGGTCACTTGCGCTCCCAATCCTAAAGCGATGCGGGCAGCATGGGTCCCTACGACACCGCCACCGATGATGGTTACTTTCCCTTTAGGTACACCCGGTACACCACCCAGTAGAACGCCAGAACCTCCTGCTTGCTTAGTTAGGAAATGAGCACCGATTTGGACTGCCATACGGCCTGCAACCTCACTCATAGGTACGAGGAGTGGTAACTGACCTTGGGAATCACGGACAGTTTCATAGGCAATCCCTGTTGTTTTTGCTACTAGCATAGCATCTGCTAATTCAGGCGCTGCGGCCATGTGTAAGTAGGTAAAGAGAAGCAGGTCGTCACGCAAGTACCCATATTCAGAAGCTAATGGTTCTTTTACTTTCACGACTAACTCTGCGGCCCAAGCTTCACCAGCACTAGCGACAATCTCAGCTCCTTGCTTTTGATAGTCAGCATCAGTAAAGCCAGAACCGAGACCAGCATTTGTTTCGATAAGGACGCGATGACCACGACCGACTAAGCTGTGGACACCAGCAGGTGTGAGGGCGACACGGTTTTCATTATTCTTAATTTCTTTTGGAATTCCGATTAACATAGAGAAAAACTCCCTTTCTATTGACGGGCTGTAAATGATTTATCACAATTATCTATAAAATAAGGTGATGATTTTATTCTATATGAAACCGCTTTAAAAAGCAAGAAAAATTTGTTATCACTTCTTTTTTATGCTAGACTGGTAGAAAATATTTTTAAATGGAGGAGAAGTATGGAATCAATCTTTTTAAAACTAGCTCAGTATCTAATAGTGGAAACAGAGCGTTTATTGCTTAGACCTGTAACCTTGGATGATGCGGAAGAAATGTTTGAGTATGCCTCGGACAGAGAAAATACGCGTTACACTTTTCCAACCAATCAAAGCTTGGAAGAAACCAAGAATAACATTGCTCAGTTTTACTTGGCTAGTCCCTTGGGACGGTGGGGAATCGAACTAAAAAGCACTGGCCAGTTTATTGGAACCATTGACTTGCACAAGATTGACCACATTCTCAAAAAAGCAGCTATTGGCTACATTATCAATAAAAAGTATTGGAATCAAGGATTGACGACAGAAGCAAATCGGGCCGTGATTGAGCTGGCTTTTGAGAAGATTGGAATGAACAAGTTGACCGCCCTTCATGACAAAGACAATCCCGCATCAGGAAAGGTCATGGAGAAATCAGGTATGCGCTTTTCCCACGAAGAACCCTATGCCAGAATGGATAATAAAGAACCAGGTCGAATTATCACAAGGGTTCATTATGTCTTGACTAAGGAAGACTATTTTGCAAATAAGTAAGCAGTTGAAAATATTTTTCAGCTGTTTTTTCTTCCTCTTACGAATAATCTAAGAGAGGAGAAAATATGGAAGCAATTATCGAGAAAATCAAAGAGTATAAAATCATTGTCATCTGTGCTGGTTTGGGTTTGGCCTTGGGCGGATTTTTCTTGCTAAAACCATCTACACAAAAATCCGTCACAGAAACAAATTTACAGGCTGAAGTTGCAGCTGTTTCAAAGGATTCATCGTCTGAAAAAGAAGTCAAGAAGGAAGAAAAGGACGAATCTCTTGAACAAGATTTGATTACGGTAGATGTCAAAGGTGCTGTTAAATCGCCAGGGATTTATGATTTGCCAGTAGGTAGTCGGGTTCATGATGCCGTTCAGAAAGCTGGTGGATTGACAGAGGATGCAGATAGTAAGTCGCTCAATCTCGCTCAGAAAGTCAGTGACGAGGCTCTTGTCTATGTTCCAACTAAGGGAGAAGAAGCGGCTAGTCAGCAGACTGCCTCTGGAACGCCTCCTTCGACAAGTAAAGATAAGAAGGTCAACCTAAATAAAGCTAGTCTGGAAGAACTCAAGAAGGTCAAAGGCTTGGGAGGAAAACGAGCCCAGGATATTATCGATCATCGTGAGACAAATGGCAAATTCAAGTCAGTAGATGAATTAAAGAAGGTCTCTGGTATTGGCGCTAAGACCATAGAAAAGTTAAAAGACTATGTCACAGTGGATTAAGAATTTCCCTATCCCCCTAATCTATCTGAGCTTTTTATTACTCTGGCTTTACTACGCCATTTTTGGAGCGTCCTATCTCGCACTGCTAGGCTTTGTTTTTCTGCTAGTTTGTCTCTTTATTCAATTTCCTTGGAAATCAGCAGGCAGAGTTCTAGTGATTTGTGGAATCTTTGGTTTCTGGTTTCTGTTTCAAAATTGGCAACAGAGTCAAGCGAGTCAAAATTTGGCGGATTCTGTTGAAAGGGTACGGATTTTGCCTGATACTATTAAGGTTAATGGTGACAGTCTATCCTTTCGTGGCAAGTCTGATGGAAGTATTTTTCAAGTTTATTATAAACTCCAGACAGAGGAGGAGAAAGAGCAATTTCAAACCTTGACAGACCTTTATAATATAGAACTAGAAGGGAAGCTTTCGGAGCCAGAAGGGCAGAGAAATTTTGGTGGCTTTGACTACCAAGCTTATCTGAAGACTCAGGGAATTTACCAGACTCTCAATATCAAAAAAATCCAGTCACTTCAAAAGGTTGGCAGTTGGGATATAGGTGAAAACCTGTCCAGTTTACGTCGAAAGGTTGTAGTTTGGATTAAGACGCATTTTCCAGATCCTATGCGCAATTACATGACGGGGCTTCTATTAGGACATCTGGATACAGACTTTGAGGAGATGAATGAGCTTTATTCTAGTCTAGGAATTATCCACCTATTTGCCTTGTCGGGCATGCAGGTAGGCTTTTTCATGGATGGATTTAAGAAACTTCTCTTGCGATTGGGCTTGACCCAAGAAAAGTTGGAATGGCTGACCTATCCCTTTTCCCTTATCTATGCAGGTCTGACAGGATTTTCAGCTTCGGTCATTCGCAGTCTCTTGCAAAAGTTACTGGCTCAACATGGTGTTAAGGGCTTGGATAATTTTGCCTTGACGGTTCTTGTCCTCTTTATTATCATGCCCAACTTTTTCCTGACTGCAGGAGGAGTTTTGTCATGTGCTTATGCTTTTATCTTGACTATGACTAGCAAAGAAGATGAGGGGCTTAAGGCTATTGCTAGAGAAAGTCTAGTCATTTCCTTGGGCATACTACCTATTTTATCCTTCTATTTTGCAGAATTTCAGCCTTGGTCCATCCTTTTGACCTTTGTCTTTTCCTTTCTTTTTGACTTGGTCTTCTTACCGCTCTTGTCTATCTTATTTGTCTTTTCCTTTCTCTATCCAGTCATTCAGCTAAATTTTATTTTTGAATGGTTGGAAGGGATGATTCGCTTGGTGTCACAGGTGGCGAGTAGACCTCTAGTCTTTGGACAACCCAATGCATGGCTTTTAATCTTATTATTAATTTCCCTGGCTTTGGTCTATGATTTGAGGAAAAACATTAAAAGACTAACGGTATTGAGCTTATTGATTACAAGTCTCTTTCTCCTGACCAAGCATCCACTGGAAAATGAAATTACCATGCTGGATGTTGGGCAAGGGGAAAGTATTTTCCTAAGGGATGTAACTGGGAAGACCATTCTCATAGATGTAGGTGGCAAGGCAGAATCTGATAAGAAAATCGAAAAATGGCAAGAAAAGGCGACGACCAGCAATGCACAGCGAACCTTGATTCCCTATCTCAAAAGTCGCGGAGTATCCAAGATTGACCAGCTAATTTTGACCAATACGGACAAGGAATATGTTGGAGATTTGTTGGAGGTGACCAAGGCTTTTCATGTAGGCGAAATTTTAGTGTCAAAAGGCAGTTTGAAACAGAAGCAATTTGTGGCAGAACTACAAGCGACCCAAACAAAAGTTAGAAGTATAACAGCAGGAGAGAACTTGTCAATTTTTGGAAGTCAGTTAGAAGTCCTATCTCCAAGGAAAATTGGAGATGGAGGTTATGAAGATTCCCTGGTTCTGTATGGAAAACTTTTGGATAAGTACTTTCTCTTCACAGGAAATTTGGAGGAAAAAGGAGAGAAGGAATTGCTGAAGCACTATCCAGACTTGAAAGTGGATGTTTTAAAAGCTGGCCAACATGGCTCTAAAAAATCATCAAGTTCAGACTTTCTAGAAAAACTCAAACCAGAGTTTACTCTTATCTCAGTTGGAAAGAACAATCGAGCGAAACTCCCCCATCAGGAAACTTTGACACGACTGGAAACTATCAATAGTAAAGTTTACCGAACTGACCAGCATGGAGCTATACGCTTTAAAGGGTGGAATAGTTGGAAAGTCGAAACGGTTGGTTAATGAGCAGAAACTTTTCAAAAAAATAACTTTTTATCTTGACAAGAGCTAGAAAACTTGGTATCATGTAAAAGTTGAGAAAAGCAGAAGTGAGAGCTTCTCGCCTTGTGACATGAAGTTGCCTGGCCCTACGGATGAAAAGTTTCTAAGAAACGCTATCATAACGTGCGGGCTTGTATATTTACGAGTCCGCTATTGTTTTTCTCTAATAAAACAAAAGAGGTGAAAACCATAGCAAAGCAAGACTTATTCATCAATGATGAGATTCGTGTACGTGAAGTTCGCTTGATTGGTCTTGAAGGAGAACAGCTAGGCATCAAGCCACTCAGTGAAGCGCAAGCTTTGGCTGATAACGCTAATGTTGACCTAGTATTGATTCAACCCCAAGCCAAACCGCCTGTTGCAAAAATTATGGACTACGGTAAGTTCAAGTTTGAGTACCAGAAGAAGCAAAAAGAACAACGTAAAAAACAAAGTGTTGTTACTGTGAAAGAAGTTCGTCTAAGTCCAACTATTGACAAGGGTGACTTTGATACAAAACTTCGCAATGCACGCAAATTCCTTGAAAAAGGAAATAAAGTTAAGGTATCTATTCGCTTTAAGGGTCGTATGATTACCCATAAAGAGATTGGTGCAAAAGTTTTAGCCGAGTTTGCTGAAGCAACTCAAGATATTGCCATCATCGAACAACGTGCTAAAATGGATGGACGTCAAATGTTCATGCAATTGGCGCCAGCGACTGACAAAAAATAATTGTCAGAAAGTTAAATAAAGGAGAAAAAATCATGCCAAAACAAAAAACACACCGCGCATCAGCTAAACGTTTCAAACGTACAGGTTCTGGTGGACTTAAACGTTTCCGTGCTTACACTTCTCACCGTTTCCACGGAAAAACTAAGAAACAACGTCGTCATCTTCGTAAAGCATCTATGGTGCATTCAGGAGATTACAAACGTATCAAAGCAATGCTTACTCGCTTGAAATAATAGCCTAACAGTAAGTAAACAATTCTAGGAAATATTTGGAGGAAATAAAACATGGCACGTGTTAAAGGTGGCGTTGTATCACGCAAACGTCGTAAACGTATTCTTAAATTAGCAAAAGGTTACTATGGAGCTAAACACATCTTGTTCCGTACTGCAAAAGAACAAGTAATGAACTCTTACTACTATGCATACCGTGACCGTCGTCAGAAAAAACGTGACTTCCGCAAATTGTGGATCACTCGTATCAATGCGGCAGCTCGTATGAACGGACTTTCATACTCACAATTGATGCATGGTTTGAAATTGGCTGAGATCGAAGTTAACCGTAAAATGCTTGCTGACTTGGCTGTTAACGATGCAGCAGCTTTCACAGCTCTTGCAGATGCAGCGAAAGCAAAACTTGGTAAATAATAACAGATAAGACTGGAACAGGATTGTCCCAGTCTTTTTGAAAATAAAGGAGAAAAATATGGCTTCAAAAATGCTACACACTTGCTTGCGAGTAGAAAATCTTGAAAAATCAATCGCATTTTATCAAGATGCTTTTGGTTTTAAAGAATTGCGTCGCAGAGATTTTCCAGACCATGCCTTCACGATTGTCTATCTAGGTCTTGAGGGTGATGACTATGAGTTGGAGTTGACTTATAACTACGATCATGGTCCTTATGTGGTTGGAGATGGATTTGCCCATATCGCCCTCAGTACACCTGATCTTGAGGCGCTTCATCAAGAGCATAGTGCAAAAGGATATGAAGTGACTGAGCCAAATGGTCTACCAGGAACTGCACCTAACTATTACTTTGTAAAAGACCCTGATGGCTACAAGGTCGAAGTCATTCGTGAAAAATAATCTCGTGAGGTCAAGTAGAATGTTCGTTTTCTACTTGACTTTTTTTAGCTGAAAGAGTATACTAATAAAAATTTAACCTTTAAGGGGAGTCCAGAGAGACTCACAAGGTGTCAGATAAAAGAATAGTACAATTTTCTAGAGGAGACTTTTTGAGTGTGCTCTCTTGTCTTGTACGATTTTAACTGAGGCCTTGCACTAGCAAGGTCTTTTCTTTATCTGATCCCCTTAAAATTTAAGGAGGAAAAGTCATGAATCCCACATGTAAGAAACGTTTGGGTGCCATTCGTTTGGAAACCATGAAGGTGGTTGCACAGGAGGAAATCGCGCCAGCAATCTTTGAATTAGTCCTAGAAGGGGAAATGGTTGAAGCCATGCGAGCAGGTCAATTTCTACATCTGCGCGTGCCTGATGATGCCCATCTTTTGCGTCGTCCTATTTCAATTTCGTCTATTGATAAGGTAAAGAAGCAGTGTCACCTCATTTATCGGATTGAAGGTGCTGGTACAGCTATTTTTTCAACCTTAAGTCAGGGAGATACTCTTGATGTGATGGGACCTCAGGGAAATGGATTTGACTTGTCTGACCTAGATGAGCAGAGCCAGATTCTCTTAGTTGGAGGGGGGATTGGTGTCCCACCCTTGCTTGAGGTGGCCAAGGAATTGCATGCGCGTGGTGTGAAAGTAGTGACAGTTCTCGGATTTGCTAATAAGGCTGCTGTTATCCTTGAAAAAGAATTAGCCCAATATAGTCAAGTCTTTGTAACGACAGATGATGGTTCTTATGGTATTAAGGGCAATGTTTCCGTCGTCATTAATGATTTAGACAGTCAGTTTGATGCTGTTTACTCATGTGGGGCGCCTGGAATGATGAAGTATATCAATCAAACCTTTTATGACCACCCAAGAGCCTATCTATCTCTAGAATCTCGTATGGCTTGTGGGATGGGGGCTTGCTATGCCTGCGTCCTAAAAGTGCCAGAAAGCGAGACGGTCAGCCAACGCGTCTGTGAAGATGGCCCTGTTTTCCGTACAGGAACAGTTGTATTATAAGGAGAAAATTATGACTACAAATCGTTTACAAGTTTCTCTACCTGGTTTGGATTTGAAAAATCCGATTATTCCAGCATCAGGCTGTTTTGGTTTTGGTCAAGAGTATGCCAAGTACTATGATTTAGACCTTTTGGGTTCTATTATGATCAAGGCGACAACTCTTGAACCCCGTTTTGGCAATCCAACTCCAAGGGTGGCAGAAACACCCGCTGGTATGCTTAATGCAATCGGTTTGCAAAATCCTGGTTTGGAAGTTGTTTTGGCTGAAAAGCTACCTTGGTTGGAAAGAGAATATCCAAATCTTCCTATTATTGCCAATGTAGCTGGTTTTTCAAAACAAGAGTATGCGGCTGTTTCTCATGGTATTTCCAAGGCAACTAATGTGAAGGCTATTGAGCTCAATATTTCTTGTCCCAACGTAGATCACTGTAATCATGGACTCTTGATTGGTCAAGATCCAGATTTAGCTTATGATGTGGTGAAAGCAGCTGTGGAAGCCTCTGATGTGCCAGTTTATGTCAAACTGACTCCTAGTGTGACGGATATTGTCACAGTCGCAAAAGCTGCAGAAGATGCGGGGGCAAGTGGCTTGACCATGATCAATACTCTAGTTGGTATGCGCTTTGACCTAAAAACCAGAAAACCAATCTTGGCCAATGGAACAGGTGGAATGTCTGGTCCAGCAGTCTTTCCAGTAGCCCTCAAACTCATCCGCCAAGTAGCCCAAACAACAGACCTGCCTATTATTGGAATGGGAGGAGTGGATTCGGCTGAAGCTGCCCTAGAAATGTATCTGGCTGGAGCATCTGCTATTGGAGTTGGAACAGCCAACTTTACCAATCCTTATGCCTGCCCTGATATCATCGAAAATTTGCCAAAAGTCATGGATAAATACGGCATCAGTAGTCTAGAAAATCTACGCAAGGAAGTAAAAGAGTCTTTGAGGTAAACTGCAATCTATCTGTTCTTGATTTTTTATTAGTTTGTAATGTTGATTATAGAGAATTTTGATATAATGAAATGAGTAAGAACAGAGGAAGTAAATTAATGAAGAAATTGAGATTTATTTTTTTAGCCCTGCTATTTTTCTTAGCCAGACCAGAGAGTGCAATAGCTAGCGATGGTACTTGGCAAGGAAAACAATACCTGAAAGCAGATGGTAGTCAAGCAGCCAATGAGTGGGTTTTTGATGCTCACTATCAATCTTGGTTTTATATAAAAGAAGATGCCAACTATGCTGAAAATGAATGGCTGAAGCAAGGTGATGATTATTTTTACCTAAAATCTGGTGGCTATATGGCCAAGTCAGAATGGATAGAAGACAAGGGAGCCTTCTATTATCTTGACCAAAATGGAAAGCTGAAAAGAAATGCTTGGCTAGGAACTTCCTATGTTGGTGCAACAGGTGCCAAGGTAATAGAAAATTGGGTATTTGATTCTCAATACGACGCTTGGTTTTATATAAAAGCAGATGGACAACACGCAGAGAAAGAATGGCTCCAAATCAAGGGTAAGGACTATTATTTCAAATCTGGTGGTTATCTACTGACAAGTCAGTGGATTGAGCAGGCTTATGTGAATGCCAGTGGTGCCAAAGTACAACAAGGTTGGCTTTTTGACAAACAATATCAATCTTGGTTTTACATCAAAGAAAATGGAAAACATGCTGAGAAAGAATGGATTTTCGAAAATGGTCACTATTATTATCTAAAATCCGGTGGCTATATGGCAGCAAATGAATGGATTTGGGATAAGGAATCGTGGTTTTTTCTCAAATCTGATGGTAAAATGGCTGAGAAAGAATGGTTATACGATTCTAAAAGTCAAGCCTGGTACTACTTCAAATCTGGTGGTTACATGGCGAAAAATGAGACAGTAGATGGTTATCAGCTTGGAAGTGATGGTAAATGGCTTGGAGAAAAAGCTACAAACGAAAATGCTGCTTATTATCAAGTAGTACCTGTCACGGCAAATGTTTATGATGCAGATGGTGAAAAGCTCTCCTATATATCGCAAGGTAGTGTCGTCTGGCTAGATAGGAATAGAAAAAGTGATGACAAGCGCTTGGCTATTACTATTTCTGGTTTGTCAGGTTATATGAAAACAGAAGATTTACAAGCACTAGATGCCAGCAAGGATTTTATCCCTTATTATGAGAGTGATGGGCACCGTTTTTATCACTATGTGGCCCAGAATGCTAGTATCCCAGTAGTTTCTCATCTTTCTGATATGGAAGTAGGCAAGAAATATTATTCGGCAGATGGCCTGCATTTTGATGGTTTTAAGCTTGAGAATCCCTTCCTTTTCAAAGATTTAACAGAGCCTACAAACTATAGTGCTGAGGATTTGGATAAGGTATTTAGTCTGTTAAATATTGACAATAGTCTCTTGGAAAATAAGGGAGCTACCTTTAAGGAAGCCGAAGAACATTATCATATCAATGCCCTCTACCTCCTTGCTCATAGTGCCTTAGAAAGTGACTGGGGACGTAGCAATATTGCCAAAGATAAGAATAATTTCTTTGGAATTACAGCCTATGATACGACCCCGTACCTTTCTGCCAAGACATTTGATGATGTGGATAAGGGAATTTTAGGTGCAAGCAAGTGGATTAAGGAAAATTATATCGATAGGGGCAGAATCTTCCTTGGAAACAAGGCTTCTGGTATGAATGTAGAATATGCATCAGACCCTTATTGGGGCGAAAAAATTGCTAGTGTGATGATGAAAATCAATGAGAAACTAGGTGGCAAAGATTAGTCCTATAATTGAATATGATTTGTGTATAATACTCAATGAAAATCAAAGAGCAAACTAGGAAACTAGCCGCAGGCTGTACTTGAGTACGGCAAGGTGACGTCGACGTGTTTTGAATTTGATTTTCGAAGAGTATAAGCTAAAAATCCTGATTTCAAGTCGAATCAGGATTTTTTCATGGATGCGATTTTTTCTGGGTCTGGTGTGACACGGAGGGTCTTTTGTCCTGTGTAAGTGACAAAGCCAGGTTTTCCACCAGTCGGTTTGTTGAGTTTTTTGATTTCAATCATGTCCACCTGGACCAGATTTGATAGGCGACCTTGAGAGAAGTAGGCGGCCAGCTCTGCTGCGTCTGTCTTGACTTCATCGGATGGGTCAAGATTGCCTGAGATGACAACATGGCTTCCAGGAATGTCCTTGGCATGGAACCAAAGTTCCTCCTTGCGGGCCATTTTAAAGGTTAGCTCCTCATTTTGCAAGTTATTGCGGCCGACATAGATGATGGTTTTGCCATCGCTTGCCAGATATTGTTCTGGTTTTTTGCGTTTCTGGATTTTCTCCCGCTGTCTTCTGCGGATAAAACCAGTTTGAATCAATTCTTCACGGATTTCAGCGATTTCTTCCAGTCCAGCTTGGTTGAGGACGGTTTCTACACTTTCCAGATAGAGAATGGTTGCCTTGGTTTCTTCAATCAGATCAGTCAAGTATTTGACAGCTTCTTTTAATTTCTGATAGCGTTTGAAATAGCGTTGGGCATTCTGGTTGGGAGTCAGAGCCTTATCCAGCGCAATCGTGATAGGTTGGTTGGTGTAGTAGTTGTCCAGGATAACCTGGTCTTGGTCGTTAGGCACTTGATGGAGGAAGGTTGTCAGCAATTCCCCTTTTTGGCGAAATTCTTCAGCATTGTCTGTCGCCAGTAACTCTTTTTCCTGTTTTTTCAGCTTATGTCGATTTTTCTGAAGTTCATTTTCAACACGACGAATCAGTTCACTGGCTTGCTGTTTGACGCGGTCGCGTTCAGCCTTATCCTTATAGTAGGTGTCCAACAAATCAGAAAGACTGGCAAAAGGCTCTCCCACTTGATTTGCAAAAGGAATTGGGCTGAAGGAAGTCTCAGTCAAGCATGGTTTGGTTTCTTGATTGAAAAAGTTTCGGAAAGTAGATAGTTTATCACTAACCAGAATGTTTTCCAATTCATTTGCCGTATCGCGTCCCAGACCTTGAAAGAGGCTTTGAAGATTTTTAGCTGTCGTTTCCTGTGTTTGCAGGATTTCAAAGAGTTTCTCGTCCTTGATTGTAAAAGGATTGAGAGATTCTGTACTTGGCGGAGCGATGTAGGTCGACCCAGGCAGCAAGGTGCGGTAGCTATTTTGTGAAAAACCAACATGTTTGATAACTTCGAGGATTTTATGACTGCTTTTATCGACCAGTAGAATATTACTGTGTTTCCCCATAATTTCGATAATCAAGGTAGCCTGAATATGGTCCCCAATCTCGTTTTTATTAGAAACCGTAATTTCCACAATACGGTCATTTTCCACTTGCTCAATCGACTCAATCAGGGCACCCTGCAAATATTTTCTTAAAACCATGATAAAGGTAGAAGGCTGGGCTGGGTTTTCAAAAGTTGTTTGGGTCAGCTGAATGCGTCCAAAAACTGGATGGGCAGAAAGGAGCAGGCGATGACTTTGGCGATTGCTACGGATTTGCAAGACCAACTCTTGTTCAAAAGGTTGATTGATTTTCTGAATGCGACCATTCACTAATTCTCTTCGCAATTCCTCAACCATGTGGTGTAAAAAAAATCCGTCAAATGACATCGTTCTCTCCTTGTGATTGTATTCCATAGTATTATATCAAAAAGGTAGAATAAAATCATGGAAATGTGGTATAATAAAGCCAAGTAAAGAGAAACGAGAAGCACATGTATATTGAAATGGTAGATGAAACTGGTCAAGTTTCAAAAGAAATGTTGCAACAAACCCAAGAAATTTTGGAATTTGCAGCCCAAAAATTAGGAAAAGAAGACAAGGAGATGGCAGTTACCTTTGTGACCAATGAGCGTAGTCATGAACTCAATCTGGAGTACCGTGACACCGACCGTCCGACAGATGTCATCAGCCTTGAATATAAACCAGAGTTGGAAATTGCCTTTGACGAAGAAGATTTGCTTGAAAATCCAGAATTAGCAGAGATGATGTCTGAGTTTGATGCCTATATTGGGGAATTGTTCATCTCTATTGATAAGGCTCATGAGCAGGCTGAGGAATATGGCCACAGCTTTGAGCGTGAGATGGGCTTCTTGGCAGTACACGGCTTTTTACATATTAACGGCTATGATCACTACACTCCGGAAGAAGAAGCGGAGATGTTCGGTTTACAAGAAGAAATTTTGACAGCCTATGGACTCACAAGACAATAAACGAAAATGGAAAAATCGTGACCTGATATCCAGTTTAGAATTTGCTCTTACAGGAATTTTTACTGCCATAAAGGAAGAACGCAATATGCGAAAACATGCGGTGACGGCTCTCGTGGTCATCCTCGCAGGTTTTGTTTTTCAGGTGTCACGAATCGAATGGCTCTTTCTCCTATTGAGCATTTTTTTGGTAGTAGCCTTTGAAATTATCAATTCTGCTATCGAGAATGTGGTGGATTTGGCCAGTCACTATCACTTTTCTATGCTGGCTAAAAATGCCAAGGATATGGCGGCTGGCGCGGTATTAGTGGTCTCTCTTTTCGCAGCCTTAACAGGCGCATTGATTTTTCTCCCACGAATCTGGGATTTATTATTTTAAATAGCAAGAGGAAATTATGACTTTTAAATCAGGCTTTGTAGCCATTTTAGGACGTCCCAACGTTGGGAAGTCAACTTTTTTAAATCATGTCATGGGGCAAAAGATTGCCATTATGAGTGACAAGGCGCAGACAACGCGCAACAAAATTATGGGAATTTACACAACTGATAAGGAGCAAATTGTCTTTATCGACACACCAGGGATTCACAAACCTAAAACAGCTCTCGGAGATTTCATGGTCGAATCTGCCTATAGCACCCTTCGTGAAGTGGATACCGTTCTTTTCATGGTGCCTGCTGATGAAGCGCGTGGTAAGGGGGACGATATGATTATCGAGCGTCTCAAGGCTGCTAAGGTTCCTGTTATTCTGGTGGTGAACAAGATCGATAAGGTTCATCCAGACCAGCTTTTGTCTCAGATTGATGATTTTCGTAATCAAATGGACTTTAAGGAAATCGTTCCAATCTCAGCTCTTCAAGGGAATAACGTCTCTCGTCTAGTGGATATTTTGAGTGAAAATCTGGACGAAGGTTTCCAATATTTCCCGTCTGATCAAATCACAGACCATCCAGAACGTTTCTTGGTTTCAGAGATGGTTCGCGAGAAAGTCTTGCACCTAACTCGTGAAGAGATTCCGCATTCTGTCGCAGTAGTAGTGGATTCTATGAAACGAGACGAAGAGACAGACAAGGTTCATATTCGAGCAACTATCATGGTCGAGCGCGATAGTCAGAAAGGGATTATCATCGGTAAAGGTGGTGCTATGCTTAAGAAAATCGGTAGCATGGCCCGTCGTGATATTGAACTCATGCTAGGAGACAAGGTCTTCCTAGAAACCTGGGTCAAGGTTAAGAAAAACTGGCGTGATAAAAAGCTAGATTTGGCTGACTTTGGCTATAATGAAAAAGAATACTAAGTAGAGGTGGGCTCATGCCTGCTTCTTGTTTTTACAGAAGGAGGATTTATGCCTGAATTACCAGAGGTTGAAACCGTTCGACGTGGCTTGGAAAAATTGATTTTGGGTAAGAAGATTTCGAGTATAGAAATTCGTTATCCCAAGATGATTAAGACGGATTTGGACGAGTTTCGAAAGGAAGTGCCTGGTCAAGTTGTTGAGTCGATGGGACGTCGTGGTAAATATTTGATTTTCTACCTGACAGACAAGGTCTTGATTTCCCATTTGCGGATGGAGGGCAAGTATTTTTACTATCCAGACCAAGTACCTGAACGCAAGCATGCCCATGTTTTTTTTCAGTTTGAAGATGGTGGCACGCTTGTTTATGAGGATGTACGCAAGTTTGGTACTATGGAACTCTTGGCTCCTGACCTTTTAGACGCTTACTTTATTTCTAAAAAATTAGGTCCTGAACCAAGCGAACAAGACTTTGATTTGCAGGTCTTTCAAGCTGCCCTATCTAAGTCCAAAAAGCCTATCAAATCCCATCTTCTAGACCAGACCTTGGTAGCTGGACTTGGCAATATCTATGTGGATGAGGTTCTCTGGCGAGCTCAGGTTCATCCAGCTAGACCTTCCCAGACTTTGACAGCAGAAGAAGCGACTGCCATTCATGACCAGACCATTGCTGTTTTGGGACAGGCTGTTGAAAAAGGTGGTTCCACCATTCGGACCTATACCAACGCTTTTGGTGAAGATGGAACTATGCAGGATTTTCATCAGGTCTATGACAAGGCTGGTCAAGAATGTGTACGCTGTGGTACCATTATTGAGAAAATCCAACTAGGTGGACGAGGAACTCACTTTTGTCCTCAGTGCCAAAGGAGGGGCTGATGGGAAAAATCATTGGAATCACTGGGGGAATTGCCTCCGGTAAGTCAACCGTGACAAATTTTCTAAGAAAGCAAGGCTTTCAAGTAGTGGATGCCGACGCAGTCGTTCACCAACTACAGAAACCTGGTGGTCGTCTGTTTGAGGCTCTAGTCCAGCACTTCGGGCAAGAAATCATCCTTGAAAACGGAGAACTTAATCGCCCTCTCCTAGCTAGTCTTATCTTTTCAAATCCTGAAGAACGAGAATGGTCTAAGCAAATCCAAGGAAAGATTATCCGTGAGGAACTAGCTACGTTGAGAGACCAGTTGGTTCAGACAGAAGCTATCTTTTTCATGGATATCCCCTTGCTTTTTGAGCAGGACTACAGCGCTTGGTTTGATGAGACGTGGTTGGTATATGTGGACAGAGATGTCCAAGTTGAACGCTTAATGAAAAGGGATCAGTTATCCAAGGATGAAGCTGAGCCTCGTCTGGCAGCCCAGTGGCCTTTAGAGAAAAAGAAAGGTTTGGCTAGCCATGTTCTAGACAATAATGGAAATCAGGACCAGCTTCTTACTCAGGTGTTCTCCCTTCTTGAGGGAGGTAAGCAAGATGACAGAGATTAACTGGAAGGATAATCTGCGCATTGCCTGGTTTGGTAATTTTCTGACTGGAGCCAGTATTTCTTTGGTTGTGCCTTTTATGCCCATCTTTGTGGAAAATCTAGGTGTAGGGAGTGAGCAAGCTGCTTTTTATGCAGGTTTAGCTATTTCTGTCTCTGCTATTTCTGCGGCGCTCTTTTCTCCTATCTGGGGTATTTTTGCTGATAAATACGGTCGAAAACCCATGATGATTCGTGCTGGTCTGGCCATGACTATCACTATGGGAGGCTTGGCCTTTGTACCAAATATCTATTGGTTAATCTTTCTTCGTTTACTAAATGGTGTATTTGCGGGTTTTGTTCCCAATGCAACGGCCTTGATAGCCAGTCAGGTTCCCAAGGAAAAATCGGGCTATGCCTTAGGTACTTTGTCTACAGGCGTAGTTGCAGGTACTCTAACTGGTCCTTTTATTGGTGGCTTTATCGCAGAATTATTTGGTATTCGTACAGTTTTCTTAATGGTTGGTAGTTTTCTATTTTTAGCTGCTATTTTGACTATTTGCTTTATCAAGGAAGATTTTCAACCAGTAGCCAAGGAAAAGGCTATTCCAACAAAGGAATTATTTACCTCGGTCAAATACCCCTATCTCTTGGTCAACCTCTTTCTGACCAGTTTTGTCATCCAATTTTCAGCCCAATCAATCGGCCCTATCTTAGCTCTTTATGTACGCGACTTAGGCCAGACAGAGAATCTTCTTTTTGTATCTGGTTTGATTGTATCCAGTATGGGCTTTTCCAGTATGATGAGTGCAGGAGTCATGGGCAAGCTAGGTGATAAAGTGGGCAACCATCGCCTCTTGGTTGTAGCCCAGTTTTATTCAGTTATCATCTATCTCCTCTGTGCCAATGCCTCTAGCCCCTTTCAACTAGGACTTTATCGTTTCCTCTTTGGATTGGGAACCGGAGCCTTGATTCCCGGAGTTAATGCCCTTCTCAGCAAGATGACGCCCAAAGCTGGTATTTCGAGGGTCTTTGCCTTTAATCAGGTATTCTTTTATCTGGGAGGTGTCGTTGGTCCTATGGCAGGTTCTGCAGTAGCAGGTCAATTTGGCTACCATGCAGTCTTTTATGCGACAAGTCTTTGTGTTGCCTTTAGTTGTCTCTTTAACCTGCTTCAATTTCGAACATTATTAAAAGTAAAGGAAATCTAGTGAGAGTAAAAATTAATCTCAAATGCTCCTCTTGTGGCAGTGTCAATTACCTAACCAGTAAAAATTCCAAAACCCATCCAGACAAGATTGAGGTTTTAAAGTATTGTCCCAAGGAAAGAAAAGTAACCCTACATCTTGAATCTAAGTAGATTTTATGGTAAAATAATAGGGATTTTAAGGAGTTTGATATGTATAACCTATTATTAACCATTTTATTAGTATTATCTGTTGTGATTGTGATTGCGATTTTCATGCAACCAACCAAAAACCAATCCAGCAATGTATTTGATGCCAGCTCAGGTGATTTGTTTGAACGCAGTAAAGCACGCGGTTTTGAAGCTGTAATGCAGCGTTTGACAGGGATTTTAGTCTTTTTCTGGCTAGCCATTGCCTTAGCATTGACGGTATTATCAAGTAGATAAGAAAATAATGGGCAGGACTAGGTCTTTGCCTCTTTTTATTTTTAAAGGATGTTTGAAAAGGTTTTACAGTAAAAGAAAATTAAAAAATCTAGAAAGAAAATATGAAAGATAGAATAAAAGAATATTTGCAAGATAAGGGAAAGGTAACTGTCAATGACTTGGCTCAGGCTTTGGGAAAAGACGGTTCCAAGGATTTTCGTGAGTTGATTAAAACCTTATCCTTAATGGAAAGAAAGCACCAGATTCGTTTTGAAGAAGATGGTACTCTGACCTTAGAAGTTAAGAAAAAACATGAGATTACTCTCAAGGGGATTTTTCATGCCCATAAAAATGGCTTTGGTTTTG
Source organism: Streptococcus mitis (assembly GCF_946188685.1). Taxonomy (GTDB): domain Bacteria; phylum Bacillota; class Bacilli; order Lactobacillales; family Streptococcaceae; genus Streptococcus; species Streptococcus mitis_CC. The sequence goes on from NZ_CAMHWH010000002.1 coordinate 244,054, forward strand.
TCAGTCTAGAAGGCGAGGAGGACGACCTTTTTGTAGGTAAAAACGATGTCAACTATGCTATTGATGGCGATACTGTTGAGGTTGTCATCAAGAAAGTCGCTGATCGTAACAAGGGAACAGCGGCGGAAGCCAAAATTATCGATATCCTAGAACACAGTTTGACAACTGTTGTCGGTCAAATCGTTCTAGATCAGGAAAAACCTAAGTATGCTGGCTACATCCGTTCGAAAAATCAGAAAATCAGCCAACCGATTTATGTAAAAAAACCAGCCCTTAAACTGGAGGGAACAGAAGTTCTCAAGGTCTTTATCGACAAATACCCAAGCAAGAAACATGATTTCTTTGTCGCGAGTGTTCTAGATGTGGTGGGGCATTCAACGGATGTCGGAATTGATGTTCTTGAGGTTTTGGAGTCTATGGACATTGTCTCAGAATTTCCAGAGGCTGTTGTCAAGGAAGCAGAAAGTGTGCCTGATGTTCCGTCTCAAAAGGATATGGAAGGCCGTCTGGATCTAAGAGATGAGATTACCTTTACCATTGACGGTGCTGACGCCAAAGACTTGGACGATGCGGTGCATATCAAGGCTTTAAAAAATGGGAATTTGGAGCTCGGTGTTCACATCGCAGATGTTTCCTACTATGTGACTGAGGGGTCTGCCCTTGATAAGGAAGCCCTTAATCGTGCAACTTCTGTCTATGTGACAGACCGTGTGGTCCCAATGCTTCCAGAACGACTGTCAAATGGTATCTGCTCCCTCAATCCTCAAGTTGATCGCCTAACCCAGTCTGCCATTATGGAGATTGATAAACATGGTCGTGTGGTCAATTACACCATTACACAAACGGTAATCAAGACAAGCTTCCGTATGACCTATAACGATGTTAATGATATTCTAGCTGGCGACGTGGAAAAGAGACAAGAATATCAGAAAATTGTCCCTAGTATCGAACTCATGGCCAAGCTTCATGAAATTTTAGAAAACATGCGTGTGAAACGTGGTGCCCTCAATTTCGATACCAATGAAGCTAAGATTTTAGTGGATAAGCAAGGTAAGCCTGTTGATATCGTTCTTCGTCAGCGTGGTGTTGCTGAGCGCATGATTGAATCCTTTATGCTGATGGCCAATGAAACAGTTGCCGAGCATTTTAGCAAGCTGGATCTACCTTTCATCTATCGAATTCACGAGGAGCCTAAGGCTGAAAAAGTTCAGAAGTTTATTGATTATGCTTCGAGTTTTGGCTTGCGTATTTATGGGACTGCCAGTGAGATTAGCCAGGAGGCCCTCCAAGACATCATGCGTGCTGTTGAGGGGGAACCTTATGCAGATGTATTGTCCATGATGCTTCTTCGCTCTATGCAGCAGGCTCGCTATTCGGAGCACAATCACGGCCACTATGGCCTTGCTGCTGACTATTACACTCACTTTACCAGTCCGATTCGTCGTTATCCAGACCTTCTTGTTCACCGTATGATTCGTGATTACAGCCGTTCTAAGGAAATAGCAGAGCATTTTGAGCAAGTGATTCCAGAGATTGCGACCCAGTCTTCCAACCGTGAACGTCGTGCCATTGAGGCTGAGCGTGAAGTCGAAGCCATGAAAAAGGCTGAGTATATGGAAGAATACGTAGGCGAAGAATACGATGCGGTTGTATCAAGTATTGTCAAGTTTGGTCTCTTTGTTGAATTGCCGAATACAGTTGAGGGCTTGATTCACATCACTAATCTACCTGAATTTTATCATTTCAATGAACGTGATTTGACCCTGCTTGGGGAGAAATCGGGTACAACCTTCCGTGTAGGTCAGCAAATCCGTATCCGAGTTGAAAGAGCCGACAAGATGACGGGTGAAATTGACTTTTCTTACATCCCAAGTGAGTTTGATGTGATTGAAAAAGGCTTGAAACAAGCTGGTTGCAAAGACAGAGGGCGTGGTTCAAATCGTCGTTCAGATAAGAAGGAAGATAAGAGAAAATCAGGACGCTCAAATGATAAGCGCAAGCATTCACAAAAAGACAAGAAGAAAAAAGGAAAGAATCCTTTTTATAAGGAAGTAGCTAAGAAAGGAGCTAAGCATGGCAAAGGGCGAGGGAAAGATCGTCGCACAAAATAAAAAGGCGCGCCACGACTATACAATCGTAGATACGCTAGAGGCAGGGATGGTCCTGACAGGAACTGAAATCAAGAGTGTACGAGCTGCTCGAATCAATCTCAAGGATGGCTTTGCCCAAGTAAAAAATGGGGAGGTCTGGTTGAGCAATGTTCATATTGCTCCTTACGAAGAGGGCAATATCTGGAACCAAGAACCAGAACGTCGTCGTAAACTCCTGCTCCATAAGAAACAAATCCAAAAATTAGAACAAGAGACTAAAGGAACAGGAATGACCCTGGTTCCCCTTAAGGTCTATATCAAAGATGGTTACGCTAAACTCCTTTTAGGTTTAGCTAAAGGGAAGCATGACTATGATAAACGGGAGTCTATCAAACGACGTGAGCAAAACCGCGACATCGCGCGTGTTATGAAAGCTGTTAATCAGCGATAAAAAGAGGAAATGAAGATGGAAAAACTAGTTGCCTATAAACGTATGCCCTTGTGGAATAAAGAAACCATGCCAGAGGCTGTTCAGCAGAAACACAATACCAAGGTTGGGACTTGGGGGAAAATTACTGTCTTGAAGGGAGCTCTCAAGTTTATTGAATTGACAGAAGATGGTGAGGTTTTAGCTGAGCACATCTTTGAAGCAGGAGCCGACAATCCCATGGCACAACCACAAGCTTGGCACCGAGTGGAGGCTGTAACAGACGATGTGGAATGGTATTTGGAGTTTTATTGTAAACCTGAGGATTATTTTCCTAAGAAATACAATACCAATCCGGTTCATTCAGAGGTCCTAGAGGCAATGCAGACAGTAAAACCAGAGAAAGCTTTGGATTTGGGCTGTGGTCAGGGCCGTAATTCCCTCTTTCTTGCACAGAATGGTTTTGATGTGACAGCTGTAGATCAAAATGAATTGGCCCTTGAAATCTTACAAAGCATTGTGGAGCAAGAAGATTTGGACATGCCTGTTGGTCTCTACGATATCAATTCAGCCAGCATTGGGCAAGAGTATGATTTCATCGTTTCGACAGTTGTTTTGATGTTTTTGCAAGCAGACCGCATTCCTGAAATTATTAAAAATATGCAGGAGCATACCACGATCGGTGGTTATAATCTTATCGTTTGTGCCATGGATACGGAAGATTATCCTTGCTCAGTGAACTTCCCATTTACCTTTAAAGAAGGGGAATTGGCAGACTATTACAAGGACTGGGAATTGGTCAAGTACAATGAAAATCCAGGCCATTTGCACCGTCGTGACGAAAATGGCAATCGTATTCAACTACGCTTTGCGACCATGCTAGCTAAGAAAATCAAGTAAATATGTATGAAGGTTGGGGAATTTCCTGATCTTTTTTCTTTTTTTACGAATAATATAGAAAAGGAGAGAAATCATGTTTGTTGCGAGAGATGCTAGGGGAGAATTGGTAAATGTGTTAGAGGATAAACTTGAGAAGCAAGCATACACCTGCCCAGCTTGTGGAGGTCAGCTCCGTTTGCGTCAAGGACCAAGTGTCCGGGCCCATTTTGCCCACAAAACCTTAAAAGACTGTGATTTTTCCTCTGAAAATGAAAGTCCAGAACACCTGGCAAATAAGGAAGTCCTCTATCACTGGTTGAAAAAAGAGGCAGAGGTGCAATTAGAATACCCGCTTCCAGAGCTTAAACAGATTGCGGATGTATTTGTAAATGGCAATCTAGTTCTAGAAGTTCAGTGTAGTCCCTTGACTCAAAAAGTTCTTAAAGAACGTAGTGAGGGCTATCGTAGTCAGGGTTACCAAGTACTGTGGTTGCTGGGGGAAAAACTTTGGCTCAAGGAGCGTTTGACTCGTCTGCAAGAAGGTTTTCTTTATTTCAGTCAAAACATGGGCTTTTATGTTTGGGAATTAGACAGTGAAAAACAAGTTTTAAGACTCAAATACCTGATTCACCAAGATCTTCGAGGTAAACTCCATTATCAGATTAAGGAATTTCCCTATGGTCACGGTAGTCTACTGGAGATATTACGTTTTCCCTATAAGAAACAAAAAATATCGCATTTTACAGTTTCTCAAGATAAGGACATCTGTCGCTATATCCGGCAGCAACTGTTTTATCAAAATCCCATTTGGATGAAAGCACAAGCAGAAGCCTATCAGAAGGGAGAAAATCTCCTGACTTATGAACTAAAAGAATGGTATCCACAAATAAGACCACTAGTAGGTAATTTTTGCCAAATTGAGCAAGATTTGACTCGCTATTATCAGCACTTTTACACCTATTATCAAAAAAATCCTCAAAATGATTTGCAAAAGCTTTATCCACCAGCCTTTTATCAGCAATATTTCTTGAAAAATATGGTAGAATAGAAAGGATGGAGGAATCTAATGGTATTACAAAGACATGAAATAAATGAAAAAGATACATGGGATCTATCAACGATTTACCCAACTGACCAAGCTTGGGAAGAAGCTTTAAAAGAGTTAACAGAAAAATTGGAGACAGTAGCCCAGTATGAAGGCCATCTCTTGGATAGTGCGGATAGCCTACTTGAAATCACTGAATTTTCTCTTGAAATGGAACGCCAAATGGAGAAGCTTTACGTTTATGCTCATATGAAAAATGACCAGGACACACGTGAAGCCAAGTATCAAGAGTACTATGCCAAGGCAATGACTCTATACAGCCAGCTGGACCAAGCCTTTTCATTCTATGAGCCTGAATTTATGGAAATTAGTGAAAAGCAGTATGCTGACTTTTTAGAGGCTCAACCAAAATTGCAGGTTTATCAACACTATTTTGACAAGCTTTTACAAGGCAAGGATCACGTTCTTTCACAACGTGAGGAAGAGCTATTGGCTGGAGCTGGAGAAATTTTTGGTTCGGCTAGTGAAACTTTTGCTATTTTAGATAATGCAGATATCGTCTTTCCATTTGTTAAAGATGATGATGGTAAGGAAGTTCAGCTATCTCATGGGACTTACACACGTCTGATGGAGTCTAAAAATCGTGAGGTGCGTCGTGGTGCTTATCAAGCTCTTTATGCGACTTATGAGCAATTCCAACACACCTATGCCAAAACATTGCAAACCAATGTTAAGGTGCAAAACTACCGTGCCAAGGTTCGTAACTACAAGAGTGCTCGTCATGCAGCCCTAGCAGCCAATTTTGTTCCAGAGAGTGTTTATGACAATTTGGTGGCAGCAGTTCGCAAGCATTTGCCACTCTTGCATCGTTACCTAGAGCTTCGTTCAAAGATTTTGGGGATTTCAGACCTCAAGATGTACGATGTCTACACACCGCTTTCATCTGTTGAATATAGTTTTACCTACCAAGAAGCCTTGAAAAAGGCAGAAGATGCTTTGTCAGTCTTGGGTGAGGATTACTTGAGCCGTGTTAAACGTGCCTTCAGTGAGCGTTGGATTGATGTTTATGAAAATCAAGGCAAGCGTTCAGGGGCTTACTCTGGTGGTTCTTACGATACAAATGCCTTCATGCTTCTTAACTGGCAGGACAATCTAGACAATCTCTTTACTCTTGTTCATGAAACAGGTCACAGTATGCATTCAAGCTATACTCGTGAAACTCAGCCTTATGTTTACGGAGATTATTCTATCTTCTTGGCTGAGATTGCATCAACTACCAATGAAAATATCTTGACGGAGAAATTATTGGAAGAAGTGGAAGATGATGCAACGCGCTTTGCTATTCTCAATAACTTCCTAGATGGTTTCCGTGGAACAGTTTTCCGCCAAACTCAATTTGCTGAGTTTGAACACGCGATTCACCAAGCGGATCAAAATGGTGAAGTCTTGACAAGTGATTTCCTAAATAAACTCTACGCAGACTTGAACCAAGAGTATTATGGTTTGAGTAAGGAAGACAATCCTGAAATCCAATACGAGTGGGCTCGCATTCCACACTTCTACTATAACTACTATGTATATCAATATTCAACAGGTTTTGCAGCAGCCTCAGCCTTGGCTGAAAAGATTGTTCATGGTAGTCAAGAAGACCGTGACCGTTATATCGACTATCTCAAGGCAGGTAAGTCTGACTATCCACTTAATGTCATGAGAAAAGCTGGTGTTGATATGGAGAAGGAAGACTATCTCAACGATGCCTTTGCAGTCTTTGAACGTCGTTTGAATGAGTTTGAAGCCCTTGTTGAAAAATTGGGATTGGCATAAGATGGTTGAATCGTATAGTAAAAATGCCAACCATAACATGCGTCGCCCTGTCGTCAAGGAAGAAATTGTAGACTTGATGCGTCAGCGCCAAAAGCAAGTCACAGGGTCTTTGAAAGAATTGGAAGACTTTGCCCGCAAGGAAAATATTCCCATTATTCCCCATGAAACGGTTGCTTATTTCCGTTTTCTCATGGAAACCATACAACCTAAAAACATTCTGGAAATTGGGACGGCCATCGGTTTTTCAGCCCTCTTGATGGCAGACCATGCTCCAAAGGCCAAGATTACAACCATTGACCGCAATCCAGAAATGATTGGATTTGCCAAGGAAAATTTCGCCCAGTTTGACAGTCGCAAGCAAATTACACTCCTAGAAGGAGATGCGGTAGATGTCTTATCTACCTTGACAGAGTCCTATGATTTCGTCTTTATGGATTCTGCCAAGTCTAAATACATCGTCTTTCTGCCAGAAATCCTCAAACATTTGGTCGTTGGAGGTGTGGTCGTCTTGGATGATATTTTCCAAGGTGGTGATGTTGCCAAGGATATTATGGAAGTTCGTCGAGGTCAGCGAACTATTTACAGAGGACTTCAAAGACTATTTGATGCAACCTTAGACAATCCAGGACTCACCGCAACACTAGTACCTCTGGGAGATGGCATTCTCATGCTTCGTAAAAATGTAGCAGATGTTCAATTGCCTGACAGCGAATGATTTTCAGAAAAATTTAAGAAAATATAGTAAAATAGATAGGGTAACACTTATCTCAAAGGAGTAGACATGAAGAAAAAACTATTGGCAGGTGCCATTACACTATTATCAGTAGCAACTTTAGCAGCTTGTTCGAAAGGTTCAGAAGGGGCAGATCTTATCAGCATGAAAGGGGATGTCATCACAGAACATCAATTTTATGAGCAAGTGAAAAGCAATCCTTCAGCTCAACAAGTATTGTTGAACATGACCATCCAAAAAGTATTTGAGAAGCAATATGGCTCAGAAGTAGATGACAAAGAAGTCAACGATACTATTGCCGAAGAAGAGAAACAATATGGTGAGAACTACCAACGTGTCTTATCGCAAGCAGGAATGACTCTTGAAACACGTAAAGCTCAAATTCGTACAAGTAAATTGGTTGAGTTGGCAGTTAAGAAAGCAGCAGAAGCTGAATTGACAGATGATGCTTACAAGAAGGCCTTTGACGAATACACTCCTGATGTGACTGCTCAAATTATCCGTTTGGACAATGAAGACAAAGCTAAAGAAATTCTTGAAAAAGCTAAAGCTAGTGATGCAGACTTTGCTCAATTAGCCAAAGATAATTCAACAGATGAGAAAACTAAAGCGAATGGTGGAGAAATCACTTTTGATTCTGCTTCAACAGAAGTACCAGAACAAGTTAAAAAAGCTGCTTTTGCTTTAGATGTAAACGGTGTTTCTGATGTGATTAGCGTTACTGGAACACAAGCCTACAGCAGTCAATATTACATTGTTAAACTGATTAAGAAAACAGAAAAATCATCTAATATTGACGATTACAAAGAAAAATTAAAAACTGTTATCTTAACTCAAAAACAAAACGACGCATCATTTGTTCAAAGCATTATCGGAAAAGAATTGCAAGCAGCCAACATCAAGGTTAAAGACCAAGCCTTCCAAAATATCTTTACTCAATACATTGGTGGTGGAGATTCAAGCTCAAGCAGTTCTTCAAAAGAATAAAACAGAAAAGAGCCAAGTGCTCTTTTTCTTATGAGAAAATCTTCTATCTTAAGGGTAAGAGTTTTTTTCTTTCGGAAAAAATGGTATAATAGCAATCAAAACTAGAAAATAAACGGAATTTGGGAATAATTTCTTTTGTTCTCATTAGATTGGTGATACTATGAAGATTAGTAAGAGGCACCTATTAAACTATTCTATTCTAGTTCCTTACTTACTTTTATCTATTTTGGGCTTGATTGTAGTTTATTCTACAACCAGTGCCATTCTTATCGAAGAAGGTAAAAGTGCCCTCCAATTGGTTCGAAGTCAGGGAATGTTTTGGATACTTAGTTTAATATTGATTGCCTTGATATATAAGCTGAAACTGAATTTTTTAAGAAAAGAACGACTCTTATTTATTGTTATGTTTGTTGAGCTGATTCTTTTGGCTCTGGCTCGGATAATTGGTACGCCAGTCAATGGAGCCTATGGTTGGATTTCAGTAGGACCGTTGACCATTCAGCCAGCTGAGTATTTGAAGATTATCATCGTCTGGTATTTGGCCCAACGTTTTTCAAAACAACAGGATGAAATTGCTATTTACGATTTTCAAGTTTTAACTCAAAATCAATGGATTCCTCGTGCTTTTAATGATTGGCGCTTTGTCCTACTAGTAATGATAGGAAGTTTGGCTATTTTCCCAGATTTGGGGAATGCTACTATCCTAGCTCTGGTCGCCTTGATTATGTATACAGTTAGTGGGATTGCTCATCGTTGGTTTATAGCCTTTATCGGTGTATTGTTTGGAGTTTCAGCCCTATCTCTATCAGCTATTTCTATAATTGGGGTTGATAAGTTTTCAAAAGTTCCAGTATTTGGTTACGTGGCCAAGCGTTTCAGTGCCTACTTTAATCCCTTTGCTGATTTGGCAGGAGCTGGTCACCAACTTGCAAATTCCTACTTTGCTATGGTAAATGGTGGATGGTTTGGTTTAGGCTTAGGAAATTCAATCGAAAAACGTGGTTATTTACCAGAGGCCCATACAGACTTTGTATTTTCAATTGTCATTGAAGAGTTTGGATTTGTGGGAGCCAGTTTGATTTTGGCACTTGTCTTTTTCCTGATTTTGCGAATTATCCTAGTAGGAATTCGTGCTAAGAATCCCTTTAATTCTATGATGGCGATTGGGGTTGGGGGGATGATGTTGGTACAGGTCTTTGTCAATATCGGTGGAATTTCTGGTATTATTCCCTCGACAGGAGTAACCTTCCCCTTCTTATCGCAAGGAGGGAACAGTCTCCTAGTCTTGTCTGTAGCCATCGCCTTTGTCTTAAATATTGATGCAAGTGAAAAACGTGCCCAATTATATGAGGAGTTAGAAGCTCACTCATCAAACTATATGTAGAGCTGAGAGTGGAAAGGATTACCTATGTCTCTTCAAAAATTAGAAAACTATAGTAATAAAGCTGTCGTGCAAGAAGAAGTATTGATTTTAACAGAATTGTTAGAAGATATCACTAAAAACATGCTTGCCCCAGAGACTTTTGAAAAAATCATGCAGTTGAAAGAATTGTCAACTCAAGAAGATTATCAAGGTTTGAACCAATTGGTTACGAGTCTGTCAAATGATGAAATGGCTTATATTTCACGCTATTTCTCTATCTTGCCTCTTTTGATTAATATTTCAGAAGACGTGGATTTGGCCTATGAAATTAACCATCAAAATAATATCGATCAAGATTATCTTGGTAAATTATCAGCAACGATCAAAATGGTTGCAGAAAAAGAAAATGCGGTTGAAATTCTAGAACACTTGAATGTTGTCCCTGTTTTGACAGCCCATCCAACACAAGTGCAACGTAAGAGTATGTTGGATTTGACTAACCATATCCATACCCTTTTGCGTAAGTACCGTGATGTGAAATTAGGTTTGATTAATAAGGAAAAATGGCATAATGATCTCCGTCGTTACATTGAGATTATCATGCAGACAGATATGATTCGTGAAAAGAAATTGAAAGTGACCAATGAAATCACGAATGTTATGGAATACTACAATAGTTCATTCCTGAAGGCAGTTCCTCATTTGACTGCTGAGTACAAGCGTCTGGCTAAAAAACACGGCTTGGAGTTGAAACATCCTAAACCAATTACCATGGGAATGTGGATTGGTGGAGACCGTGATGGGAATCCTTTTGTTACAGCAGATACCTTGAAACAATCTGCTATGACCCAGTGTGAAGTCATCATGAATTACTATGATGAAAAGATTTACCAACTTTATCGTGAATTCTCTCTCTCAACTAGTATCGTCAATGTAAGCAAGCAAGTTAGAGAAATGGCTCGTCAATCCAAGGATAACTCGATTTATCGTGAAAAAGAGCTGTATCGTCGTGCCTTGTTTGATATTCAATCAAAAATCCAAGCAACAAAAGCTTATCTGATTGAAGATAAGGAAGTTGGGGCTCGCTATGAAACAGCTAATGATTTTTATAAGGATTTAATTACCATTCGTGATTCCCTCTTGGAAAACAAGGGTGAAGCACTGATTTCTGGTGATTTTGTTGAATTGATTCAGGCAGTTGAAATTTTTGGTTTCTATTTGGCATCTATTGACATGCGTCAAGATTCTAGTGTTCATGAGGCTTGTGTAGCTGAACTCTTGAAATCAGCAGGTATTCATTCTCATTATAGCGAACTAAGTGAAGAAGAAAAATGCCAGCTTCTTTTGAAAGAATTAGAAGAAGATCCACGTATTCTTTCTGCCACTCACGTTGAAAAATCAGAGTTACTTGAAAAAGAATTAGCAATCTTTAAGGCTGCTCGTAAGTTGAAAGATCAGTTGGGAGATGATGTCATTCGTCAGACCATCATTTCACATGCAACCAGCGTATCAGACATGTTGGAATTGGCTATCTTGCTAAAAGAAGTAGGGCTAGTTGACAAAGAAAGAGCCCGTGTCCAAATTGTTCCTCTCTTTGAAACAATTGAGGACTTGGATCACTCAGAAGAAACCATGAGAGAATATCTTTCTCTTCCTCTTGCTAAGAAATGGATTGCTTCACGTAATAACTACCAAGAAATCATGCTTGGTTACTCTGATAGTAATAAAGATGGTGGCTATCTATCATCATGTTGGACCCTCTACAAAGCTCAACAACAATTGACTGCTATTGGAGATGAATTTGGCGTTAAGGTTACCTTCTTCCATGGCCGTGGTGGGACTGTCGGTCGTGGTGGTGGACCAACCTATGAAGCCATCACATCTCAACCGCTCAAGTCTATCAAGGATCGTATCCGCTTGACGGAGCAGGGTGAAGTAATTGGGAATAAATACGGTAACAAAGATGCTGCCTACTATAACCTTGAAATGCTAGTATCTGCAGCCATTAACCGTATGATTACGCAGAAGAAGAGCGACACCAACACCTCAAATCGTTATGAAGCTATTATGGATCAAGTGGTGGACCGTAGTTACGATATCTACCGTGATTTGGTCTTTGGTAATGACCATTTCTATGATTATTTCTTCGAGTCAAGTCCAATCAAGGCTATTTCAAGCTTTAATATTGGTTCTCGTCCAGCTGCTCGTAAGACTATTACTGAAATCGGTGGTTTGAGAGCCATCCCTTGGGTATTCTCATGGTCGCAAAGTCGCGTCATGTTCCCTGGCTGGTATGGGGTTGGTTCAAGCTTCAAGGAATTTATCGATAAAAATCCAGAGAATATCGCTATCCTACGAGATATGTACCAAAACTGGCCTTTTTTCCAATCGCTTCTTTCAAATGTCGACATGGTCTTGTCAAAATCAAATATGAACATTGCTTTTGAATATGCCAAACTGTGTGAGGATGAAGAAGTAAAAGCAATCTATGAGACTATTCTAAATGAATGGCAAGTCACCAAGGAAGTTATCTTGGCTATCGAAGGATATGATGAACTCTTGGCTGAAAATCCATATCTAAAAGCGAGTTTGGATTACCGTATGCCTTACTTTAATATCCTCAACTATATCCAGTTGGAGTTGATTAAACGTCAACGCCGAGGAGAATTATCAAGTGATCAAGAAAAATTAATCCATACAACCATCAACGGAATTGCAACAGGATTGCGTAATTCTGGCTGATACCTATCAAACTTCCTCTTTTTCATAGGGGAAGTTTTTGAATAGTTCAAAAAAATGCTAAAAGAGTCTTGACAAGTAGTTGAAAAATGATATAATTTAACCATTCAGAAAAGTAATCATAATAAACTTTTTAGAGAGTCTGTGGTAGCTGAAAACAGATAAGTGATGATGATGAAAATTGGGCTGAATAGTATTTAGAATTTGAAATCATAAAAATTCGGTGAGCACACCTTACAGTGCATCTCGTTATTGCGAGACAGAGCGATAGGGAAATTCCCTATAATTGAGGTGGTACCGCGCATCGACGTCCTCACACAAGTTTTTTTGTGTGAGGACTTTTTTGATGGAGGTTAGTATGGAAAGAAAACGATGGCGTCAATTGTTTATACTCAATGAAAATCAAAAAGCAAACTAGGAAGCTAGCCGCAGGTTGCTCAAAGCACTGCTTTGAGGTTGTGGATAGAACTGACGAAGTCAGTAACCATAGCTACGGTAAGGCGACGCTGACGTGGTTTGAAGAGATTTTCGAAGAGTATTAGATAAGTGAAGTATTTTAAAGGAATAAAAGGAGAAATAGAATGAAAAATAAACGTTTAATTGGAATTATCGCTGCATTAGCAGTCTTAGTAGCAGGAAGCTTGATTTACTCTTCAATGAATAAACCAGAAGCTAAGAATGAAAAGAAAGTTGCCAAAGTTGGTGTCCTTCAGTTTGTGAGCCATCCATCTCTTGACTTGATTTATAAAGGGATTCAAGATGGACTTGCAGAAGAAGGTTATAAAGATGACCAGTTGAAGATTGACTTTATGAACTCAGAAGGCGACCAAAGTAAGGTTGCAACAATGAGTAAACAATTGGTTGCAAATGGGAATGACCTTGTGGTTGGTATTGCAACACCAGCTGCTCAAGGTTTGGCTAGTGCCACAAAAGATCTACCGGTTATCATGGCTGCTATTACAGACCCAATCGGAGCTAACTTGGTCAAAGATTTGAAAAAACCAGGTGGCAACATTACAGGGGTATCTGACCACAACCCAGCTCAACAACAAGTTGAACTCATCAAAGCTTTGACACCAAATGTGAAAACAATCGGAGCCCTTTACTCAAGCAGCGAAGACAATTCAAAAACACAGGTAGAAGAATTTAAGGCTTATGCTGAAAAAGCAGGTTTGACAGTGGAAACATTTGCTGTTCCTTCAACAAATGAAATTGCTTCAACAGTAAATGTTATGACTAGCAAAGTTGATGCTATCTGGGTTCCAATCGACAACACAATTGCTTCAGCCTTCTCAACTGTTGTTTCAAGTAATCAATCCGCTAAAAAACCAATCTATCCAAGCGCAACTGCCATGGTAGAAGCTGGTGGTTTGGCATCAGTTGTAGTTGACCAACATGACCTTGGTGTGGCAACAGGTAAAATGATTGCGCAAGTCTTGAAAGGTGCAAAACCAGCTGATACTCCAGTTAATGTCTTTTCAACTGGTAAGTCAGTGATTAACAAAAAATTGGCACAAGAATTAGGTATTACGATTCCTGAATCTGTTCTAAAAGAAGCAGGACAAGTGATTGAATAATCTGTAATGGAGGAGTTGGGGACATCTCCTCCAATTTTTTACAATAGAAATCATATAGAAAAGGTTAAGAAACAGATGATATTATCTATTATTTCTCAAGGATTTGTCTGGGCTATTTTAGGTCTGGGAATCTTTATGACATTTAGGATTTTAAACTTTCCAGATATGACGACAGAAGGTTCCTTCCCTCTTGGGGGAGCTGTTGCTGTCACTTTGATAACCAAAGGCGTGAACCCATTTTTAGCGACTCTTGTTGCTGTAGGAGCAGGTTGTTTGGCTGGAATGGCAGCAGGCCTTCTTTATACAAAAGGGAAGATCCCAACCTTGCTCTCAGGGATTTTGGTGATGACTTCCTGTCACTCTATCATGCTCTTAATTATGGGACGTGCGAATTTAGGCCTGCTTGGAACCAAGCAAATTCAGGATGTTTTGCCTTTTGATTCGGATTTGAATCAACTCTTGACAGGTCTTATCTTTGTCAGTCTTGTTATTGCTCTCATGCTCTTTTTCTTGGACACTAAACTCGGACAAGCCTATATTGCTACAGGTGACAATCCTGATATGGCTAGAAGTTTCGGGATTCATACTGGACGCATGGAGCTTATGGGCTTGGTTTTATCAAATGGTGTGATTGCCCTTGCAGGAGCTCTCATTGCGCAGCAAGAAGGCTATGCTGATGTATCTCGAGGAATTGGAGTTATCGTTGTGGGGCTTGCAAGTTTGATAATTGGAGAAGTTATTTTCAAGAGTTTGAGCTTGGCAGAGCGTCTGGTTGCCATCGTTGTGGGTTCTATCGCCTATCAATTCTTAGTGTGGGCAGTTATCGCTCTTGGCTTTAATACAAGTTACCTTCGTTTATACAGTGCCTTGATTTTAGCAGTCTGCCTCATGATTCCAACATTTAAGCAAACAATCTTGAAAGGAGCCAAGTTAAGTAAATGACAGCAATTGTAGAATTAAAAAATGCAACCAAAGTCGTTAAAAATGGCTTTGATGAAGAAAAGATTATTTTAAATGATGTTTCCTTAGAAATTTTTGAACAGGATTTTATCACGATTTTAGGTGGAAATGGTGCTGGGAAATCAACTCTCTTTAACACTATTGCAGGAACCTTGTCATTAACCAGTGGAACCATCCGTATTTTAGGTGAAGATGTTACCAAGTTTTCACCAGAGAAGCGGGCTAAGTATCTGTCTCGTGTCTTCCAAGATCCTAAGATGGGGACAGCTCCCCGTATGACGGTCGCTGAAAATCTTTTGATTGCCAAGTTTCGTGGTGAAAAACGAGGACTGTTTCCGAGACGACTGGCTAGCTACAAGGATGAATTTCAAGCGACCATTGAAAAAGTAGGAAATGGTCTTGAGAAACACTTGAATACACCGATTGAGTTCTTATCAGGTGGTCAAAGACAGGCCTTGAGTCTCTTAATGGCAACCTTGAAGCGTCCTGAATTACTCTTGTTAGACGAGCATACTGCAGCCCTTGATCCAAAGACCAGTGTGGCCTTGATGGAATTGACGGATGAATTTGTCAAGAAAGACCAGCTGACAGCGCTTATGATTACCCACCATATGGAAGATGCTCTCAAATATGGCAATCGTTTAATTGTCATGAAAGAAGGACGAATTATCCAAGATTTGAACCAAGAAGAAAAAGCAAAAATGAAAATCTCTGATTATTATCAACTCTTTGAATAAAGTAGGGAAAATGAGTGAAATGGTTTACTTTTTTTCTGAAATAAAGTATACTATATAAAGTAAACTATGATAACATGGAGGTATTGTGTATGGTTGACAAACAAGTCATTGAAGAAATCAAAAACAATGCCAACATTGTGGAAGTCATAGGAGATGTGATTTCTTTACAAAAGGCAGGACGGAACTATCTAGGGCTCTGTCCTTTTCATGGTGAAAAAACACCTTCTTTCAACGTTGTAGAGGACAAGCAGTTTTACCACTGTTTTGGTTGTGGGCGCTCAGGTGATGTCTTTAAATTCATTGAGGAGTACCAAGGGGTTCCCTTTATGGAGGCTGTCCAAATCTTAGGTCAGCGTGTTGGGATAGAGGTAGAAAAACCGCTTTATAGTGAGCAGAAGCCAGCTTCACCCCACCAAGCTCTTTATGATATGCACGAAGATGCTGTCAAATTTTATCATGCTATTCTGATGACAACGACCATGGGGGAAGAGGCCAGAAACTACCTTTATCAGCGTGGTTTGACAGATGAAGTGCTCAAGCATTTTCGGATTGGTTTAGCACCTCCAGAACGAAACTATCTCTATCAACGTTTGTCTGATCAGTATCGTGAAGAGGATTTCTTGGATTCGGGACTGTTTTATCTCTCGGATGCCAATCAATTTGTAGACACCTTTCACAATCGGATTATGTTTCCCCTGACAAATGACCAGGGAAAGGTCATTGCCTTCTCAGGTCGTATCTGGCAGAAAACGGATTCACAAACTTCTAAGTATAAAAATAGCCGATCGACTGCAATTTTTAACAAAAGTTACGAATTATATCATATGGATAGGGCAAAAAAATCTTCTGGAAAAGCCAGTGAGATTTACCTCATGGAAGGGTTCATGGATGTCATCGCAGCCTATCGGGCTGGAATCGAAAACGCTGTGGCATCTATGGGAACGGCCTTGAGTCGTGAGCATGTTGAGCATCTGAAAAGGTTAACCAAGAAGTTAGTTCTTGTTTACGATGGCGATAAGGCTGGGCAAGCTGCGACATTGAAAGCGCTGGACGAAATTGGTGATATGCCTGTGCAAATCGTAAGCATGCCTGATAACTTGGATCCTGATGAATATCTACAAAAAAATGGTCCAGAAGACTTGGCCTATCTATTAACGAAAACTCGTATTAGTCCGATTGAGTTTTACATTCACCAGTACAAACCTGAAAATAGTGAAAATTTGCAGGCTCAGATTGAGTTTATTGAAAAAATAGCTCCCTTGATTGTTCAAGAAAAATCTATTACTGCTCAAAACAGCTATATACATATTTTAGCTGACAGTCTGGCGTCCTTTGATTATGCCCAGATTGAGCAGATTGTTAATGAGAGTCGTCAGGCACAAAGGCAGAATCGCATGGAAGGTATTTCCAGACCGACGTCAATCACTATGCCTGTCACCAAGCAGTTATCAGCTATTATGAGAGCAGAAGCTCATCTACTTTATCGAATGATGGAATCTCCTCTTGTTTTGAACGATTACCGTTTAAGGGAAGACTTTGCATTTGACACACCTGAATTTCAGGTCTTATATGACTTGCTTGGCCAGTATGGAAATCTTCCTCCGGAAGTTTTAGCAGAACAGACAGATGAAGTTGAAAGAGCTTGGTACCAAGTCTTAGCTCAGGATTTGCCTGCTGAGATGTCACCTCAGGAACTTAGTGAAGTAGAAATGACTCGAAACAAGGCTCTCTTGAATCAGGACAATATGAGAATCAAAAAGAAGGTGCAGGAAGCGAGCCATGTAGGAGATACAGACACAGCCCTAGAAGAATTGGAACGTTTAATTTCCCAAAAGAGAAGAATGGAGTAATAATGGCAACAAAACAAAAAGAAGTAACAACATTTGATGTACAAGTAGCAGAATTTATCCGTAATCATAAACAAAAAGGGACAGCAACTGATGATGAAATTAATGCAAGTCTGGTGATTCCTTTTACCTTGGATGCTGATGGGATTGAAGATCTCTTGCAACGAATTCAGGATGCAGGGATTTCTATCACAGATAACGAAGGAAATCCAAGTGCGCGTGTTCTTAGCACTGAAGAAGAGCCAGAACTCAGTGATGAGGACTTGATTGGTTCAACTTCGGCTAAGGTTAATGACCCTGTCCGTATGTACTTGAAAGAAATCGGGGTCGTACCTCTCTTGACCAATGAAGAGGAAAAAGAATTGGCGCTTGCTGTTGAAGCTGGTGATATCGAAGCCAAACAACGTCTTGCGGAAGCCAACCTTCGTTTGGTTGTTTCTATTGCTAAACGCTATGTTGGTCGTGGTATGCAGTTCCTTGACTTGATTCAAGAAGGAAATATGGGCTTGATGAAGGCGGTTGACAAGTTTGATTATTCTAAAGGGTTCAAGTTTTCAACTTACGCAACTTGGTGGATTCGTCAGGCTATCACTCGTGCTATTGCGGATCAAGCTCGTACCATCCGTATCCCAGTTCACATGGTTGAAACCATCAATAAATTGGTTCGTGAACAGCGTAACCTCCTTCAAGAATTGGGACAAGATCCAACACCAGAACAAATCGCTGAACGTATGGATATGACCCCTGACAAGGTTCGTGAAATCTTGAAGATTGCCCAAGAACCGGTATCCCTTGAAACTCCAATCGGTGAAGAGGATGATAGCCACCTTGGGGACTTTATCGAAGATGAAGTGATTGAAAATCCAGTGGACTATACAACTCGTATCGTTTTGCGTGAGCAGTTGGATGAGGTCTTGGATACTCTTACAGACCGTGAAGAAAATGTTTTGCGTCTGCGTTTTGGGCTAGATGATGGTAAAATGCGTACCCTTGAAGATGTGGGTAAAGTCTTTAACGTGACTCGCGAGCGTATCCGTCAGATTGAAGCTAAAGCTTTGAGAAAACTACGCCAACCAAGTCGCAGCAAACCGCTTCGTGATTTTATTGAAGACTAAGAGTGAGGATGAATATGGCTTATACAGAAGAGCAAATTGAAAACATCAAAACACGAATTTTATCAGCCTTGGAAGAAGTTATTGACCCTGAGTTGGGAATCGATATTGTCAATCTTGGTTTGATCTATGAAATTCGTTTTGACGGTGACACAGGACAAACAGAGATTGATATGACTTTGACAACCATGGGTTGTCCTCTAGCAGACCTTTTGACAGACCAGATTTATGATGCTATGACAGAGGTTCCAGAAGTAACGGATACTGAGGTCAAATTAGTTTGGTATCCAGCCTGGACTGTTGAAAAAATGAGTCGCTATGCACGTATTGCCCTAGGCATTAAGTAAACAAATAAAAACATGTGAGAGATTATTGGAAAAGCGAGGAAATTTCCCCCTCTTTTCCTCTAGTCTCTCCTTTCTTTTGCTGATTTTATTCAAAGAAAATGATATAATAGTAGTTATGGAAAAAAAGAAATTACGCATCAATATGTTGAGTTCAAGTGAGAAAGTAGCAGGACAAGGAGTTTCAGGTGCTTACCGTGAATTAGTTCGTCTTCTTCACCGTGATGCCAAGGACCAATTGATTGTTACAGAAAATCTTCCAATAGAGGCAGATGTGACTCACTTTCATACAATTGATCTCCCCTATTATTTATCAACATTCCAGAAGAAACGATCAGGAAGGAAAATTGGCTATGTGCATTTCTTACCTGATACACTCGAGGGGAGTTTGAAAATTCCATTTTTCATAAAGGGAATTGTGAAACGCTATGTATTTTCTTTTTACAACCGGATGGAGCACTTGGTGGTGGTCAATCCTATGTTTATTGAGGATTTGGTGGCAGCTGGTATTCCACGTGAAAAAGTGACCTATATCCCTAACTTTGTCAACAAGGAAAAATGGCATCCTCTTCCGCAAGAAGAGGTAGCGAGACTGCGTACAGAGCTAGGTCTTAGTGACAATCAGTTTATCGTAGTAGGTGCTGGTCAAGTTCAGAAACGCAAAGGGATTGACGATTTTATCCGTCTGGCTGAGGAATTGCCGCAAATTACCTTTATCTGGGCAGGTGGTTTCTCTTTTGGTGGTATGACAGATGGTTATGAACGTTACAAGAAAATCATGGAGAATCCACCTAAAAATTTGATTTTTCCAGGTATTGTATCGCCAGAGCGGATGCGAGAATTGTATGCCCTAGCGAATCTTTTCTTGCTTCCTAGTTATAATGAGCTCTTTCCGATGACGATTTTAGAGGCTGCCAGTTGTGAAGCTCCGATTATGTTGCGTGATTTAGATCTTTATAAGGTAATTTTGGAGGGAGATTATCGGGCTACAGCAGACAGAGAAGAGATGAAAGAAGCTATTCTGGAATATCAAGCGAATCCTGCTGCTTTAAAAGATTTGAAAGAAAAAGCTAAGAATATTTCTAGAGAGTATTCTGAAGAGCATCTGTTACAAATCTGGTTGGACTTTTATGAGAAACAAGCCGCTTTAGGGAGAAAGTAAAAAGTGAGGTAATCTATGCGAATTGGTTTATTTACAGATACCTATTTTCCTCAGGTTTCAGGTGTTGCGACCAGTATTCGAACCTTGAAAACCGAACTTGAAAAGCAGGGGCACGCTGTTTTTATCTTTACGACGACAGATAAGGATGTCAATCGCTACGAAGATTGGCAAATTATCCGCATTCCAAGTGTTCCTTTCTTTGCTTTTAAGGATCGCCGCTTTGCCTATCGAGGTTTCAGCAAGGCGCTTGAAATTGCTAAACAATATCAACTGGATATTATCCACACTCAGACAGAATTTTCTCTTGGCCTGTTGGGGATTTGGATTGCGCGTGAATTGAAGATTCCAGTCATCCATACCTATCACACCCAATACGAAGACTATGTGCATTATATTGCCAAGGGGATGTTGATTCGTCCTAGTATGGTCAAGTATTTGGTTAGAGGTTTTTTACATGATGTAGATGGAGTCATTTGTCCTAGTGAGATTGTCCGTGACTTGCTATCTGACTATAAGGTCAAGGTCGAAAAACGTGTCATTCCTACTGGGATTGAATTAGCCAAGTTTGAACGTCCAGAAATCAAGCAAGAAAATCTGAAAGAACTACGTAGTAAACTAGGGATTCAAGCTGATGAACAGATGTTGCTGAGTCTTTCCAGAATTTCCTATGAAAAAAATATTCAAGCAGTATTAGCAGCCTTTGCTGATGTTCTGAAAGAGGAAGACAAGGTTAAACTGGTAGTTGCTGGGGATGGCCCTTATCTGAATGACCTCAAAGAGCAAGCCCAGAAACTAGAGATTCAAGACTCCGTTGTCTTTACAGGGATGATTGCTCCTAGTGAGACCGCTCTTTACTATAAGGCGGCAGATTTCTTCATCTCGGCATCGACAAGTGAAACCCAAGGCTTGACCTACTTGGAAAGTTTGGCTAGTGGGACGCCTGTCATTGCACATGGAAATCCTTATCTGGACAATCTTATCAGTGATAAAATGTTTGGAACCTTGTATTATGGTGAACATGATTTGGCTGGAGCTATTCTGGAGGCCCTGATTGCAACGCCAGATATGGATGAGCATACCTTATCAGAGAAATTATATGAGATTTCAGCTGAGAATTTTGGAAAACGGGTGCATGAGTTTTATCTTGATGCTATTATTTCAAATAATTTCCAGAAAGATTTAGCCAAAGATGATACGGTCACTCAGCGTATCTTTAAGACAGTTTTGTATCTACCGCAACAGGTGGTTGCTGTGCCCGTAAAAGGCTCTAGACGCATGCTGAAGGCTTCAAAAACACAGTTAATCAGCATCAGAGATTATTGGAAAGACCATGAAGAATAGAAAGAGGAATAGCTATGAAAAAACAATTGATGAGAAGTGGTAGTGATCAAAAAATTGCTGGTGTTTGTGCCGGAGTGGCTCATTATCTAGATATGGATCCAACTATCGTTCGAGTCATTTGGGGTGTCCTTGCTTGCTGTTACGGAGCGGGAATTGTAGCTTATATCATTTTATGGATTATTGCGCCGGTAGCAAGTGACTATTGAAAACTAGCTGAATTCATGCTAAGATAATAGAAAATAGAATGTAACGAAGGAGATAAAAATGGCATTTGGAGATAATGGAAAACGTAAAAAAACTATGTTTGAGAAATTAACCTTGCTTATCGTACTTATCATGTTAGTAGCAAGTATTTTGGGTATTTTTGCAACTGCAATTGGTGCCCTCAGTAATCTATAAAATAGATTCAAGAAAATTTTGTGACTGGGATTTCCCAGCCCTTTTTTAAAGTGAGAAGAAAAAAATGAGTATGTTTTTAGATACAGCCAAGATCAAGGTCAAGGCTGGTAATGGTGGCGATGGTATGGTTGCCTTTCGCCGTGAAAAATATGTCCCTAATGGCGGTCCTTGGGGTGGTGACGGTGGTCGTGGAGGTAATGTAGTCTTCGTTGTAGACGAAGGTCTACGTACTCTCATGGATTTCCGCTATAATCGCCATTTCAAGGCTGATTCTGGTGAGAAAGGAATGACCAAAGGGATGCATGGTCGTGGTGCTGAGGACCTTAGAGTTCGAGTACCACAAGGTACGACTGTGCGTGATGCTGAGACAGGCAAGGTCTTGACAGATTTGATTGAACACGGTCAAGAATTTATCGTTGCCCACGGTGGTCGTGGTGGACGTGGAAATATCCGCTTTGCAACACCAAAAAATCCTGCACCGGAAATCTCTGAAAATGGAGAACCAGGTCAGGAACGTGAGTTACAATTGGAATTAAAAATCTTGGCAGATGTTGGTTTAGTAGGCTTCCCCTCTGTTGGGAAATCAACACTTTTAAGTGTTATCACCTCAGCTAAGCCTAAAATTGGTGCCTACCACTTTACGACAATTGTGCCAAATCTAGGAATGGTTCGTACCCAATCAGGTGAATCCTTTGCAGTAGCTGATCTACCAGGTTTGATTGAAGGAGCTAGTCAGGGAGTCGGTCTGGGAACTCAGTTCCTCCGTCACATCGAGCGTACACGTGTCATCCTTCACATCATTGATATGTCAGCTAGTGAAGGGCGTGATCCATATGAGGATTATCTTGCTATCAATAAAGAGCTAGAGTCATACAATCTCCGTTTGATGGAGCGTCCACAGATTATCGTAGCCAATAAGATGGATATGCCTGAGAGTCAGGAAAATCTTGTAGAATTCAAGAAAAAATTGGCTGAAAACTACGATGAATTTGAAGAGTTACCAGCTATTTTCCCAATTTCTGGATTGACCAAGCAAGGTTTGGCTACGCTTTTGGATGCTACAGCTGAATTGCTAGACAAGACACCAGAATTCTTGCTCTACGACGAGTCAGATATGGAAGAAGAAGCCTACTATGGATTTGATGAGGAAGAAAAAGCCTTTGAAATTAGTCGTGATGACGATGCAACATGGGTACTTTCTGGTGAAAAACTCATGAAACTCTTTAATATGACCAACTTTGATCGTGACGAATCAGTCATGAAATTTGCTCGCCAGCTTCGTGGTATGGGGGTTGATGAAGCCCTTCGTGCGCGTGGTGCTAAAGATGGGGATTTGGTCCGCATTGGTAAATTTGAGTTTGAATTTGTAGACTAGGAGACTGATATGGGAGATAAACCGATATCTTTCCGAGATGCGGATGGTAATTTCGTTTCTGCCGCAGATGTTTGGAATGAAAAGAAATTGGAAGAACTATTTAATCGTCTCAATCCAAATCGTGCCCTGAGATTAGCACGAACTAAAAAAGAAAATCCATCTCAGTAAAGAATATAACAAAATTCCGTGCCACATCAGACACGGAATTTTCTTATTCTTCAAAGAAAAATGGTGGAGCGAATTTTTTCAGTTCTTCAAAGCATCTTTGAGCAGCTTCTGCATCTTCGCAGATGACAAGGCAGACATCATCACCACAGAGAGTAGCGATAGCGTCAGAGAAACTTAATGCATCAATGATAGAACCAAAGGATTGCGCAAGTCCAGGAAGGGTTTTAAGGAGGACTTGGTGTTGAACGGGACGCATCAAGACAAGAGCATCTTCCATGTAAATTTCGAGACGTTTTTCCCATTTTGAGATAGAACCTGTATTGAGTACGTAGTAAGAGTTGTCTTCTTCTCGTACTTTTGAAAGGTTCATGCTTTTAATATCTCTCGAAAGTGTAGCTTGTGTAACTTGAATGTCGTTATCAGCAAGAAGAGCTTGTAGCTCAGCTTGGGTATGAATCTTGTTTTTCGTTACAAGAGCTCGTATGAGTTGGTGTCGGTGTTCAGATTTATTCATAAAATGTTACTCCTTGTACTAGGTACAGAAAGCGTGGACTGAACGATATCGTCAGTCAGGTGGTAAGCGGTATTGTCACGTATGATGAATTCAAAGTCAGTAGTATAGGAATAAACGGAGAGAATCTCCTTCCTTTAACTTGTCACTAGTCGGGTGCAGATGAATTGGCTATCTATCCGTTTATCTACATTGGTGTCCTCTACTAACAGTAAATCATTCAATTAGGGTAGCCTTTTGTCACGACTTCTTGTGAATTTACGATTAATGTTAATTCACAGAGATTTTCCAACATGTGGTGTGGTAGCGAGTATTATTAATGAGTACACATGTTGGTTAGGGTTTTAGTATATTTTGTCCAAGCTCCCGTGTAGACTTATCATAAGCCTATATCGGGATTGAATTTGATACCAAGTTTATGTGTAGTTTGACTGTTCAAGTGGAAATCTTTCATATTGAAAGTCTAGTATTCTACCTTTTGACAAGGTAGGATAAGACTAGACTGTTCAAGATCAACAGTCAGCTGGTAAGCGGTGTTGTCACGTATGGTGATTTCAAAGTCAGTAGTATAGAGAACTAAACGAAGAGTATCTCCTTCTTTTAGCTTGTAAATAGTTGGTTGCAGTTCAAACTGGATATCCATCCATTCATCTGCAGTAATATTCTCTACTAACAGTAAATCATTTCTATTTTGTAAATTGAGATAGCCTTTTGTCACGACTCGTTGTGAATCTGGTCTAAATGGCAATTCGTTAAGATTTTCCAACATGTGGTAGCGACCGTTGTCAATGGTTCTAGCACTTAAAACAGCTGGATAAGGTTGTAGGTATTTCTTCTGTCCAAATTCTAGCAGTTGGGCAGATAAGAGCCCCTTATTTGTACTGGATTTGATACGAAGATTGAGTTGGGCACGACCGTTCAGGTGGAGATCCTTGGTCACAGGAAGGTCAATAGTAATCTGATTGACTTTCCCTTGATAGAGTTCTGTATTGAAGGTCTGGTAAGTCTTACCATAACGCTCAAAATCCTTATCTGAGTACTGGTTTTGAATAACTTGCTCTTCTTGACCAAGTGCGAAGGTTTCAAAGTTATCTTGCTCACCGAAGGTATCAAGTGATAACCAAGTCTGAGGAGCTGTATTATCCTGCCAAATGACAGTAGGAAGTTGGTAATCCGTTTCCTGTCCCAGTAATTTCTTAGTCAATAAGGCGTTCATAGACTCACGGAAGTCAATGGACTGCCAGTTGTTCATGTACACATGGGCGCCATTATGGAAAAAGAGATGCTTGTTTATGTGAGCAGGAAGAGCATGAAACATCTGATAAACATGAAGTGGTTTAACATTCCAATCCTGAGAACCGTGAGTAAAGACAACATCTGCCTTTACTCTATCAGCATTGAGCAAATAGTTGCGGTCATGCCAAAATTGATTGTAGTCACCAGATTTGCGATCTAACTGCTCTTTTACTTTTTCTAAATCAGCTTGGTGAGCTTCATTACCACGAATAAAGTCGCCAGCCAAGAGATTACGAGAGTAGGTTAACTCAGCAAGGGAGTCAAAGTCCTCACCTGGATAGCCACCTGGGCTAGTTACCAGACCGTTTTCACGGTAATAGTTGTACCAAGATGAAATGCCAGCCTCGGCAATGATCACTTCTAAACCATCTACACCTGTAGTTGCTAAACCATTGGACATGGTACCTAGATAGGAAAGTCCAGTTGTAGCTACTTTTCCATTTGACCAGTCAGCCTTGACTTGACGTTGGCGCGTGTGGTCAGTGAAAGCACGGCAACGGCCATTAAGCCAATCGATGACATTTTTATAAGCCTCGATTTGCTGGTAGTCTCCGTTAGTCATGAAACCAGTAGAGTCTTTGGTACCAACACCTGAGACATACAGATTGGCAAAACCTCGTGGAAGGAAGTAGTCGTTGAGTGTATAGCTAGAGTTGATGTGTGTTAGCTTTTCCTCAGCTTCTGACACAAGCTCAGCTTGACCTTGGAGTTGGACGAGATTTAGTTGGGGTTCCTCTAGCTCAATCTTGTGAGCAGGCTTAACCTCGAGATTGCCCTCCATCTTGTAAAGAGCTTTATCGCTGGCTTTATCATTTGTTCCCTGATGATAGGGACTTGCAGTCATGATAGCAGGGATTTGCCCGTCATAACGAGGACGAATAATGCTGACCTTGACTAAGTCTGGTAGCCCTTTTCGGTCAGTATCGACACGAGTCTCAACGTAAACAACTTCACGAATGACATCATGGCTAGAAAAAGTAGCCAAACTCTTGCCGTTAAAGTAGTGATAGTCATTATCCTCAGGAATAAGACCGTCACTGATAAGTTGGTCGATAAGAGTGTTCCCCTTTTTAGTGCGAGTATTGAGTAAGTGATAGAGATTTTCAATCAAGTCACCATATACAATGGGAAAACCAGTCTCTTTACGAAAAACATCACTGTCTTCAAAGTCAACCAAATAAGAAAAACCTAAAAGTTGAAAGGCTACAGTATAGAAAATATCTGCAGTCAGTTCTTTGTCTGACTGAAAAAATGTCAGTAAGTCAGTTTCTTTATCTGAAGAAAGTATAGACAAGGGATAATCTGTATTTTGACATGTGAAATAAATTTTACGAATAAAGTCCTCAAATTGCTTTTTTTCTGAATCAGTAGGTTTTAGGTTGAAACCTAAAGAAACTAAATCATTCAGGGCCTGCGTTGATGAAGTTTTAAGATAGCTGTATTGATTAAAACGCATAAGACCTCCTATTTATGAAATATATTAAGGTTATTATATCAAAAAATAGAGAGAAAAGAAACTATAAAAATTAACAGAAATTATAATAAATAAAAATAAGTACTTATGAAATAAACAAGTAAAATGATAAGCTTAAATACAAAAATATTATCGATGCTGTTGAAAATCGGGCAAGGATCGTCTAGTCAACTATGATTTGAGTTATTAGATATTAAAGCATCAGTAATAGTAATAGAAATTTAAAGAAAATGGTATAATATAGTGAGAACGATAGAGGAGAAGTGTAAATTGATCGCACAACTAGATACAAAAACAGTCTATAGTTTTATGGAGAGTGTCATTTCAATCAACAAGTATGTGAGAGTAGCAAAAGACTATGGCTACACTCATTTGGCTATGATGGATATTGACAATCTTTATGGGGCTTTTGACTTTCTAGAGATTACAAAAAAATATGGAATTCATCCTTTGTTAGGGC
This sequence comes from Streptococcus mitis, assembly GCF_946188685.1. Lineage (GTDB taxonomy): Bacteria > Bacillota > Bacilli > Lactobacillales > Streptococcaceae > Streptococcus > Streptococcus mitis_CC. The sequence goes on from NZ_CAMHWH010000002.1 coordinate 270,904, forward strand.
TTGAAATGAATGTGCTTGTAGATGACAAGGATGTGAATCTGCGCTTTTTAGCTCTATCTAGTGTGGGCTATCAGCAGTTGATGAAACTTTCAACAGCTAAGATGCAGGGGGAGAAAAGTTGGTCAGTTCTATCTCAGTATCTAGAGGATATTACGGTAATTGTGCCTTATTTTGAAGAACTTGAGTTGTTAAATCTAGGCTGTGATTACTATATAGGGGTTTACCCAGAAACACTAGCAAGCGAATTTCATCATCCTATTTTGCCCCTTTATCGGGTCAATACATTTGAAAGTAAGGATAGAGAAGTTCTTCAAGTACTAACAGCGATTAAAGAAAATATACCGCTCAGAGAAGTTCCCTTGCGTTCGAGACAAGATGTTTTTATATCAGCAAGTTCTTTAGAGAAACTATTCCAAGAACGTTTTCCTCAAACCTTGGAAAACTTAGAAAAGCTTATTTCAGGTATTTCTTATGACTTGGATACTAGTTTGAAACTGCCTCGTTTTAACCCAGCTAGACCAGCAGTAGAAGAGTTGAGAGAACGCGCTGAGCTTGGGCTTGCTCAGAAGGAGTTGACTAGTAAAGAATATCAAGACCGTCTAGACCAAGAATTGGCTGTTATTCATGATATGGGCTTTGATGATTATTTCTTGGTTGTCTGGGATTTGTTGCGTTTTGGACGTTCGAATGGCTATTATATGGGAATGGGACGGGGTTCCGCAGTTGGTAGCTTGGTTTCCTATGCTTTAGACATTACACGGATTGATCCAGTAGAGAAAAATCTGATTTTTGAACGCTTTCTCAATCGTGAACGCTATACCATGCCTGATATTGATATCGATATTCCTGATATTTATCGTCCAGATTTTATCAGGTATGTTGGCAATAAATATGGTAGTAAACATGCTGCTCAAATCGTTACTTTTTCAACATTTGGAGCCAAGCAAGCTCTACGAGATGTCTTGAAACGCTTTGGTGTTCCTGAGTATGAATTATCTGCAATTACCAAGAAAATCAGTTTTCGTGATAATCTCCAGTCGGCTTATGAGGGTAACATCCAGTTTCGTCAGCAAATCAATAGTAAGTTAGAATACCAAAAAGCTTTTGAAATTGCCTGCAAGATTGAGGGATATCCAAGACAAACCTCTGTCCATGCAGCTGGTGTTGTAATCAGTGACCAAGATTTGACCAATTACATCCCTCTAAAGCATGGTGACGAAATTCCACTGACTCAATATGATGCTCATGGAGTCGAAGCGAGTGGACTTTTGAAGATGGATTTTCTGGGGCTACGAAATTTGACCTTTGTCCAGAAGATGCAAGAGTTGCTTACTGAAACAGAAGGTATTCATATAAAAATAGAAGAAATTGATTTGGAAGACAAAGAAACGTTAGCTCTTTTTGCTTCTGGTAATACAAAAGGTATCTTTCAATTTGAACAACCTGGTGCTATTCGCCTGCTCAAACGTGTGCAGCCAGTCTGTTTTGAAGATGTCGTAGCAACTACTTCCCTAAATCGACCAGGTGCTAGTGATTATATCAATAATTTTGTAGCTAGAAAGCATGGGCAAGAAGAAGTGACGGTTCTGGATCCAGTGCTGGAGGATATTTTGGCTCCAACCTACGGCATTATGCTCTATCAGGAGCAGGTTATGCAGGTTGCTCAGCGATTTGCTGGATTTAGTCTTGGGAAGGCCGATATTTTGCGTCGAGCTATGGGTAAAAAGGATGCCTCTGCTATGCATGAGATGAGGACTTCCTTTATTCAAGGCTCCATAGAAGCTGGTCATACTGCGGAAAAAGCAGAGCAGGTTTTTGATGTTATGGAGAAGTTTGCAGGTTATGGATTTAACAGGTCACACGCCTACGCCTACTCAGCCTTGGCCTTCCAGTTGGCTTATTTTAAAACACATTATCCAGCTATCTTTTATCAGATTATGTTGAATTCTGCCAACAGTGATTATGTAACAGATGCCTTAGAAGCAGGTTTTGAAGTAGCCCCATTGTCCATCAATACTATTCCCTATCACGATAAAATTGCCAACAAGTCTATCTATCTAGGTTTGAAATCGATTAAGGGGCTCAGCAAGGATTTGGCGCTTTGGATTATTGAACATAGACCTTATTCTAATATTGAAGATTTTTTAGCTAAACTACCTGAAAATTATTTGAAACTTCCCTTGCTGGAACCTTTGGTAAAAGTTGGTCTTTTCGATTCATTTGAAAAAAATCGTCAAAAAGTATTCAATAATTTAGCTAATCTATTTGAATTTGTGAAAGTATTAGGAAGCTTATTTGGAGAGAGCATTTATAGTTGGCAAGATTCGGAGGACTGGTCGGAGCAAGAAAAATTCTACATGGAACAAGAGCTTCTAGGAGTAGGAGTGAGCAAACATCCTTTACAAGCTATTGCAAGTAAGGCTATTTATCCGATTACTCCTATTAGTAATTTGTCAGAAAATAGCTATGCTATTATCTTGGTTGAGGTTCAGAAGATAAAAGTAATTCGTACCAAAAAAGGTGAAAATATGGCTTTCTTACAGGTGGATGACAGTAAGAAAAAATTGGATGTTACTCTCTTTTCAGATTTATATCGACAGGTTGGACAGGAAGTAAGAGAAGGAGCCTTCTACTATATAAAAGGAAAAATCCAATCACGTGACGGTCGTCTGCAAATGATTGCACAAGAAATAAGAGAAGCAGTTGCTGAGCGCTTTTGGATTCAGGTGAAAAATCATGACTCGGATCAAGAAATGTCATGTATTTTAGACCAGTATAAAGGCCCAATCCCAGTCATTATCAGGTATGAAGAGGAACAGAAAACGATTGTTTCTCCCAACCATTTTGTAGCTAAATCTGATGAATTAGAAGCGAAATTGAATGGAATAGTTATGAAAACGATTTATCGCTAAAATTACGGAAAATAGAAGAATTTTCAACGTAAATGTGGTATAATCAGTAAGAATGTTAAAAGAAAAAGGAGCATAACCAATATGAAACGTATTGCTGTTTTGACTAGTGGTGGAGACGCCCCTGGTATGAACGCTGCCATCCGTGCAGTTGTTCGTCAAGCAATTTCAGAAGGAATGGAAGTGTTTGGTATCTATGATGGATATGCTGGTATGGTTGCCGGTGAAATTCATCCCCTAGATGCAGCTTCAGTAGGGGACATCATTTCTCGTGGTGGTACTTTCCTTCACTCAGCTCGCTACCCAGAGTTCGCTCAACTTGAAGGGCAACTTAAAGGGATTGAGCAATTGAAAAAACACGGGATTGAAGGTGTAGTTGTTATTGGTGGTGACGGATCTTACCACGGTGCTATGCGTTTGACTGAGCATGGCTTCCCAGCTATCGGTCTTCCAGGTACAATCGATAACGATATCGTTGGTACTGACTTTACAATCGGTTTTGACACAGCAGTTACGACTGCTATGGACGCTATCGATAAGATTCGTGATACATCATCAAGTCACCGTCGTACATTTGTTATCGAAGTTATGGGACGTAACGCTGGTGATATCGCTCTTTGGGCTGGTATTGCAACTGGTGCTGATGAAATCATCATTCCTGAAGAAGGATTCAAGATTGAAGATATCGTAGAAAGCATTAAATGTGGTTATGAGTGTGGTAAAAAACACAATATCATCGTCTTGGCTGAAGGTGTGATGTCAGCGGCTGAATTTGGTCAAAAACTAAAAGAAGCTGGAGACACAAGTGACCTTCGTGTGACAGAACTTGGACATATTCAACGTGGTGGTTCTCCAACTGCGCGTGACCGTGTTTTGGCATCACGTATGGGTGCACATGCTGTTAAACTTCTTAAAGAAGGTATCGGTGGTGTTGCGGTTGGTATCCGTAACGAGAAAATGGTTGAAAACCCAATTCTTGGAACTGCAGAAGAAGGAGCATTGTTTAGCCTTACTGCAGATGGTAAGATTGTGGTTAACAACCCACACAAGGCTGACCTTGAGCTATCTAGCTTGAATAAGAGCTTGTCATAATTTATAATTTAGTTAATAAGACCAAAAAGGTCATATATATAAAGGAGTCACAAAAATCATGAACAAACGTGTAAAAATCGTTGCAACTTTGGGACCTGCGGTAGAAATCCGTGGTGGTAAAAAATTCGGTGATGACGGATACTGGGGCGAAAAACTTGATGTTGAAGCTTCAGCTAAAAACATTGCTAAATTGATTGAAGCTGGTGCTAACACATTCCGTTTCAACTTCTCACACGGTGACCACCAAGAACAAGGTGACCGTATGGCAACTGTTAAACTTGCTGAAAAACTTGCAGGTAAAAAAGTTGGTTTCCTTCTTGATACAAAAGGACCAGAAATCCGTACTGAATTGTTTGAAGGAGATGCAAAAGAGTACTCTTACACAACTGGTGAAAAAATTCGTGTTGCTACTAAGCAAGGAATCAAATCAACTCGTGATGTAATCGCATTGAACGTTGCTGGTGCTCTTGATATCTATGATGATGTTGAAGTTGGTCGTCAAGTTTTGGTTGACGATGGTAAACTTGGTCTTCTCGTTGTTGCTAAAGATGATGCGACTCGTGAATTTGAAGTTGAAGTTGAAAACGATGGCGTAATTGCTAAACAAAAAGGTGTTAACATCCCTAACACTAAAATTCCTTTCCCAGCACTTGCTGAACGTGATAACGATGATATCCGCTTTGGTCTTGAACAAGGTATCAACTTCATCGCTATTTCATTCGTACGTACTGCAAAAGATGTGAACGAAGTTCGTGCAATCTGTGAAGAAACTGGAAATGGACATGTTCAATTGTTCGCTAAAATCGAAAACCAGCAAGGTATCGACAATTTGGATGAAATCATCGAAGCTGCTGATGGTATCATGATTGCTCGTGGTGACATGGGTATCGAAGTACCATTCGAAATGGTTCCAGTTTACCAAAAAATGATCATCAAGAAAGTTAATGCTGCAGGTAAAGTTGTTATTACTGCAACAAACATGCTTGAAACAATGACTGAAAAACCACGTGCAACTCGTTCAGAAGTATCAGACGTATTCAACGCTGTTATCGACGGAACTGACGCAACAATGCTTTCAGGTGAGTCTGCAAATGGTAAATACCCACTTGAGTCAGTAACTACAATGGCTACAATCGACAAGAACGCTCAAACTCTTCTTAACGAATACGGTCGCTTGAACTCAGATTCATTTGAACGTAACTCTAAGACAGAAGTAATGGCTTCAGCTGTTAAAGATGCTACTAACTCAATGGACATTAAATTGGTTGTAACTCTTACTAAGACAGGTCACACTGCACGTTTGATCTCTAAATACCGTCCAAATGCTGATATCTTGGCATTGACATTCGACGAATTGACAGAACGTGGATTGATGTTGAACTGGGGTGTTATCCCAATGTTGACAGATGCTCCATCATCAACTGACGATATGTTTGAAATTGCTGAACGTAAAGCAGTTGAAGCAGGTCTTGTACAATCTGGTGATGATATCGTTATCGTAGCTGGTGTACCACTTGGAGAAGCTGTACGTACAAACACAATGCGTATCCGTACAGTACGTTAATTAAAATGAAAAAAGCCTATCACATCAAGCTTTCTAGCCTGTATGATAGGTCTTTTTTTTACCAGGGGGCAAAAAAGGGGGCAAACTTTTTACTTTCGATTTAATACGACGGAATCAAGTGCATCAAGTACTGCTTGCTCCAGACCTTTTGTAACGTGAGTATAGATCTAATTGGTGGTTTTTCGGATTTATGCCCAAACTGTGACATGATAGCTTTTAAAGTTATGTTGTTTTTTACATAAACTTCATAAAATGTTTAGTTAAGATAGAGATAAAAAATAACTCCCTGATGAGTCAAGGAGTTATTTCTATCTAAATTAGTTTTTTGAAGCTGCTTGGAATTCTGGGTTTTTCCATGCTTCGTCAATGATAGCTTGCAATTCTTTAGCAGATGCTTGCATTTTTTGAGTTTCTGCGTCGTTCAATGGAATGTTTACTGGACGAACGATACCATGTGCACCAACAACAGCTGGTTGACCGATAAAGACATTCTTAACTCCGTATTGACCTTCTTGGAATACTGAAAGTGGAAGTACTGCGTTTTCGTCGTCAAGGATTGCTTTAGTGATACGAGCAAGGGCTACTGCGATACCGTAGTATGTTGCACCTTTTTTGTTGATGATTGTGTAGGCTGCATCACGAACACCTTCGAACAATTCAATCAATTCAGCTTCTTGAACATTTTGAGTGTCTTTAAGGAATTCTTCAAGGTTTACACCAGCGATGTTTGCGTGTGACCAAACAGCGAACTCAGAGTCACCGTGTTCACCCATGATGTAAGCGTGAACTGAACGAGCATCTACATCCAATTTTTCAGCAAGTGCTTGACGGAAACGAGCTGAGTCAAGTGAAGTACCTGAACCGATAACGCGTTCTTTAGGGAAACCAGAGAATTTCCAAGTTGAGTAAGTCAAAACGTCAACTGGGTTAGCAGCAACAAGGAAGATACCTTTGAAACCTGATTCAACAACTTGAGTTACGATTGATTTGTTGATAGCAAGGTTTTTACCTACAAGGTCAAGACGAGTTTCACCTGGTTTTTGAGGCGCACCTGCAGTGATCACAACAAGGTCAGCGTCTGCACAGTCAGAGTATTGAGCTGCATAGATTTTTTTAGGTGAAGTGAAGGCAAGGGCGTGACTAAGGTCAAGCGCGTCACCAACAGCTTTTTCATGCAATTGTGGAATTTCGATAATTCCAAGCTCTTGTGCAATTCCTTGGTTAACAAGTGCAAAAGCGTAAGAAGAACCTACAGCACCATCACCGACAAGGATAACTTTTTTGTGTTGTTTAGTTGAAGTCATTATTCTAAACATCTCCTTAATTTTATTCAGGGATTTCCCAGTTATTTTAATTCTATCACTTTTAAAAAGCTTTGTCACGGATATGCATTTCAGTTCTTGATGTAAACGTTTTAGTGATTTTAGATACCTGAAATATAGCGGACATTATGGTATAATATAGTTAATTACTAATAGTGAAATGAGGCATTTATTAATGCAGGATAGAAATTTAGTGAATGTCAATCTGACAAAGGAGATGAAGACGAGCTTTATCGACTACGCCATGAGTGTTATCGTAGCGCGGGCCCTTCCTGATGTTCGAGATGGCTTGAAACCTGTTCACCGTCGGATTCTCTATGGAATGAATGAACTGGGTGTTACTCCAGACAAACCCCATAAAAAATCTGCTCGTATTACAGGGGATGTCATGGGTAAATATCACCCACACGGGGATTCCTCTATCTATGAAGCCATGGTTCGTATGGCTCAATGGTGGAGTTACCGTTACATGCTTGTAGATGGTCATGGGAACTTTGGTTCCATGGATGGTGATGGTGCTGCTGCCCAGCGTTATACAGAGGCACGCATGAGTAAGATTGCTCTGGAAATGCTTCGTGATATCAATAAAAATACAGTTGATTTCGTTGATAACTATGACGCGAACGAACGTGAACCCTTGGTATTGCCAGCGCGCTTTCCAAATCTTTTGGTTAATGGAGCGACTGGTATTGCTGTTGGGATGGCAACTAATATTCCACCTCATAACTTGGGTGAAACCATTGATGCAGTGAAGTTAGTTATGGACAATCCTGAAGTGACCACTAAGGACTTGATGGAAGTCTTACCTGGGCCAGATTTTCCAACTGGTGCTCTTGTTATGGGGAAATCAGGTATTCATAAGGCTTATGAAACAGGTAAAGGATCGATTGTCCTTCGTTCTCGCACTGAAATTGAAGAAACTAAGACTGGCCGTGAGCGCATTGTTGTAACAGAATTTCCTTATATGGTCAATAAAACAAAGGTGCATGAGCATATTGTTCGTTTGGTTCAAGAAAAACGAATCGAAGGTATTACGGCGGTACGTGATGAGTCAAACCGCGAAGGGGTTCGATTTGTTATCGAAGTTAAGCGCGATGCCTCAGCCAATGTTATCCTCAACAATCTTTTCAAGATGACCCAGATGCAAACTAACTTTGGTTTTAATATGTTGGCGATTCAAAATGGGGTACCGAAGATTTTGTCTCTTCGTCAGATTTTGGATGCTTATATCGAGCACCAAAAAGAAGTGGTTGTTCGTCGTACACGTTTTGATAAGGAAAAAGCGGAAGCACGTGCTCATATTTTAGAAGGCCTCTTGATCGCACTAGACCATATCGATGAAGTGATTCGTATCATTCGTGCTAGTGAAACGGATGCGGAAGCACAAGCTGAGTTGATGAGTAAGTTTAATCTTTCTGAACGTCAAAGTCAGGCCATCCTTGATATGCGTCTTCGTCGTTTGACAGGTTTGGAACGCGATAAGATTCAGTCTGAGTATGATGACCTCTTGGCTCTGATTGCGGATTTGGCGGATATTCTTGCTAAGCCAGAACGTGTTTCTCAAATCATCAAAGATGAATTAGACGAAGTTAAGCGTAAGTTTGGCGACCAACGTCGTACTGAATTGATGGTCGGTGAAGTCTTAAGCCTCGAAGATGAGGACCTGATTGAAGAATCGGATGTCTTAATTACACTGTCAAACAAAGGTTACATCAAACGTCTGGACCAAGCTGAGTTTACCGTTCAAAAACGTGGTGGACGTGGTGTTCAAGGAACTGGTGTCAAGGATGACGATTTTGTTCGTGAGTTAGTGTCGACTAGCACCCATGATCACCTACTCTTCTTTACAAATAAAGGACGTGTCTATCGTCTGAAAGGCTATGAAATTCCTGAGTACGGCCGTACAGCTAAGGGTTTGCCGATTGTTAATCTTTTGAAATTGGATGAAGGCGAAAGTATTCAAACCATCATCAATGTTGAATCTGAACGCAGCGATGACGCTTATCTCTTCTTCACAACTCGTCATGGTATTGTGAAGAGAACCAGCGTTAAGGAATTTGCTAACATTCGTCAAAATGGACTTAAAGCACTGAATCTTAAAGATGAAGATGAGCTAATTAATGTCTTATTGACAGAAGAAGATACGGATATTATCATTGGTACCAAGTTTGGTTATGCAGTTCGTTTTAATCAATCAGCCGTTCGTGGCATGAGTCGTATCGCCACAGGTGTGAAAGGTGTTAATCTCCGTGAGGGAGATACAGTAGTTGGGGCTAGTGTTATTACTGATCAAGATGAGGTTCTTATCATTACTGAAAAAGGATATGGTAAGCGTACAGTCGCTACTGAATATCCAACTAAAGGTCGTGGTGGTAAAGGGATGCAAACTGCTAAAATTACGGAAAAGAATGGTTCCCTTGCTGGTCTTATGACAGTAAAAGGCGATGAAGATTTGATGATTATCACTGATACAGGTGTCATGATTCGAACCAACGTTGCCAATATTTCACAAACAGGTCGCTCAACTATGGGAGTTAAAGTGATGCGCTTGGATCAGGATGCTAAAATTGTGACCTTTACAACGGTAGCAGCTGCAGAAAAAGAAGAAGTTGGGACAGGAAACGAAACAGAAGGTGAAGCATAATGTCTCATAAAAAGAACAAAAAGAAAACAAACCGTAAAAATTTATTAATCAATATTTTGGCAGGGTTTTTAATCCTCTTGTCAGTGGCTTTGATTTTCAATTCAAAAATTCGTGATATGTTCATGGTTTGGAATACCAATAAATACCAAGTCAGCCAAGTATCAAAAGAAAAATTGGAAGAAAATCAAGATACAGAAGGCAATTTTGACTTTGATTCCGTAAAAGCCATCTCGTCAGAAGCTGTCTTATCCTCACAATGGGATTCGCAAAAATTGCCAGTTATCGGTGGAATTGCTGTCCCTGAGGTAGAAATTAACTTGCCTATTTTTAAGGGGCTTGATAATGTCAATCTCTTCTATGGAGCTGGTACAATGAAGCGTGACCAAGTGATGGGGAAAGGAAACTATTCACTTGCGAGCCACCACATCTTTACAGCAGAAAATGCCAGTCAAATGCTCTTTTCTCCACTGGCACGCGCTAAAAATGGGATGAAAATTTATCTAACTGATAAGGATAAAGTTTATACCTATGAAATTCGAGAAGTGAAGCATGTGACACCAGATCGCGTCGATGAGATTGATGATCGTAGTGGTGTTGATGAAATCACACTTGTAACATGTGTAGACTATGATGCGACAGAACGTATTATCGTAAAAGGTGACTTGAAAGATACAAAAGATTATTCACAAACACCTGAAGAAATTCTAACAGCTTTCAATCAGCCATATAAACAGCGCTATTAATAGTTAAAGAATCAGTAAACATTTAGTTTTACTGGTTCTTTTTATATTGCTTTATAAACATATTATGTAATGTTAAATCAATACAAATATTATCATTTTTAAAAACAATTACCTATTTTAATATTTTGTGTTATAATACTAAATATAAAAAAATAGGAGACGTTTATGAGTTCGTCAGAGTTTATTTCGAAGATTGATTATTATTGCCACAAGAAAGAAAGTCTTTTCAAGCAAAGTAAGTTAAAGTATGCAATTCGTTCTATGTTTGCAGGTGCTTTTTTAACCTTCAGTACAGCTGCCGGGGCTATTGGTGCAGATTTACTTAATAGTATTGTTCCAAGTAGTGGGTATTTCCTGTTCCCATTTGTTTTTGCTTGGGGGCTGGTTTATATTGTCTTCCTAAATGCGGAATTGGTAACTTCCAATATGATGTATTTAACAGCAGGCGCATTTTTGAAAAAGATTGATTGGAAAAAGGCAATGATTATTTTACTCTATTGTACTTTGTTTAATCTCATTGGTGCCTTGGTAGCTGGATGGGCCTTTGCCAACTCGTCAGCCTTTTCGCATTTGACCCATGATAGTTTCCTTCCTAAGCTTGTAGCCAAGAAATTGGCGCGTCCAAGTGATTTAGTCCTGCTTGAGGGAATTCTTGCCAATGTATTTGTAAATATTGCCATTCTTTCATCTATACTAGTCAAAGATGGTACTGCCAAACTATGGATTATTTTATCAGCTATTTCCATGTTTGTCTTCTTGTCCAATGAGCACATCGCTGCCAATTTTGCTTCCTTTAGTATTATGAAATTCAGCATGATTGCTGATCAAGTACCTCACTTTGATCTTCCAAATATCCTTCGACATTGGGGTGTAACCTTTATTGCTAACTTTATAGGTGGAGGTCTTCTGATTGGTTTACCGTATGCCTTTCTAAATAAGAATGAAGATACATATGTTGATTAAGAAGAGTTAGTGTATCAGGGAGAATCAGAATGATTCTCTCTTTTTCTTTTACAAAATAGGCTTGCAGAGAAAATCGTTTTTAAATTGTAAAAATAAAATATATTAAATGGAATAAAAGTTATTCCATATAACCTCAATATTCTAATAACTAAAACTTCTAAAAGCTTATTATTAAAACAATGTAAACGATTGCTGGATTTATAAATTTATTAAAAATGCAATTAGGAAAGGCTTTTCATTATATCTATTTTATGTTATAATTATCACAAATAAAAGTTTTAGGAGTTTATTATGGTTTCTTCAGAATTTATCTCAAAGATTGAATTTGCTTGCAAGAAGAAGGAAAGTCTTTATAGTCAAAGCAAATTTAAGTATGCGATTCGTTCCATGTTTGCAGGTGCATTTTTAACCTTCAGTACAGCTGCTGGTGCAGTTGGGGCTGACTTGATTAATAAAATTGCACCAGGTAGTGGACGTTTCCTATTCCCCTTTGTCTTTGCTTGGGGATTGGCCTACATTGTTTTCTTGAATGCCGAGTTGGTAACATCAAACATGATGTTCTTGACTGCTGGTAGTTTCTTGAAAAAAATCTCTTGGAGAAAAACAGCTGAGATTTTACTTTACTGTACCTTGTTCAACCTTATTGGGGCCTTGATAGCAGGTTGGGGCTTTGCTCATTCGGCAGCCTATGCACATCTGACTCACGATAGTTTCATCTCAGGGGTTGTTGAGATGAAGTTAGGCCGCTCAAATGAATTAATCTTGCTTGAGGCAATTTTGGCAAATATTTTCGTAAATATTGCGATTCTTTCATTTGTTTTGGTCAAAGATGGTGGTGCCAAACTATGGCTTGTGTTGTCAGCGATTTACATGTTTGTATTCTTAACAAACGAGCACATCGCTGCGAACTTTGCTTCTTTTGCGATTGTAAAATTCAGTGTTGCTGCGGATTCAATTGCTAACTTCGGTGTTGGAAATATTCTTCGTCACTGGGGTGTAACCTTCGTTGGAAACTTTATCGGAGGAGGCCTCTTGATGGGTCTTCCATATGCCTTCCTCAATAAAAATGAAGATACTTATGTAGATTAAGAAAATGAGCACGATTGAGTCGTGCTTTTTTCATTTTTAAAATAAGGTAATAGCTATTTCTTATATCAAAATATAGAAAACTGATATTGGTAAACTATACCTTAAGGTGCTACAATATCCTTAATGAAACTATATGGAGGTCGCCTTATGACTCGTGATTTTAAATTTGAAACTTTGCAACTACATGCTGGTCAAGTTGTGGATCCAGCTACCAACTCTCGTGCAGTGCCGATTTATCAAACAACATCCTTCGTTTTTGATGACACGCAGGAAGGTGCTGATCTATTTGCCTTGAGAAAACCAGGGAATATCTATACTCGCATCACCAACCCTACAACAGCTGCCTTTGAAGAAAGAATCGCTGTTCTTGAAGGTGGTGTTGGAGCTCTTGCAACAGCATCAGGTATGGCCGCGGTTACTTATACGATTTTGGCGCTTGCCCATGCTGGTGACCATGTAGTAGCGGCATCAACTATTTACGGTGGAACTTTCAATCTCTTGAAAGAAACCCTTCCTCGATATGGTATCACAACAACCTTTGTGGATGTGGATAATTTGGAGGAAGTGGAAGCAGCGATCAAAGACAATACCAAACTTGTTCTGATTGAAACATTGGGCAATCCCTTGATTAACATTCCTGACTTGGAAAAACTGGCTGAGATTGCTCATAAGCATCAGATTCCACTTGTTTCTGACAATACCTTTGCAACTCCTTACTTGATTAATGTCTTTTCTCACGGTGTAGATATTGCCATTCACTCAGCGACTAAGTTTATCGGTGGGCATGGTACGACTATTGGTGGAGTGATTGTCGATAGCGGTCGTTTTGACTGGGAGGCTTCAGGGAAATTCCCTCAATTTGTTGACGAAGACCCAAGTTACCACAATTTGAGTTATACTCGTGATGTGGGTGCAGCAGCTTTTATTATCGCTGTCCGTGTTCAATTGCTTCGTGATACAGGTGCGGCATTGTCTCCATTTAATGCCTTTCTCTTGCTCCAAGGACTTGAAACTCTTTCACTTCGGGTGGAACGCCATGTGCAAAATGCTGAGAAAATTGTTGATTTCCTTGTCAACCATCCTAAGGTAGAAAAGGTCAATTATCCAAAACTTGCTGATAGTCCTTACCATGCCTTGGCTGAGAAATACCTTCCAAAAGGTGTGGGTTCAATCTTTACCTTCCATGTCAAAGGTGGGGAGGCAGAAGCACGTAAGGTAATTGATCATTTAGAAATCTTCTCTGACCTAGCAAACGTGGCAGATGCTAAATCTCTAGTTGTCCATCCAGCAACAACCACTCACGGTCAATTGTCAGAAAAAGACCTTGAAGCAGCAGGTATCACACCAAACCAAATCCGTTTGTCTATCGGACTTGAAAATGTAGATGATTTGATCGAAGATTTGCGCTTGGCCTTGGAAAAAATTTAAAGAAAAAGAAGATAAACAGTGGGTTTCGACTCACTGTTTTTGATTTTCCCTCAGGCATGATATAATGGATACAGAAATCTAGAAAGAGGAAAGTTATGAACGAAATCAAATGCCCCAACTGTGGGGAAGTCTTTACAGTAAATGAAAGTCAGTATGCCGAACTTTTGTCCCAAGTGAGAACAGCAGAGTTTGATAAGGAATTGCACGATCGGATGAAGCAGGAACTGGCCTTGGCTGAGCAAAAGGTCATGAATGAACAACAGTCTAAACTAGCTCAAAAAGACCAAGAAATTGCTCAATTGCAGAATCAAATCCAAAACTTTGATACAGAAAAAGAATTGGCCAAGAAAGAGGTTGAACAGATAAGCCATCAGGCCTTATTGGCTAAGGACAAGGAAGTACAGGCCTTGGAAAACCAATTGGCGACCTTGCGTTTAGAGCATGAAAATCAACTGCAAAAGACCCTTTCTGACCTAGAAAAAGAACGGGATCAGGTCAAAAATCAGCTCCTACTGCAAGAAAAGGAAAACGAGCTTTCTCTTGCTTCAGTTAAGCAAAACTATGAAGCCCAGCTTAAAGCAGCCAGTGAACAAGTCGAATTTTATAAGAATTTCAAGGCACAGCAGTCTACAAAAGCTATCGGGGAAAGTCTGGAACACTATGCAGAGAGTGAGTTTAACAAGGTACGCAGTTTTGCCTTTCCAAATGCCTACTTTGAGAAGGATAACAAGGTCTCTGCGCGTGGTTCCAAAGGCGACTTTATCTTCCGTGAGAGTGATGAAAATGGAGTCGAAATCATTTCCATCATGTTTGAGATGAAAAACGAAGCGGATGGAACAGAGAAGAAGCACAAGAACGCGGATTTTTACAAGGAATTGGACAAGGACCGTCGGGAGAAGAACTGTGAATATGCCGTGTTGGTGACCATGCTTGAGGCCGATAACGACTACTTTAACACAGGGATTGTTGACGTCAGTCACGAGTATGAAAAGATGTATGTGGTCCGTCCTCAGTTCTTTATCCAGTTAATTGGGCTCTTGAGAAATGCGGCGCTTAATTCTCTAAAATACAAGCAGGAGTTGGCCTTGGTTCGCGAACAAAATATTGACATTACGCATTTTGAAGAAGACTTGGATGCCTTTAAACTAGCCTTTGCCAAGAACTACAACTCTGCTTCAACCAACTTTGGTAAAGCAATCGATGAAATCGATAAGGCCATAAAACGGATGGAAGAGGTTAAAAAGTTCCTAACAACATCTGAAAACCAACTCCGTCTGGCTAATAATAAGCTGGAAGATGTCTCTGTCAAGAAATTGACACGTAAAAATCCAACCATGAAAGCGAAGTTTGAAGCATTGAAGGGGGAGTGAGGAAATAAGTTATGGAAGATGATCTTAATTATGAAAATTTGATAGATGATGTAACCGAGGCTATAAAAAAGTTAAACTTAGTAATTTTTATTGGCGCAGGGGTTTCAATTGCTCAAGGTTATCCTAATTGGAACAATTATATTGAACATCTTATTAAGTATTGGCAAGGACAAGTTTTATCGGTAAGTGGTGAAAAAAGGCTTGGAAGAGAACATCACGTAGTTTTTGATTTAATTAGCAAATCTAGTATTAGTAATAAACGTAAAGTGGATCTAGTAAACTATGAATTAAAAAAAGTTTTTGGTGAAGATTTTGAAAAGCGACGACTAGATTTTGAAAAAGGATATTTTAAAAATCTGCTACCATATTCAATAGTTAACCAAACAGTAGAATCTTTAGCGAGTTTAAATGCAATATTTATTACTTCTAACTACGACTATGAAATTGAAAATCATATTAAACGTTTAAAAAATTCTGTAGTTACTATTAATGATCTCAATGAATTTACTAAGAACAAGAAAGGGAAGCTACAATTTGGTGATGTTCTACATATCCATGGAACACCAGATTGTGATGTAAAGTATTTTGTAAGTTCATCCGCAGATTATTCAAAAACCTATTTAAAAAATAGGGAAAATTTTGAAAATCTAGTAACATGGTTTAAAGAGACAAAACCTACTGTTTTATTTATTGGAGCAGGTCTTGAAGAAGATGAAATTTTATCTTTACTTTGTAAAGATAGTAAGAACTATGCCTTGATGAAGTCAGAGAACACAGGTAATCAGAGAGCTGATGAACATTATAGAGGTGTTGTTGAAGGATTTTTTAGCTCAGAAAACCATACTCAGATTATTTGGTACGGAGATGAATTTGAGAAATTACCTCTTTTTGTAAAAAAATTAGTTGCTGATATTAATGAAAAATTGGGCATACATGATTTTTATAATCAGTGGAACAATCTTTTGAATCCTTCTATAAATCAAGAAGAGTATAATAAAAATCTAGATAGTATTTCTAATGATTTTAAGTATCTAAGCTCTGTTTTAGATAAGGTTATTGAAAATGATAATAATCAACTAGATCAGCTAATGTTAAATGCTCTGCTTCGGGGTGAAACTCTAACAGTAATTAAAAAAAATTTTGTCCTTGCATTTTGGAAGTTTATTGTTAAGAATATTGAAAAGTTAAGTGATAATGAGTGGGATGTGATTTATAAAATAATTTATGAGGGCTCTCAAAATTACTTTATAGATGATGTATTCTTTGTCTATAATTATGCGATAGATAATAAAATTTCTAGTTTTACAAATAATAATAAGCTTAATGAACTGAGAGAAATTATATCCAAAGAGGGATATATCGTTAATTCTAACTTTAATAAAGATAAAACTCTTTTGGGTTACTGGCTAGTAAGTACTTTTGAACAGCAAAATCGTGATTTATATATAGAGGAAGATAGTGAAGTAGAAGTTAACTTAAATTACGAATGTGTTAATAAATTAATCTCCATACTAAATAATCCAGAATTTTCAAGTTATAATTACTACTCTATAGAGTATCAATTAAAAGAGTATGATGTTGTTAAATTTCTTTATGATCTTCTAAAGTCCAAAAAATTATTTATTGAAGAGGAAGAGTTTTTAGAAAGTGATTCTGAAGACTTAATAAGTACTATATTAATTCAAAAATTGCTTGTTCAATTGGATAATGAAATTAATTTGGATTTAGAATTTATCAAGAGGTTAATTGATAAAATTGATTTTTCAAATATTCACTTTGGAGAGGAATTAAACACTTTTATCAAAGAACACAGAAGTATTATTAGAGAAAAAAATATTGAAATACCAAAAGAACCTTATAGAAATTGGATATCTTCACTAGAAGAAGGTTGTGTTTCACAATTTTCATATTTAACTCAAGAAAATCTTGTAGAGTACGATGAATCTAGAGTATTAGAGATATTAGTCAACGCCGAAATGAAACAAAGAGGTTCTTCATTTTTGGAAGAAAAGACGATAAATGAAACGGAAAATTTCTTGATTACTGTTTTAAAAGAATCAAATGAAATATCTAAAAAGGTTTCTGATTTATTGAAAAATCATATAGATGACTTATATCCAAAATATAAGAGATTATATGTAAAAATTATCAGTTCTCCTGAAATAGAAGAAAATTTGAGAAATATTGTTAGAGAAAAATATTTAAAAAGATTTAACAAAGAAAGTTTTGATTCTAACGATCGGAAATTTTTTGAATATCATATAAAACAACAAAATACAGATATAGATATTTTTGAAAAATTACTTAGTATCAATGTGAATGAACTCTCAACACCAAAAGGTGATAATAAACAATTAGATATACTTCATTTTATAAATAGTGAAATGGGATCATATTTTCAATGTTTAATATCATTATTTATAAATCATTTAGGTTATAGAGATGTAATTATTCAAATAATAAATTCAGTAATAGATACCGATTATAGGGAGTTTGCTCAAGGTATTTTATTAAATGAATACAATCCAAACAGAATCAATGTAACTTACAACACCTTTTTAGGATTTGCGTATTATCATTCTACAATTACTGTCGAAGCTGCGGATGTTTTCACAGATGTAGTAAGGGATATTCTATACAAAAAAATTGAGGACAATCAAATTCTTTATAAAGTTTATCTAGTTGCTTTAGAGAGGGTAGATCCAACTATTGATTCGTTTTCTATATCAAAGAATAACTATAGTCAAATGATAAATATCATTTTTACAGAAGACTATGAATTTAGATATTCTAAAGAATGGTTGCGAGCATTATTCAAATCTGACTCAAGTGCGAACTATCTGGTGACAATTTTTTATTTATTATATAATGAAAATCTTAAAGAAAATAGATTTGCTTTATTCATAGAGGAATTAAGTGATTATGTAACAACTTATAATCAGAAATTATCTTTACGAGGAATGAATTATAAATTAAATCATGAAGAACTTAACAATTTTGATTTGTTGAAAAAAATGTTTCTGAAATTAGTGGAGACTGATAAGATAGAGAATGATATTTTCTATCTAGATGGCATCAAAAGTATACTCCCATTATTATCTTTAGATGAAAGACGAAATGTATTACAACATATTCAAAAACAGAACAATTGTCCTCCTCCAGAGATTGAGGAATTACAAAGAATTATAGTTAATTAAAATTTGTAAAAAAGAGAATAAAAGGTAGACGACGCCTCAGTAAAAATTGACCCGTAAAAATCCAACCATGAAAGCGAAGTTTGAAGCATTGAAGGGGGAGTGAGATTATCTTAAAAACAGGAGTGTTATATGAAAAGAACTATAGAAATTATTAGAACATGGTCAGCTGATAAAATTGAATTAATTTTTCTTAAAATTATATTTAAATATTTGCTGTATTTTTTAGTGTTTTCAACAGTAATTGCTTATGTCTATATTTTTAACCATTCATCGACCACTTACACAAAGGTATTAACAATATTTCTTGTCCTTCTTATATTGTTTATTCTTCTATCTAAACTATTACTTGATAAAGTTTTAATTGATATTTTATCTCAAGATATCAATTTAGCAAAGTATCAGGATATAGTTGCTAGAGCTGATGCAAATTCTTTAAATAGAAATGTTCAGATTCTTCCCAAATATTTGGCAAATGCAAAAGTATCCTTTTATAGAGGACTATTCCAAGATAGTTTAGAATTGCTGAATAAAATAAAAAATAGTAATCTAAAAAAATCCCAAAATCTGTACTATGTTTTTAATATCAAGTATTATAGCATCCTAAACTTGGTTCATTTGAATGATTGTTTAGAATTGCAAGAATTAATGGTAGAAATTGAAGGTCTAACAAGTAACTTTCAATCAAAAATTTTTAAATATCAGGAAGAAATTTTGAGTTTAAAGGCTATTGTTGATATCTATTGCAATAAAATATCAAACGACTACTTTGACATTACTGAGCCAGAAAGTAAGCTAGCTCGAATCATGTTTTCTTATTACGGCGCTCTCAATGCCCAGCTAAAAGGAGATGAGGCTCGTGCTCGTAGTTTGTTTGAAAGCATAGCACATGAAAACTCAGAGCTTTTCTATGTGCAGGAAGCTAGGAAGTATTTAGAAAAATGAGCTGATATAGTTTTAAAATCTGTCTAAGATAGAATATGTTGATGTAAAGTGAAAAGGGAATTAGAAAGCAAAAATGAACGGTATTATCAACTTAAAAAAAGAAGCGGGGATGACCTCGCATGATGCGGTTTTTAAGCTGCGTAAGATTTTGGGAACCAAGAAAATCGGTCATGGTGGAACCTTGGATCCGGATGTGGTGGGTGTTTTGCCCATTGCGGTTGGCAAGGCGACCCGCATGGTCGAGTTTATGCAGGACGAGGGTAAGGTCTATGAGGGGGAAATCACTCTGGGTTATTCCACGACGACTGAGGATGCTAGTGGGGAAGTGGTCGCAGAGACACCTGTTTTGTCGCCCCTGGATGAAAAAATTGTCGATGGAGCGATTGCTAGCTTGACTGGGCCTATTACTCAGATTCCACCTATGTATTCGGCTGTTAAGGTCAATGGTCGTAAGCTCTATGAGTATGCGCGTGCTGGTCAGGAAGTGGAACGTCCAGAACGTCAGGTGACCATTTATCAATTTGAGCGGACAAGTCCGATTTCTTATGAGGGTCATCTTGCACGCTTTACTTTTCGTGTAAAATGTAGCAAGGGGACTTACATCCGTACCTTATCGGTTGATTTAGGTGAGAAGCTTGGTTATGCGGCTCATATGTCACATCTGACACGGACTAGTGCAGCAGGTTTGCAACTTGAGGATGCTCTTACTTTGGAAGAAATTGCTGAAAAAGTTGAAAGAGGACAAGTCGATTTTCTATATCCGCTCGAGATTGGGACAGGCGACCTTGTCAAAGTTTCCCTAACTCAAGAAGAGGCTACAGAAGTGCGCTTTGGTCGTTTTATCGAGCTCGACCAAACAGAACAAGAATTAGCTGCCTTTGAAGATGATAAATTGCTAGCCATTCTAGAAAAACGGGACAATCTTTACAAGCCAAGAAAGGTTTTTAGCTAGTCATTGCTGTCTTTTTAAGTCCTCATTAATAGATTTGGGTAAGTTATTACTAAGTATTAATATCAGTATCGAAGAGGGAAAAAGTTGAAAGCGAATACATCCAAAGCTAGGACATTGTGTTTTTATTTTGATATAATAACAGTAATAAACTGAAAGGAATTTCTTAAAAATGAGTGTAAGTGAAATTATTGAAAAAATTAGAAGTGATTACTCGGAGATTGATTGGGGAAAGAATAGAAAGAGCTTTTCTAGAAACAAGTATTTTCGGATATTGGTTCAATATGATTTTGAAGAGTTAAAATCTAAATTTTCAAAACAAACTAAAAAAAGATTTTTAATTATAAGTAACTTTTCTGATTCAACGATAGATTGGAAGTCTGATTTAAGAGATTATTTTGTTATCACAGAACTGACAGCTCCTCCAAAAACAGGAAATATTGAAATTACAAAAGATAATAAAATTGAAGAATTTGAAAACCATATTGGACAAAGTTACTTTACTATTGAACAAGACTTTTTTACATGCCATTTTATAAAAGTTGAAAAGAATAGTGAGAAATACTTAGAGACATTGCAGGGAATTATTTCGCTAAGTTTTGATGATTTTGTAGATCAGATATGCCTAGAACCTAATAAGTGGGACGATTATGGATATCAGATGATTTTAAATCTTACGATTTGGGAACAAACTTTTGAGCTACGAGTTAATCCAAATAATGACGTTACTAAGAATTATTTAAAAAGTGGCAAAGGAAAATATCCAAATGAGAATTTTTGTTCCTTGGGAGAAGGGGCGTACTATGAATTTTTAAAAAAATATCTTTCTTATGAAAGTCGTCAAAAATGGTATAATCGATCAAGAGATCTCGCATATAACATAAGTGTATTGGATACGTTTGCTAAAAAATACTTATTAGAGTCAGATTTAGAAGAGGGAACTCTTGCTTTTAATCCGCCAAATGGTAAGTTTCATAGTTTTTTGTATAATTCATTTTTAAGAACAACTACTATAAAAGAAATAAAGGAAGTATTTCATCCATTAACTGTTTTTGGATATACTGATTCTAAGGTATATTATTCGAAGGATGAAAAATTAACTCACTCAAATATAAAGGAGGTAGTAGATGATAGGGTAGACTCTATAAACTATAGTTTTAAAGAAGATGGTGTAGATAAAGGGAAACTACATTTCATAAAAAATAGAATGTCAGAATTACCAATGAATGTTTTTGCAGTGGTTGGTGGAAATGGTAGTGGAAAATCCTATAAAATCAATCACATAATAAAGGAACATTTAGAAGGAGACAATAAGTTTTCGCAGATACTTCACTTTTCATTAAGCCCATTTGACAATATTATTCATTTTAATAGAGATGGCAAAAGTATAGAGGTTGCTGATAAAGAAAGAGATTCAGATGATGAAATTATTTATGAGAAAGTAGGATTTGTTTCCGTAAAACATCCTCCTATTCCAGAAGTAGTCAAGAAAGCAGAAGCGTCACTATTGACTGATGTTAAGATGTATCTACATGAGAAATCTAGAAAGTATCTTGATTCTGATAATAAACTAAAACAAGGATTTGAAGCAGAAATAAGCATTAAAGAAAGTTTTTCCTACTACATACAGAGTCTGTTATTTGACTTAGTTGCTTCTAATAAGAAATTAACTCAGTGGAAGTCAGCTATAGAGTTCTTTGAATTTGAAACTTGGGTAGAAGATATCAAAATTGCTTTTTTAGATAGAGATATAATAAAAGAAGATCTAGAAAAAATAGACAATTTAAGTTCAGGGCAAGCAACTATTCTTTTATATATTACGAAGCTTGTTTCAAGTATTAATCAAGGAAGTTTAGTAATTTTTGATGAACCAGAAACGTTCATGCATCCACCTATGGTTAAAGCATTCATTAGAGCTGTTTCAGAGATAGTGAACAATAATAAAGCTTTTTGTTTGATTGCTACACATTCTCCAGTAATCATTCAAGAAATTCCTCATTGTAATGTCTACAGGTTAGATTCTAATCACGAATTAAAAAATACTAATTACAAAACCTATGGTCAAAATTTAGATACTCTATACAAGAACATATATGGTTTGGCATTGCAACAAACAGGTTATAACAGTTTCTTTAATGACCTTAGATATGTTATTTTTGAAAAAATCAAAGAAACAAATCAAGAGGATTTAGAAGATGTTAACTTGTTATCAGATAAAGACATTCAATATCTAGGTGATGAAGCTTTTCTGAAGTATCTTGAAGTGAAAGAGGAGATAGAGAAAGCGGGTGAAGTCTTATCAAAAGAGTAGCTAAAGAATATCCATCTATAGAGGACGTTATAGTTGTATTACCAGATACTGTCGATAAGGATGAGCTTCGTAATTTTTTAACAGAATTAGATAAAGAATATGAAAGTAAAGCTAGTATAGGTTCATTGTATGAATTAGATGTTGATCTAATTCAATCACAGTGTGATATTGATTCAAAATGGTATGGTACGTATGTGCGACCATCCTCAAAAGGCCTATTTCAAAAATTCGCAGTTGTAAAAAATACCTATAATCAAGCAATTTGTCCTATTTGTGAAGGAGTGTTTTCAACTAAAGTAACACTCGAGCATATTATGCCTAAGAGTGAGAAAGAGGAAAATGATCAAAAACTTGGTGAACCTAGGCTTGCAATTTTACCAATTAATCTAGTCAAATGTTGTGGGGAGTGCAATACCTCTAAACATAGTAAAAGGTCTGTCACAAAGGAAGAAAGTGAAATTAATCCTTACTTTGAAGAGTTTGATATTGAGAATTATATTGAGGTAAACTTTAATGATACAGATGAGATTTTTCAACCAAATATTAAATTTTACTATCAAGATAATCCTATGGATAAACGTATTCAAAATTTCATTACTAACTATAATATTGAAAAAACATATAATCATAGAATAAAGTTAGAGTTTCAAAAAATTTTGACCATATTAGCAAATAATCCAATAACTTTAACAAAATCTATTTTGAAGTCATACATAGAACATCTATTAGATACATATAGTAAAAATAGTGAATTTGAAAAGATTGACGATGAGTATTGGTTTGATCAAAATTATTTTGGATTTCTAATATGTGAGCATTTAAATAGAAAAATAGAAAATGATATTTCTGTTATTTATAAATTAAACAAGGAGATAAACAAACGTCGTCAGCCTTTTCAATATATTGCTTTTTCAAATCAAGAATTTCAGAATGATATGAACGAAGTACAAACAATGAAAGATTTAGAAATGTTTGTTAAAAATAACAAAGAAGATCTTATTTTCTATTACTAACAGATAAAAAAACAAGGGCTTTCTATTGATTTTCCTGAATTATTTAAAGAAGATGAAGATAAAGATGATAGGTTAAGAAAAAAATGCTTAATAGAGGAAATTGTTAAGTACTATATAGAAAGTGGAAAAAGTTTTGAGCATTTCGGAGAAGATTGTGCTTCTATAATTGCTATTTAAGATGAAACTCAAAATAGTAGAAGAAAATGAAGTTAAGAATCATAAAAAATTGAAAGAGATGAATCAAAAATCAGTGGAGGGAACAGTAAAGCATGCATCAGCAATTTAATCTGAATCAAGAGATAGTCTTAGAAAACCGTATATAAAGATTATACGAAATTGGTTATAGATATCAAACCTTTTTACTTAAAAATTGCAAAGTCTTTTTGTTTCGTTAATCAAAGCAGATACCATGCTTTCTATTAAAATTTATTAGATGAGTGCCCCAAAATCAGACTATAAATTTTGCAAAAAATGTGATAGAATAGACGACGGATAAAAAAACGGAGGATAGCATGCAAAATAGACCAATCATTATCGGAGTGACAGGTGGTTCTGGTGGAGGTAAGACCAGTGTTTCAAGAGCCATTTTATCGCATTTTCCTGATGAAAAGATTTCCATGATTGAGCATGATTCATATTACAAGGATCAGTCTCACTTGACCTTTGAAGAGCGTGTCAAAACCAACTACGACCATCCTTTTGCTTTTGATACAGACTTGATGATCGAGCAAATTAAGGAATTGTTGGCAGGGCGTCCGGTGGACATTCCAACTTATGACTATACAGAGCATACACGGAGTAGTAAGACTTATCGTCAAGAGCCTCAAGATGTCTTTATCGTTGAGGGGATTTTGGTCTTGGAGGACAAGCGTCTGCGCGATTTGATGGATATCAAGATTTTTGTGGATACGGATGATGATGTGCGCATTATTCGTCGTATCAAGCGTGATATGGAGGAGCGTGGCCGTAGTCTTGATAGCGTTATTGACCAGTATTTAGGTGTGGTCAAGCCCATGTACCATCAGTTTATCGAGCCGACCAAACGTTATGCTGATATCGTCATTCCTGAGGGAGTCAGCAACACAGTGGCTATTGACCTGTTGACGACCAAGATTGCTAAGATTTTGGAAGAAGCTCGAAACAGCAAATAATCAGATGTGGAGGCCTTGCCTCCTTTTTTATTTTTCCCTCATAATGGTACATAAATGAAGATTTTTAGGCATATTTTTGGTATAATAATACCCATGAAAGAGCAAGAAAATGAATAGTAGGTGGAGATGGAAAAGTATTTATCGGTAACAACTTTGACCAAGTATCTGAAAATGAAATTCGATAAAGACCCTTACTTGGAACGGGTCTATTTAACTGGTCAAGTTTCCAACTTTCGTAAACGACCTACTCATCAATATTTCTCCCTAAAAGATGATCATGCAGTCATTCAAGCGACCATCTGGTCTGGGATTTATCAGAAATTAGGTTTCGACCTGGAAGAAGGGATGAAGATCAATGTGATTGGGCGTGTGCAGGTCTATGAACCAAGTGGAAGCTACTCCATCATCATTGAAAAGGCAGAGCCTGATGGAGTTGGCGCGCTTGCGATTCAGTTTGAACAACTCAAGAAAAAATTGACAGAAGAAGGCCTGTTTCAAGAACGCTTCAAGCAACCTCTGCCCCAATTTTCTAAGAGAATTGGTGTAGTAACCAGTCGCAGTGGAGCCGTTATTCGAGACATTATCACGACCGTCAGCAGACGCTTTCCAGGTGTTGATATCCTTCTCTATCCGACCAAGGTTCAAGGTGAAGGTTCTGCGGAGGAAATTGCTCGAAATATTGCGCGTGCCAATCAACGGGACGATTTGGACTTGCTGATTATTGGTCGTGGAGGGGGTTCCATCGAGGATCTCTGGGCCTTTAACGAAGAAATTGTGGTACGAGCTATTTTTGAGTCTCGTTTGCCAATCATTTCTAGTGTAGGGCATGAGACGGATGTGACCTTGGCAGATTTTGTAGCGGATAGACGGGCTGCGACGCCAACAGCAGCGGCTGAACTAGCAACACCTGTGACCAAGTTGGATCTATTAGCTCATTTGCAAAATCAGGAAAAGCGGATGGCAACAGCGGCCCGAAATGTCCTATCGAAGAAACAAGAAACTTTGAAAAAATGCACTCAGTCTGTTATCTTTAGACAGCCAGAACGCTTATATGACAGTTATTTGCAACGCTTGGACCAACTGCAACTGCGCTTAAAACAAAGTTTGCGAACACGGATTTCTGATAACAAACAGATAGTACAAGCAAGGACGCATCGACTGGTTCAATTATCACCTGTTACTAAAATCCAACGTTATCAAGATCGTCTAGGTCAGTTGGATAAGCTCCTACGTAGCCAAATGGCGCTGGTTTATGATTCTAAGGTTGCTGAAGTGAAGCGACTTTCGGAAGCCTTGCTGATGTTGGATACCAGTCGAATTGTGGCGCGTGGTTATGCTATTGTCAAAAAAGAAGAGTCCGTTGTAGATTCGGTTGAGAGTTTGAAGAAAAAAGACCAAGTGACGCTTTTGATGCGAGATGGTCGAGTAGAATTAGAGGTTAAAGATGTCAAAACAAAAGAAATTTGAGGATAATCTAGCAGAACTGGAGACTATTGTCCAAAGTTTGGAAAATGGTGAAATTGCTCTGGAAGATGCGATTGCTGCCTTTCAAAAGGGCATGGTCTTGTCAAAAGAGCTCCAAGCTACGCTGGACAAGGCTGAAAAGACCTTGGTCAAGGTCATGCAAGAAGACGGAACAGAAAGTGATTTTGAATGAAGAAGCAAGAAAAATTAGCTCTTGTCGAGTCAGCCTTAGAAGACTTTTATGGAGACCAGCAGTTTGCCTCTAGTTTGCGAGAGTCTGTTCTCTATTCCATTCATGCTGGTGGCAAGCGTATTCGACCTTTTCTTCTGTTAGAAGTGTTGGAAGCCTTGCATATTGCCATCAAACCTGCTCACGCGCAGGTAGCTGCGGCCTTGGAAATGATTCATACAGGGAGCTTGATTCATGATGATCTTCCAGCTATGGATGATGATGATTACCGTCGGGGACGCTTGACAAATCATAAGAAATTCGGCGAAGCTATGGCGATTTTGGCTGGAGATGCTTTATTCCTAGATCCTTACGCCCTGATAGCGCAGGCATATTTGCCAAGTCAGATCAAGGTGGACTTGATTGCCAATTTGTCGCTTGCTTCAGGAAGTCTAGGCATGGTGGCAGGGCAAGTTTTGGACATGGAGGGTGAACACCAGCATTTGTCTTTGGAAGAACTCCAGACTATTCATGCTAATAAGACTGGAAAACTACTAGCTTATCCCTTTCAAGCAGCTGCTATTATAGCCGAATTGGCACCTGAGATGCAGGCAAAACTTAAAACTGTAGGTGAATTGATTGGGCTTGCTTTTCAAGTTCGAGACGATGTGCTGGATGTGACAGCTAGTTTTGAGGAGATCGGTAAGACACCACAAAAGGATTTGCAGGCAGAAAAATCAACCTATCCTGCTTTGTTGGGCTTGGAAGAGGCTATTGCCTTTTGTAACCAAACTCTGGATCAAGCTAATGCCAAATTAGAAGAAATTGCCCAGCAGGTTCCCTTTGAAATAGAATCGATTGTGAAAGTAGTAGAAAGTTTGAGAATCAATGGCTAAGGAAAGAGTGGATGTACTAGCTTATAAACAGGGCTTGTTTGAAACGCGAGAGCAGGCCAAGCGCGGTGTCATGGCTGGCCTAGTCGTAGCAGTCCTGAATGGAGAGCGGTTTGACAAGCCAGGAGAGAAAATCCCGGACGACACTGAGCTGAAACTCAAGGGTGAAAAACTCAAGTATGTCAGCCGTGGTGGCTTGAAATTAGAAAAGGCCTTGCAGGTCTTTGATTTGTCAGTGGAAGGAGCTACAACGATTGATATCGGGGCCTCTACTGGTGGCTTTACCGATGTTATGCTGCAAAATGGTGCTGAGTTAGTCTTTGCAGTCGATGTCGGTACCAATCAGTTGGCTTGGAAACTACGCCAAGACCCAAGAGTAGTCAGCATGGAGCAGTTCAATTTCCGCTATGCAGAAAAGACTGATTTCGAAAAGGAACCGAGCTTTGCCAGTATTGATGTGAGTTTTATTTCTCTCAGTCTGATTCTTCCAGCCTTGCACAGAGTCTTGGCTGATCCCGGTCAGGTTGTGGCTCTGGTTAAGCCTCAGTTTGAGGCAGGACGTGAGCAGATTGGAAAAAATGGAATTATTCGAGATGCTAAGGTTCACCAAAATGTCCTTGAATCTGTCACAGCTATGGCAGTAGAGGAAGGCTTTTCAGTCCTTGGTTTGGATTTTTCTCCCATCCAAGGTGGTCATGGCAATATTGAGTTTTTAGCGTATTTGAAAAAAGAAGAGTCAGCAAGCAATCAGGTTCTTGCTGAGATTGAAGAAGTAGTAGAGAGGGCGCATAGTCAATTTAAAAATGAATAAAAAAGAGAGACTTGAAAAAATTAGACGATTTGTGACAGATTATCAAATCGGTACGCAAGAAGAAATCGTAGAACATTTGAAAGAGGCAGGCATCACTGCCACTCAGGCAACAGTATCACGAGATATCAAAGAACTGGGGATTGTCAAAATTCCTTTGAGAGACAACACCTATGTCTATGAATTGCCAAAATCAATCGTAAAAAGTTTGCAACTGGCTGAAGACAATATTGAGTCAGCTGAATTGATGGATAAGATGATTAATCTCCAAGTTATTCCAGGAAATACAGCCTTTGTAAAAGCTCAGTTAATCGAGACATTTGCGGACAAGATTTTCAGCTGTTTGGCTGATGATAGCTCGATTTTAGTCATTGCCAGAAGTGAAAGTCTAGCTGAGGAAATCTTTGAACAAGTAAAAAATTGGTAGGTCTATATGTTACTTGAAATTTCGATAAAAAACTTTGCCATTATTGAGGCTATCTCCTTCAATTTTGAAAAGGGAATGACTGTTCTGACTGGTGAAACGGGTGCAGGGAAGTCGATTATCATTGATGCCATGAATATGATGTTGGGAGCTCGTGCTACGACAGATGTTATTCGTCATGGTGCGCTAAAGGCAGAGATTGAGGGGCTTTTCTCAGTTGAGAATAGTCGCCTTTTGCAGGAAATTTTTGATGAGCAAGGTTTGGAATTGGGTGATGAAATTATCATCCGTCGAGAAATTCTGCAAAATGGTCGTAGTATTAGCCGTGTGAATGGCCAGATGGTTAATCTGTCTGTTTTGCGTGCTATTGGACAACATCTAGTAGATATTCATGGTCAGCATGACCAAGAGGAATTAATGCGTCCCCAACTTCATATCCAGATGTTGGATGAATTTGGCGATGTGGCTTTTTGGGAATTGAAAGAAACCTATCAAACGAGTTTTGATGCTTATCGAAAAATGCGTAAGCAGGTTCTGGAAGTCAAGAAAAACCAACAGGAACACAAGGCTCGTATTGAAATGTTGGAATTTCAAATGGCAGAGATTGAGGCAGCAAACTTGAAAGCAGGTGAAGACCTGACTCTCAACCAAGAGCGAGAGAAACTTCTCAACCATAAAAATATAGCGGATACGTTGACCAATGCCTATAGCATGTTGGACAATGAAGACTTTTCAAGTCTGGCCAATGTTCGTTCAGCCATGAATGACATGGAAAGTGTCGAAGAGTACGACCCTGAATACCGTGAAATTTCAAGTTCTCTGTCTGAGACCTACTATGTCTTAGAAGACATTAGCAAACGTCTGGAAGCTATTATTGAGGACCTTGATTTTGACGGCAATCGACTCATGCAGGTTGAGAATCGTTTGGACCTCCTTCATACCATTACCCGTAAGTATGGTGGGACTGTAGACGATGTCTTGCTTTATTTTGCCAAGATTACGGAAGAATACAATCTCTTGACAGGCAACAACCTTTCTTCTGAAGACATGGAAGCAGAGCTAAAAAAATTGGAAGTCAATCTTGTTGATTTGGCAGGTCAGCTTGCATCTGCTCGTCATGACTTAGCTCAGCAGCTTGAAGCTGAGATTAAACAAGAACTGCAAGACCTCTATATGGAAAAAGCCCAGTTTCAGGTTCGTTTTAGCAAGGGCAAATTCAGTCGTGAGGGAAATGAAATGGTTGAGTTTTACATTTCAACCAACCCTGGCGAAGACTTTAAACCCTTGGTTAAGGTTGCATCTGGTGGGGAATTGTCTCGCCTCATGCTAGCTATTAAATCTGCCTTTTCTCGTAAAGAGGGCAAGACTAGCATTGTCTTTGATGAGGTGGATACAGGAGTTTCAGGTCGTGTAGCTCAAGCTATTGCACAGAAGATTCACAAGATTGGCCAACATGGTCAGGTTCTGGCTATTTCCCATTTGCCACAAGTGATTGCGATTGCGGATTACCAATTCTTTATTGAGAAGATTAGCAATGAGCATTCAACGGTTTCGACTGTTCGTCTCTTGACGGTTGAAGAGCGAGTGGAAGAAGTTGCTAAGATGTTGGCAGGTGATGATGTGACGGAAGCAGCCCTGACGCAAGCTAGAGAATTGTTGAGAAACAGGGAGAAATAAGATGACAGACTATTATGTAATTGGAGATGTTCACGGAAAAGCTGGGATGCTGGAAGACCTTCTCAAAACATGGGATGGTCAGACCCAGTTGCTCTTTCTAGGGGACTTGATTGACCGCGGTGAGGATAGTCGCCGTGTCCTAGAGATGGTTAAGGACTTGGTCGATAATCAAGGGGCAATCTGTTTGTCAGGAAACCACGAGTATATGTTTTTGACATGGCTAGATAACCCAGAAGAAAGCTATGACCACTATCGTCGCAATGGTGGAGATACAACCATTAACTCTATCCTAGGTCGTCCCTTGGATGCACCGGTTGATGGAGTAGAAGATGCTAAGCGTGTTGCCACCGAAGCGGCAGATTTAGTCGAATTTATTCGTCAAATGCCATTTGTGGTAGAGACAGACAAGTATATCTTTGTTCACGCAGGTATTGATTTGACCTTGGACGACTGGCATGAAACCACAGATTATAAAAAAGTCTGGCTCAGAAAACCATTCCACGAAGCCGAAAATCATACTGGAAAAACCATTGTCTTTGGTCATACACCAGTCTATGGTTTGTTGAAGCAAGATCGAGGTACAGCTGAGCTTTGGATGACAGAAGATGGCAAGATTGGGATGGATGGAGGAGCTGTCTATGGTGGTGTCCTTCATGGGATTGTCTTTACTGAGCAAGGAATGACAGAACATCACTTTATCGAAAATGACGGCTTTGTCGCTGAAGATTAGTACTCCTAGCAGGGTATGGTCTTGTCAAAAAGTCAAAAACAATTTATAATAAATAGATACCCTGAAAGGAAGAGAATCATGAACTTAGAAGAATTGAAAAAACGACAGGAGAAGATCCGTAACTTCTCTATTATCGCCCATATTGACCATGGGAAATCGACTCTAGCGGACCGCATTTTGGAAAAAACAGAGACGGTTTCAAGTCGTGAAATGCAGGCCCAGCTTTTGGATAGCATGGATTTAGAGCGAGAACGTGGGATTACCATTAAACTCAATGCCATCGAGTTGAATTATACTGCAAAAGATGGGGAAACTTATATTTTTCACTTGATTGACACGCCTGGGCACGTAGACTTTACCTATGAAGTTTCGCGTTCCTTAGCTGCCTGTGAGGGGGCTATTTTGGTGGTCGATGCTGCTCAAGGTATTGAGGCTCAAACTCTTGCCAACGTGTATCTAGCCTTGGACAATGATTTGGAAATCATGCCAGTCATTAACAAGATTGATCTACCAGCAGCTGATCCAGAGCGTGTTCGTACAGAGATTGAGGATGTCATCGGACTAGACGCCAGCGAAGCAGTCTTAGCTTCAGCTAAAGCTGGTATTGGTATTGGAGAAATACTCGAACAAATCGTAGAGAAAGTGCCAGCCCCAACGGGCGATGTGACTGCACCACTTAAGGCATTGATTTTCGACTCGGTCTATGATGCCTACCGCGGGGTTATTCTCCAGGTTCGTGTTATGGATGGGGTAGTTAAACCTGGCGATAAGATTCAGCTCATGAGCAATGGCAAGACCTTTGATGTGACCGAGGTCGGAATTTTCACACCGAAAGCAGTTGGTCGTGATTTCCTTGCGACTGGGGACGTTGGTTATATTGCAGCTTCTATCAAGACGGTTCAGGACACTCGTGTGGGTGATACCGTTACCTTGGCAACCAATCCTGCAGCAGAGCCATTACATGGTTACAAGCAGATGAATCCTATGGTTTTTGCGGGTCTCTATCCAATCGAATCAAACAAGTACAATGACCTACGTGAAGCCCTTGAAAAATTGCAACTGAATGATGCTAGTCTCCAATTTGAACCAGAAACATCTCAGGCACTTGGATTTGGTTTCCGTTGTGGTTTCCTTGGACTTCTCCATATGGATGTTATCCAGGAACGTTTAGAGCGTGAGTTTAACATTGACCTCATCATGACAGCTCCGTCTGTTATCTATAAGGTTAATTTGACTGACGGTGAGTCTATGGATGTGTCCAACCCGTCTGAATTCCCAGATCCTACCAAGATTGCGACTATTGAAGAGCCTTATGTTAAGGCGCAAATCATGGTGCCACAGGAGTTTGTCGGAGCAGTGATGGAATTAGCTCAGCGCAAGCGTGGTGACTTTGTGACGATGGACTATATCGATGATAACCGTGTCAATGTTATCTATCAAATTCCTCTGGCTGAAATCGTCTTTGACTTCTTTGATAAACTCAAGTCTTCGACACGTGGTTATGCAAGTTTTGACTACGAATTGTCAGAGTATCGTCCATCTAAGCTGGTGAAAATGGATATCCTTCTCAATGGAGACAAGGTGGATGCCCTCAGCTTCATCGTTCACAAGGACTTTGCCTACGAACGTGGGAAACTCATCGTTGATAAACTCAAGAAAATCATCCCTCGTCAACAATTCGAGGTACCAATTCAAGCAGCTATTGGACACAAGATTGTGGCTCGTACAGATATCAAGGCCCTTCGTAAGAACGTACTTGCTAAATGTTATGGTGGTGACGTTTCTCGTAAACGTAAACTCCTTGAAAAACAAAAAGCTGGTAAGAAGCGCATGAAAGCTATTGGATCAGTAGAAGTTCCACAAGAAGCCTTTCTTAGCGTCTTGAGCATGGATGAAGAATAAGTTATCATAATTGTTTTTCTTGTTCACAGGAAACTTACATAAGAATCAATAGTAAAACAGGCTTAAATAGGCCTGTTTTTTTGCATTTAGAATAGGATTAAATCGTTTGAAGTGTTTGTTTGTATGTTTGTTTTTATACAACAAGATACAAAAACAACAAAAATATAAAAAAAGAGACAAAAAACAACAGAAAAATATTGACAACGATTTCATATAGTGTTATACTTATAGCATAAAGTTAATGGAAAGAAGGGAAAACCTTATGGGATTAGATCATTTCTTTGACAAAAACCTTGTGTTTTGCTTAGAAGCGGATAATCAAGAACATCTCTTTGATCAGGTTGCAACTTTATTGGAAGAACGAGAAATCGTGACTCCAACCTATCGTGAAGCCTTGATCACGCGTGAAAAGTCATTTCCAACTGGCCTAGATATGGAATTTTTGGGTAAGGGTTTGCCAAATGTAGCTATTCCTCACACAGATATTGTTCATAATCTAGCTGAAAAAGTTGTGGTTGTTCGATTAGAGAAACCGGTGACTTTCCACAATATGATTGCACCAGATAAGGAAGTAGAGGTATCCTTGCTCTTCTTTATCATTAATAACTCAAGTTCAAGTCAAACGAACATTCTTGCTCAGTTGATGGACTTCTTTACTGGAAATGGTCATCTTGAAGACCTATCAAAAATTTCTGATCCTGAAGCCCTCTATGCTTATATCGCTGAAGAAACTGCATAATCTTGTCTATTAAAAATATTAAATCGGAGGAAATCCATATGATTAAAATTCTTGCTGCCTGCGGTGCAGGTGTTAACTCAAGCCACCAAATTAAAAGTGCTCTTGAAGAAGAACTTTCAAACCGCGGTTTCGATGTTCACTGTGATGCGGTAATGGTCAAAGACGTTAACGAAGACCTTATCAAAGGTTATGACATCTTCACACCAATTGCTGCAACAGATCTTGGTTTTGACCCAGGTATTCCAGTTATCGAAGCTGGACCAATCTTATTCCGTATCCCAGCAATGAGCGCTCCAGTATTTGACAATATTGAAGCAGCTATTAAAGAACACGGATTAAGCTAATTTTAATTTGTTAACATTCATATAACATAAAAAGGGAGGAACTGTTATGGATGCAATCTTTGGCCTAATCAAAGAATTTTTCACACCTATCTTAGATATGGGTGGGCCTGTCATCATGTTAATCATTTTGACAGTATTGGCTTTACTTTTTGGAGTGAAATTCTCCAAAGCGCTTGAAGGTGGTATCAAACTTGCCATCGCTCTTACTGGTATCGGAGCTATCATCGGTATGCTAAATGGTGCTTTCTCAGCATCACTTGCAAAATTCGTTGAAAACACTGGTATCCAATTGAGTATCACTGACGTTGGTTGGGCACCACTTGCAACAATCACTTGGGGATCTGCTTGGACACTATACTTCTTGCTTATCATGTTGATTGTCAACGTAGTAATGCTTGCTATGAAGAAAACTGATACACTTGACGTCGATATCTTCGATATCTGGCACTTGTCTATCACAGGTCTTTTGATTAAATGGTATGCAGACAATAACGGTGTGAGCCAAGGGGTTTCACTCTTGATTGCTACAGCAGCTATCGTACTTGTTGGTGTGTTGAAAATTATCAACTCTGACTTGATGAAACCTACATTTGATGACCTTCTTAATGCACCAAGTTCATCACCAATGACATCAACTCACATGAACTACATGATGAACCCAGTTATCATGGTTTTGGATAAGATTTTTGAAAAATTCTTCCCAGGACTTGATAAATATGACTTTGACGCTGCTAAATTGAACAAAAAAATCGGTTTCTGGGGATCTAAATTCTTCATCGGTTTCATTCTTGGTATCGTTATCGGTATTATGGGAACTCCACATCCAATTGCAGGTGTTGCCGATGCAGATAAATGGCGTCTTGTTATCAGAGGATGGTTGTCTCTTGGTTTGACTGCCGGTGTATCTTTGGAACTCTTCTCACTTATCGGTTCATGGTTCATCGCAGCCGTAGAACCACTATCACAAGGTATTACAAACGTTGCTACTAAACGTCTTCAAGGACGTAAATTCAACATCGGTCTTGACTGGCCATTCATCGCTGGTCGTGCTGAAATCTGGGCTTGTGCTAACGTACTTGCACCAATCATGTTGATTGAAGCTGTGCTTCTTTCAAAAGTTGGAAATGGTATCTTGCCACTTGCAGGTATCATCGCAATGGGTGTTACTCCAGCTCTCTTGGTTGTAACACGTGGTAAATTGCTCCGTATGATTATTTTCGGAACACTCTTGTTGCCACTCTTCCTTCTTTCAGGTACACTTATCGCACCATTTGCAACAGAACTTGCTAAAGGTGTAGGTGCCTTCCCAGCAGGTGTGAGCGAAACTCAATTGATCACTCACTCAACTCTTGAAGGACCAATCGAAAAACTTCTTGGTTGGACAATTGGTAACACTACAACTGGTGATATCAAAGCAATCCTTGGTGCTGTAGTCTTCCTTGTATTCTATATCGGTATCTTTGCTTGGTACAGAAAACAAATGATCAAACGTAATGAAGAGTACGCAGCAAAAGCAAAATAATGCGCTCCTATAAAATGTAAGCTCAATGAAAATCAAAGAGCAAACTAGGAAGCTAGCCGCAGGCTGTACTAAAGTACGGCAAGGTGATGCTGACGAAGTTTGAATTGGATTTTCGCAGAGTGTAAATTGTTGAAACTAGGTTGTCATACCATTAGGAGTGACAGCCTAGTTTTTTATAAACTATCAAGAAATCGGAGAAAATAATGGTAATTGAATTAAAATCAGAACAATTAAGAGTTGAATTTAACAGTTTTGGTGGAGCTATTTCTTCTATAAAAGATACTGAGGGACTTGAGTATTTGTGGCAAGGGGATGCCACTTATTGGAGTGGACAAGCTCCTGTTCTCTTCCCCATTTGTGGTTCTTTGAGAGAGGATACAGCCGTCTATATAGATGAGAAGGGACAGGAAAGCAAAGGAAACATTCCTCGTCATGGATTGGTTCGTAAGAAAGAATTTGAATTAGTTGAACAGACAGATAAGAGTGTAACTTTTGCAATTGAAGACGATGAGAATAGCTATCAGAACTACCCTTATCATTTCCGCCTAGAAATCACTTATATTCTTACTGGCAAGACAGTACGGACTCAATACAAAATATTTAA
This sequence comes from Streptococcus mitis, assembly GCF_946188685.1. Classification (GTDB taxonomy): domain Bacteria; phylum Bacillota; class Bacilli; order Lactobacillales; family Streptococcaceae; genus Streptococcus; species Streptococcus mitis_CC. Next base: position 306,867 of record NZ_CAMHWH010000002.1, read on the forward strand.
TAAAGAAACTAGCAAGGTCCTGCCTTACTTTATTGGTGGCCATCCAGGATTTAATTGTCCTCTACTGGATGACGAGGTCTATGAAGATTACTATTTAGAGTTTGAGAAAGAAGAGACTTGCTCTGTTCCACGTCCTTTCCCAGAAACGGGTATGCTGGATTTTCAAGATAGAAGTCCATGGCTAGAGGGTCAAAAAGAATTAGACCTCAGCTATGATCTTTTCAGTACAGATGCAGTCACCTTAGATGAATTGCAATCTAGAACAATTGCGCTTCGTTCTCGGAAACATGATAAGGGATTGAAAGTGCACTTTACAGAGTTTCCAAATCTCATTATATGGTCAACTTTGAATAAAGGACCTTTCATTGCTTTTGAACCATGGTCTGGCTTGTCAACATCCCTTGAAGAAGGAGATCATCTCGAAGATAAGAAAAATGTTCGTCTCCTAGAACCTGGTCAAATAGATCAAATTGGTTTTGATATCGAAATCTTTTAAATAAAAAACCACAAAAACAAACATTAATTGTTGACTTTTTTAAGAAATAGGAGTATATTATGTTTGTAAGCAACAAACGATGTTTGTCACAAACAAACAATCACTTGTTATCTTCTCTTTCGTGGGGAAAGATTATTTCTAGGAAACTGATTTCCTATACTTGAATAAGGTGTCAATCATCTCATTCAATCCAATGTGTCAATAAACTGCTAGAAAGCTTTTTGTAGGTAAACAGCTAACTGTAAAAGGTTTTACTAGCCTAGAAAAATAAAAAGGAGTATACAATATGTCTATTGTTATCGGTGCAGATGCTGCAGGTTTGAGATTGAAAGAAGTTGTGAAAGACTTCTTGGAAAAAGAAAACTTCCACGTTGTGGATGTTACAGCTGAAGGTCAAGACTTTGTTGATGTGACTCTTGCTGTTGCTGCAGAAGTAAACAAAGAAGAACAAAACCTTGGTATCGTGATTGATGCTTATGGAGCTGGTCCATTTATGGTCGCAACTAAGATCAAAGGAATGGTTGCTGCAGAGGTATCTGACGAACGTTCAGCTTATATGACTCGTGGTCACAACAACTCACGTATGATCACTATGGGTGCACAACTTGTTGGTGATGAATTGGCTAAAAACATCGCTAAAGGATTTGTTAACGGTAAATACGATGGTGGACGTCACCAAATCAGGGTCGATATGTTGAACAAAATGTGCTAATACTCTTCAAAAATCAAGATAATCTGTCGTCAGCTCACTTTAGCTAACCTCAGTTATGCTCGCAGCTCGCTTCCTAAGCTAATCTTGATTTTTCTTGAGTAAGGATAAATGATATTAGATTTATATAATTAATCGGAGGGAATAACTAATGAGAATTGCAATTGGATGTGACCACATCGTAACAGATGAAAAAATGGCGGTTTCAGAATTTTTGAAATCAAAAGGATATGAAGTTATTGACTTTGGTACATATGACCATACACGTACTCACTACCCAATCTTTGGTAAAAAAGTAGGGGAAGCTGTAACTAGCGGTCAAGCTGATCTTGGGGTATGTATCTGTGGTACTGGTGTTGGTATCAACAACGCTGTCAATAAAGTTCCAGGTGTTCGTTCTGCCTTGGTTCGTGATATGACAACAGCTCTTTATGCTAAAGAACAATTGAACGCCAACGTTATCGGTTTTGGTGGTAAGATTACTGGTGAATTGCTCATGTGCGATATCATCGAAGCTTTCATCCATGCTGAATACAAACCATCTGAAGAAAACAAGAAATTGATTGCGAAAATTGAACACGTTGAAAGTCACAATGCTCAACAAACAGACGCAAACTTCTTCACTGAATTCCTTGAAAAATGGGATCGCGGAGAATACCACGATTAAGAGGTGACTTATGATTTTAACAGTCACAATGAACCCATCCATCGATATTTCCTATCCCTTGGATGAGTTGAAGATTGATACTGTCAATCGTGTGGTGGATGTAACCAAAACGGCTGGTGGTAAGGGACTCAATGTTACCCGAGTCCTTTCAGAATTTGGGGATTCTGTTCTTGCTACCGGTTTAGTGGGTGGCAAACTTGGTGAGTTTTTGGTTGAACATATCGATAATCAAGTAAAGAAAGATTTCTTCTCAATTCAGGGAGAGACTCGTAACTGTATCGCTATTCTCCACGGTGACAACCAAACAGAAGTTCTTGAAAAAGGTCCTGAAGTATTGGAACAGGAAGGTCAAGACTTTTTGGAGCATTTCAAAAAACTCCTAGAGTCAGTTGAAGTAGTAGCTATCTCAGGTAGTCTGCCAGCTGGCCTTCCAGTTGATTACTATGCGAGCTTGGTAGAACTTGCTAATCAAGTTGGCAAGTCTGTAGTCTTGGACTGCTCAGGTGCAGCTCTTCAGGCGGTTCTTGAATCACCACATAAACCAACAGTCATCAAACCAAATAATGAGGAATTGTCCCAGCTTCTAGGAAGAGAAGTTTCTGAGGATTTGGATGAATTAAAAGAAGTCCTCCAAGAACCTTTGTTTGCAGGTATTGAATGGATTATCGTTTCACTTGGTGCCAACGGTGCCTTTGCCAAACATGGAGACACTTTCTACAAGGTAGATATTCCTAGAATTCAGGTAGTCAACCCTGTCGGATCTGGAGATTCTACTGTAGCAGGAATTTCTTCAGGACTTCTTCACAAAGAATCAGATGCAGAATTACTCATCAAGGCAAATGTCCTTGGTATGCTCAATGCTCAAGAAAAAATGACTGGTCATGTCAACATGGCCAACTATCAAGCTCTATATGATCAATTAATAGTAAAAGAGGTATAAAATGGCTTTAACAGAACAAAAACGTGCACGCTTAGAAAAACTTTCTGATGAAAATGGTATCATCTCAGCTCTTGCATTTGACCAACGTGGTGCTTTGAAACGTCTCATGGCTCAACACCAAACAGAAGAACCAACTGTTGCTCAAATGGAAGAACTTAAAGTCTTGGTAGCAGATGAATTGACTAAATACGCTTCATCTATGCTTCTTGACCCTGAGTATGGACTTCCAGCGACTAAAGCTCTTGATGAAAAAGCTGGTCTTCTTCTTGCTTATGAAAAAACAGGTTACGACACAACAAGTACAAAACGCTTGCCAGACTGCTTGGATGTTTGGTCTGCAAAACGTATTAAAGAAGAAGGTGCAGATGCAGTTAAATTCTTACTTTACTATGATGTAGATAGCTCAGACGAACTCAACCAAGAAAAACAAGCTTACATCGAACGTATCGGTTCTGAATGTGTGGCTGAAGATATCCCATTCTTCCTTGAAATTCTTGCTTACGATGAAAAAATTGCTGATGCAGGTTCTGTAGAATACGCGAAAGTAAAACCACACAAAGTTATTGGTGCTATGAAAGTCTTCTCAGACCCACGCTTTAACATTGATGTCTTGAAAGTAGAAGTTCCTGTTAACATTAAATATGTTGAAGGCTTCGCTGAAGGTGAAGTAGTTTACACACGTGAAGAAGCAGCAGCATTCTTCAAAGCTCAAGATGAAGCAACTAACTTGCCATACATCTACTTGAGTGCTGGTGTATCAGCTAAACTCTTCCAAGATACTCTTGTATTTGCTCATGAATCAGGTGCAAACTTTAACGGAGTTCTTTGTGGCCGTGCTACATGGGCTGGATCAGTTGAAGCATACATCAAAGATGGTGAAGCAGCAGCTCGCGAATGGCTTCGCACAACTGGATTTGAAAACATTGACGAATTGAACAAAGTTCTTCAAACAACAGCGACTTCATGGAAAGAACGCGTGTAAGCAAGTCCTCCTAGGTTAGGAACATGAATCTAAAAATTTTTTAAAAAAAGTTGTATGTAAAGGTTTACAAAATAACTTACTTGTGCTACACTTAAATCACAAGTTAATACAAGGTGAGTGTTACTAAGTAATATTAGGCATGATCACAGATGAATTAGAAATCGGATGATTTTCTAGTTCATTTGTGGTCATTTTTTGTACTCATATACCTTTAAGATACAAAAGGAGGTTGACATGTATCGAATTCTAAATCCAATGAATCACAATGTCTCGCTTGTCAGAAATGATAAAGGAGAAGAAGTGATTGTGATTGGTAAGGGGATTGCATTTGGAAAGAAGAAAGGGGATTTGATTGCTGAACATCAGGTTGAGAAAATCTTTCGGATGAAGACCGAAGAGTCCAGAGAAAACTTTATGACTCTCCTCAAAGATGTTCCGCTTGATTTTATCACAGTGACCTATGAAATCATTGATAAGCTATCAAAGAAATATCATTATCCGATTCAAGAGTATCTCTACGTAACCTTGACAGATCATATTTACTGTTCTTACCAAGCTCTAGCACAAGGAAGGTACAAGGATAGTAATCTGCCAGATATTTCCACTAAGTATCCTGTCGCTTTTCAAATCGCAAATGAAGCATTTGAAATTTACCGTCAGAAGCTAGCAGATCATTTTCCTGAGGACGAAATTATTCGGATTGCTTATCATTTCATTAATGCCGAAGGTGAAAATGAAGTGGAACTTGTGGAGTCGATTGATAAGAGGAAAGAAATTCTCAGGAATGTTGAAGAAGTGCTAAAGGGTTATGCAATTCAACGAACCAAAGAGAATAATCATTTCTATGATCGTTTTATGATTCATTTGAATTATTTCTTGGATTATTTAGACAGATCTAGAGATGATAACCAATCACTTCTGGATATGGAAGACCACATCAAACGATCCTATCCAAAAGCGTTCGAGATTGGTTCCAAGATCTATGATGTGATTACGGAATATACGGGTCTTGATTTGTATAAAAGTGAACGAGTTTATCTAGTTCTACATATCCAACGTTTATTGTCATAAAAATTTATTTAAAACTATATAAGGAGAATTCTATCATGAATAGAGAAGAAGTAACATTGTTAGGTTTTGAAATCGTAGCCTATGCTGGCGATGCTCGTTCAAAACTATTGGAAGCCTTGAAAGCTGCTGAAGCTGGCGATTTTACAAAAGCCGATAACCTAGTTGAGGAAGCTGGTAGCTGTATCGCAGAGGCTCACCATGCTCAAACAAGTCTATTGACTAAGGAAGCTTCTGGTGAGGACTTAGCGTATAGTGTGACCATGATGCATGGCCAAGACCACTTGATGACAACTATCTTGTTAAAAGACCTAATGCACCATTTAATCGAACTTTATAAGAGAGGAGTTAAATAATGAATAAACTAATTGCATTTATCGAGAAAGGAAAACCTTTCTTTGAGAAACTATCTCGTAATATCTATCTTCGTGCTATTCGTGATGGTTTCATTGCAGGTATGCCTGTTATTCTCTTCTCAAGTATTTTTATCTTGATTGCCTTTGTACCAAACTCATGGGGCTTTAAATGGTCTGATGAAGTTGTAGCCTTTCTGATGAAACCTTATAGCTATTCTATGGGTATTCTGGCTCTCTTGGTAGCTGGTACAACAGCTAAGTCATTGACTGACTCAGTAAACCGTAGCATGGAGAAAACCAATCAAATCAACTATATGTCAACACTGTTAGCAGCGATTGTTGGTTTGTTGATGTTAGCAGCTGATCCTATCGAAAATGGTCTAGCTACTGGATTCTTGGGAACAAAAGGCTTGCTTTCAGCCTTCCTTGCTGCCTTTGTTACTGTAGCCATCTATAAGGTTTGTGTTAAGAACAACGTCACTATTCGTATGCCTGACGAAGTTCCACCAAATATCTCACAAGTCTTTAAAGATGTGATTCCATTCACTCTCTCAGTTGTTTCACTTTATGCTCTTGATTTACTAGCTCGTCATTTTGTTGGTGCAAGCGTAGCAGAATCAATCGGTAAATTCTTTGCACCATTATTCTCTGCTGCTGATGGTTATCTAGGTATTACGATTATCTTTGGTGCATTTGCATTCTTCTGGTTTGTTGGTATCCATGGTCCATCTATTGTTGAACCTGCTATCGCAGCAATTACCTATGCCAATGCCGAAGTCAACTTGAACCTTCTCCAACAAGGTATGCACGCTGACAAGATTCTTACTTCTGGTACACAAATGTTTATCGTTACCATGGGTGGTACTGGTGCGACACTGGTTGTTCCATTCATGTTCATGTGGTTAACAAAATCAAAACGTAACCGTGCAATCGGTCGTGCTTCAGTAGTCCCAACATTCTTTGGTGTAAATGAACCAATCTTGTTTGGTGCACCACTTGTATTAAACCCAATCTTCTTCATTCCATTTATCTTTGCTCCAATCGCAAACGTTTGGATCTTTAAATTCTTCATTGAAACTCTTGGAATGAATTCATTTACTGCTAATCTACCATGGACAACTCCAGCTCCACTAGGTCTAGTTCTTGGTACGAACTTCCAAGTTCTATCATTCATTCTTGCTGCCCTTCTAATCGTGGTTGACGTAGTTATTTACTATCCATTCCTTAAAGTCTATGATGAACAAATTCTTGAAGAAGAGCGTTCAGGTAAATCTAATGATGAATTGAAAGAAAAAGTTGCTGCAAACTTCAACACTGCAAAAGCAGATGCTATTCTTGAGAAAGCGGGTGTAGAAGCAACACAAAATAAAATCACTGAAGAAACAAATGTCCTCGTTCTCTGTGCTGGTGGAGGTACAAGTGGTCTCCTTGCAAATGCTTTGAACAAGGCAGCTGCAGAATACAATGTTCCTGTGAAAGCAGCAGCAGGTGGCTATGGTGCTCACCGTGAAATGTTGCCAGAGTTTGATCTTGTTATCCTTGCCCCTCAAGTTGCTTCAAACTTTGAAGACATGAAAGCAGAAACAGATAAACTTGGTATTAAACTTGCCAAGACAGAAGGCGCTCAATACATCAAATTAACTCGTGATGGAAAAGGTGCTCTTGCATTCGTACAAGCTCAATTCGATTAACGATAGGGACTATAAAACAGTCTCCTATCGTTACGGAAATCGCTATGGCGAATTTCCTAATCGCCTTGTTAATTCGTCGGTAAAAAGATATCGTTTTTACCTCCTCATGTCACAATTCGGTGACTTGGTACAAGAAGTGAGATGGAGAAGGATAGCTCACTGACTCCTCTCCTCTCACTTTTACTTTATTTAAATCAAGAAATAGGTGAAAAAATGACAAAAACATTACCAAAAGACTTTATTTTTGGTGGCGCAACAGCTGCCTATCAAGCAGAAGGTGCTACACATACTGATGGTAAAGGACCAGTAGCGTGGGATAAATATCTTGAAGATAACTACTGGTACACTGCAGAACCAGCCAGTGATTTTTACAATCGATACCCAGTTGACCTTAAGCTAGCAGAAGAGTATGGTGTCAATGGTATTCGAATTTCTATTGCTTGGTCACGTATTTTCCCAACCGGTTACGGTCAAGTAAATGCTAAAGGTGTTGAGTTTTATCATAATCTATTTGCAGAGTGTCACAAACGTCATGTTGAGCCTTTTGTAACTCTTCATCACTTTGACACGCCAGAAGCTCTCCACTCAAATGGAGACTTCTTAAACCGTGAAAACATTGAACATTTTGTAGACTACGCTGCCTTCTGTTTTGAAGAATTCCCAGAAGTAAACTATTGGACAACCTTTAATGAAATTGGGCCAATTGGTGATGGTCAATACTTGGTTGGTAAATTCCCTCCAGGTATTCAGTACGACCTTGCCAAAGTTTTCCAATCGCACCACAATATGATGGTTTCTCATGCGCGTGCAGTCAAGCTATATAAAGATAAAGGTTATAAAGGTGAAATTGGTGTTGTTCATGCCCTGCCAACCAAGTATCCTTTAGATCCTAAAAATCAAGCAGATGTTCGTGCAGCAGAGTTGGAAGATATTATTCACAATAAATTTATCTTGGATGCAACTTATCTAGGTCGCTATTCAGCTGAAACGATGGAAGGTGTCAACCATATCTTATCAGTCAATGGTGGTAGTTTGGATCTTCGTGAAGAAGATTTCACAGCATTAGAAGCTGCGAAAGACTTGAACGACTTCCTTGGAATCAATTACTATATGAGTGACTGGATGGAAGCATTTGATGGAGAAACTGAAATTATCCATAATGGTAAGGGTGAGAAAGGAAGCTCTAAATACCAAATCAAAGGTGTTGGTCGTCGTGTAGCTCCTGACTATGTACCACGTACGGATTGGGATTGGATTATCTACCCTCAAGGTTTGTATGACCAAATCATGCGTGTGAAGAAAGATTATCCTAACTACAAGAAGATTTACATCACTGAAAATGGACTTGGTTATAAAGATGAGTTCGTCGATAACACTGTTTACGATGATGGTCGTATTGATTATGTGAAACAACACTTGGAAGTCTTGTCTGATGCTATTGCTGATGGTGCAAACGTCAAAGGATACTTCATCTGGTCATTAATGGATGTCTTCTCATGGTCAAACGGTTATGAAAAACGCTACGGTCTCTTCTATGTAGACTTTGAAACTCAAGAACGTTATACTAAGAAATCAGCTCACTGGTACAAGAAAGTAGCGGAAAGTCAGATTATAGACTAGTAGAATTAGTAATTAGATATAGAATTCTTGTGAGGCAAAAGATGTTCAAAGATTTTATCCAATCAATTTATGAAAAAGTTTATATCATCAATTTTGATAAATGTTCTCAAATACCTTGTTTGACTAATGAGGAGCTGAAAAATATTGGGAAATGGTATGTCTCTACCGGTAAAGAATGGATTTGCCATTCAGACTATGAGCTAGAAGAATTTAAAAATATCTTTTTAAATTTTATCAGTCCTGAAGAACGGGATAATATCTCCTTTGATTCAGATTTTATGCCGTTTCAACAATCATAAAGAATCTAGGAAACTCCTTGTAAAAATCTTCATCCAAAAATGCGTCATATCAAGATTCTTATTTTCTTGATATGACGCATTTTATTTTTTATCAATCTTCAGTTTTATGGTTTAGAAAGAATAATTTTTGTTTGTTTTGAAAGTTGTTCAAACGTTTCTTTGCTCAGTTTAGAATCTGAAACGATGGTATCAATATCAGAGATATTGTAAAAGGTATAAAAATCAAATTTATTGAACTTACTATTGTCAGCTAGTAAGTATTTTTTATTGGAATTGTTGAGGGCGATGCGTTGGGATTCACCTTCCTCTTCACTAAAGGTCGCAATCGCATTGTCCTTAATACCATTACAGCTAACGAAGGCTTTAGAAAATTGGAGATTGGCAAGATTTTGCAAGGTTAGTGTTCCCACAAAGGCTCCAGTGATAGAGCGATAGTTTCCACCTATTAAAATCAAATCTGTTAGTTTTCGTTCGTTTAGGATGAGAAATACTGGTAAACTGTTTGTTACAACACGAATATTATCAATTGGAAGTTCACGGGCAAAAGATTCCAAGGTTGTCCCTGGCCCAATAAAAATTGTTTCCCCTTCATCAATTAAATGGCCTGCAAAACGGCTAATTTCTTGTTTTTCTGCGATTTGTAAGCTTTGTTTTTCGATATTGGAACGTTCATTGTTTAAAATGGAACCTGTGCGAATTTTTTCAGCTCCACCGTGCACCCGAACAAGTAAATCCTTGTCTGCCAACTCTTGCAAGTAGCGTCTAGCAGTCATATCTGATACATCTAAGCGAGCCATAATTTCTTTTACAGTAATAGTTCCCTTTGTATTTACCGTTTCTAGAATATTATCTAGTTTTTCCTGCTTTAACATCGTTATCACCTCTATTTCTATTACTATTTTATCATAAAGTATTCAATCAATCAATTTAAAAAACAAAAGAAAACAAAAACAAAAACATCATGGTTGTTTTAAACAAACCATGATGTTTTTATCACTTATAAAATAGATGACCTTAGTCCAAACCGTAGTTGTAGTCATCGTCTTGCATAGCTTCAACTTCACCAAGGAGGTAACCATTTCCGACTTGAGAGAAGAAGTCGTGGTTGGAAGTTCCTGTTGAAATACCGTTCATAACGATTGGGTTGACATCGTCAGCTGAATCTGGGAAGAGTGGATCTTGTCCCAGGTTCATGAGTGCCTTGTTAGCATTGTAGCGAAGGAAGGTCTTGACTTCTTCCGTCCAGCCAACACCGTCATAGAGGCTTTCTGTATAGCCTTCTTCGTTTTCATAAAGAGTGTAGAGCAGGTCGTACATCCATTCTTTGAGTTTTTCCTGCTCTTCTTCAGGTAATTCATTGAAACCGAGTTGGAATTTATAACCGATGTAAGTTCCGTGAACAGACTCATCACGAATAATCAGTTTGATGATTTCCGCAACGTTGGCTAGTTTGTTATTACCAAGGTAGTAGAGGGGAGTGAAGAAACCAGAGTAGAAGAGGAAGGTTTCAAGGAAAACGCTGGCTACTTTCTTTTCAAGTGGGCTACCGTTTAGGTAGATTTCGTTGACAATCTCAGCCTTCTTTTGTAGGTAAGGATTGGTATTGGTCCATTCGAAAATTTCTTCAATCTCAGCCTTTGTATTCAAGGTTGAAAAGATTGATGAGTAAGATTTTGCGTGGACAGATTCCATA